>JAFUYP010000014.1 GCA_017470535.1 Ruminococcus sp. | reverse complement strand
GCGCCGTCCGGATTTTCGTCAGAATGCCCATTTTTGCCGCAGTTTTACTGGCGTAAGACAAGGTAAAATTGGGTATTATGACGGAAATCCGGCAAGCAGATGGCACACAAAGGTATCCGCCGGTGGTCGTGCGGTGTTGCCTAAATAAAAAAGGAGAAGAATATCATGGCAAACAAGCAAAACCCATATTCGGGCACACAGACTGAAAAGAACTTAGAGGCTGCATTCGCAGGCGAATCACAGGCAAGGAACAAGTATACCTACTTTGCATCAAAGGCCAGGAAGGAGGGCTTTGAGCAGATAGCGGCGCTTTTCTTAAAGACTGCCGACAATGAAAAGGAACACGCAAAGATGTGGTTCAAGGAGCTAAACGGCATAGGTACTACTGCTGAGAACCTCTCGGACGCTGCCGACGGCGAGAACTACGAGTGGACGGATATGTATGAGAGCTTTGCAAAGACCGCCGAGGAGGAGGGTTTTCATGAGCTGGCTGCCAAATTCCGTGCGGTAGGCGAGATAGAAAAGCATCACGAGGAGAGATACCGTGCGCTGCTCAAAAACATCGAGATGCAGGAGGTATTCAAAAAGAGCGAGGTCAAGGTGTGGGAATGCCGCAACTGCGGACATATCGTAGTAGGCACCAATGCCCCTGACATATGCCCTGTATGCGCACATCCGCAGTCGTACTTTGAGGTTCACGCCGAAAATTACTGATTTAGAGGTAAGAGATAAGAAGTAAGAGGCAGGATATGCCCCCGAAAGCATAAACAAACAGCCCACGGACGGATGAAAAGTCCATGGGCTTGTTTTAGTATGTGGTTATTCTATGATGTTTCCCTCATTATCAAACAGCGGCAGATTTTCAAGGAAGATAATATCATCACGCTCTGCGGCATTGCCCTCGGCGAGGACTGCGGCTTTGCCGACTGTTTTGCCGCCCGACTTTTCGACGAGCGCTTCCATAGTACGATATGTCTGCATCTTCATTGCTCCTTATATTTTTATTCCGTTTTTTCTTAACAGCTCTCTTGCGCTGTCCACCGAGTCGATGCCTGTTTTGTTCTTGACAGGTGCAAACTCCTGCTCCCTTACCACCTCAAAGGCAAGGCAGCTTTTTTGCAGCTTTATCATATCAAGCACGAGTGTTTCAAACTTGAATGCGTTGGGCGTTTCGGGTCTTACAAGCTCGCCGCTGTCGTCGATGTAGTTTACCTGCTTGAACGCCCGGTGTACTGGCAGTGATATGTCGAACGCCTTGTCAAGCTCTTTTATGCTGAAAAGGTAGTTTAGTATAACGCCGTAGTTATATGCGAGCCTGCCGTCCTTGTCAAGACGTGTGCGCATCTCCTCTGTCATCTCGTAGTATTCGACTATCGAGGGTCTGCCGTCCTCTAAGCAGAGAACGCCGACCTTTTCGTCAGGGGAAGCCTTTGAAACGACCTTAGCGCCGCAGGTGCGTCTTGAATCTATCACCGCACCTATAAAGCAGGGGTCAGCCATTTTTTGCAGTACGTTGTCAACAGCAAAGACATTGAGCCATTCGAGCTTTTTGGAATGCTTTATCCGGTGGAATATCCCCGACTTTCTCATTGAGATATACCAGCCGCCGTTGCCGTTGGGAGCGCAGGCGACGGTGTCCTTGGCACTTAAAAGCAGCCTGCCGTCCACATCTACTGCCGGGAGCTGCTCCTGCACGAAGAAATCAATGTAATTTTTATCATACCCGAAATAGTCGTGGCTTTCAAAAAACTCACGGGTGTCCTTGTCGTTTAGCCTGCTGGTCATAACGAACAGCGGCACGAACGCCCCTGCCTGCTTTACAACATCGAGCAGGTTGTTTATAAGGCACTCAAAGATATAAAGCTGCCTGTCAACACCGATATTGAACATACCCTTTGGCTTGTCGAACCCGAGTCTTGAACCCTGTCCGCCTGCGAGCAGCACAGCGCCGACCTTGCCCTGTCTTATAGCATCAAGTCCTATTTCGGTAAGGCGCTCACGGTCTGCGTTTATCTGCTCTGTGGTCATAGCGCCCAGCGGCTCAAACTTGCCTCTCGGCAGCTCCGAGCCGTCGATGTCAAGCACCGAATAGTCAAGACCTTCAAGCTGCGATAAAAGGTTATCCTTCCCTTTATCATCAAGCTCGTCGTAAAATCTTAGAAGGTGTTCCTGCCCGAGTTCTGTAAGCCTTGTTTTAATATTGGATAATCTGTTCATATTCTTACACCCCTGTAAAATATTTATATATTATTATATCACATTTTGCAAAAATATGCAATAGTTCATCGAAAAAAGCTCTTTTGGGGTGTTTTTTTGCAAAAAGATCCGCCCGTGCCTTGAGGAGTCAGCACGAGCGGATATGTATTATGCTTTTAGCTTGTCAGTGTATATTAAACAACACCCTGAGCCTTCATAGCCTCAGCTACCTTGAGGAAGCCTGCGATGTTAGCACCAGCGATGAGATCGTCACCAAGACCGAACTCATGTGCTGCCTCAACAGAGGACTTGAAGATGTTCTTCATGATGCCATGGAGCTTCTCGTCAACCTCTTCTGCTGTCCAGTTGTATCTCATGGAGTTCTGGCTCATTTCAAGACCGGATACTGCAACGCCGCCTGCGTTTACAGCCTTTGAAGGAGCGATCTTTGCGCCGTTAGCCTTTAAGTACTCAACAGCCTCAGCAGTTGTAGGCATGTTGGAAACCTCTACATAGTACTTAACGCCGTTTGCTATGATGTTCTTAGCGTCTTCAAGAGTTACCTCGTTCTGTGTAGCGCAAGGCATAACGATGTCTACCTTCTGCTCCCAGGGCTTCTTGCCTGCAAAGAACGGTACGCCGAACTTGTCAGCATAATCCTGAGCTCTGTTTCTGCATGAAGCTCTCATCTCGAGGAGGTAATCTACCTTTTCGCCTGTGATGCCGTCTGCATCGTAAACGTAGCCGTCAGGACCGGAGATAGTTACTACCTTACCGCCAAGCTCGTTTACCTTCTTGATAGTACCCCAAGCAACGTTACCGAAGCCGGATACTGCGAATGTCTTGCCCTTGATGCTGTCGCCGAAGTGCTCAAGCATCTCAACTGTATAGTAAACAGCACCGTAGCCTGTGGCCTCAGGTCTGATGAGTGAGCCGCCGTACTGCATACCCTTACCTGTAAGAACGCCTACGAACTCGTTTCTCAGTCTCTTGTACTGACCGAAGAGGTAGCCGATCTCTCTGCCGCCTACACCGATGTCACCTGCGGGAACGTCTGTGTCAGCGCCAACGTGCTTGCAAAGCTCTGTCATGAAGCTCTGGCAGAATCTCATGACCTCAGCGTCGCTCTTGCCCTGGGGGTCAAAGTCGGAACCGCCCTTGCCGCCGCCCATAGGAAGGGAAGTCAGGCTGTTCTTGAAGATCTGCTCGAAGCCTAAGAACTTAACAACAGATGCACATACTGTCGGGTGGAATCTCAGACCGCCCTTGTAAGGTCCGATAGCTGAGTTGAACTGTATTCTGAAGCCTCTGTTTACCTGTACCTTGCCGTTGTCATCTACCCACGGTACTCTGAACATGATCTGTCTTTCAGGCTCTACTACTCTGTCAAATACGCCTGCCTCGATGAGGTCGGGTCTCTTGTCAGCAACAGGAACAAGGCTCTCTAAAACCTCGTAAACTGCCTGGTGAAATTCCTTTTCGCCGGGATTTCTCTTCTCGACCTGCTCGTATACCTTCTGGAGGTATTCATTTTTAAGTGCCATTTTAAAAACTCCCATCATATATTTTTTGCTTGCCGCACTTAAACGTTTCAAGTGCAATCGCAATCAATGTAACTATTATATCATATTACTTTCGATTTTGCAAGCGAATTTTTCTGAAAATTCAAAATTTTATAATTGTTTACAATTTTGTAGCACAAAAAGTCGTTTATGTGACGTATTTTGCAAATCAAAATGCAATTTTTAAATTTATTCCTGCATTTTCATTGGCGTTTGAAGGGCTATCTTTCAAAAACGTTTTAAAGAGCTTTTATCGTAGTATACAAATTGGATATTTTTATTTCAAAATTATTACAATCCCTTGACAATCGACGAAAATTGTACTATAATATATTTGGCTCAGTGTGTGTTCAAAGGGGCGCATACGGGGCGGTGAAGAACAAAGGGGTGAAAGGGTTGAAAGAGAATAAAAAGATAGTCAATGAGATCTCGGACGGCATCAGCTTTGATGTAAAAAGGCCCTCACTTGAGAGCGGCAAGGCTCAGAATGAACTGCTTGAATTTTTTATGGGGTTCCTGCTTTTCGGCGGCGGACTTTTCTGGGTGTTCAATTCCTTTGAGGTGACATCGAGCTGGGGCGCAGGCTACTGGGGCATAGGAAGTCTGAGAATGCCTTTGGGTACGATGCTCATTCCTCTTCTTGTCGGGATAGGACTTTGCTTTTTTATGGAAAAGAAAACGATAGGCGCAATAGTGTGCGCCCTGGGTGTACTTATAATACTTATCTCACTTATCACTTCAATATCATTCCACGCTATAAGGGGTACGCTTTTTACCTATACACTTATGTTCGGCATGGTGGCAGCAGGTGCAGGTCTGCTCATAAAGGTGCTTTTCAAGCCGGGCAAGGGCAAAAACGATTAAATCTTTTGGCAGGGAATAAACATGAATTTTTTGTTTGCGGGCTTTGCGCTGATAATCGTAAATATCAACTCGGGGCTGTGGGTGTCATATGCTGTCAAGGCGGTAGGCTTTGTGCTGATACTTATCGGCATCGCCGAATACTCTATACATGACAAGGGCGTCAAGGCTTTCAGGGGCAACGCTGTGGCTTCCGCCGTGGCGCACGCAGTATTCACAGCAGGCATCGTATATATATCGTATAAATTCAGTGACAAGCTGTTGAATTATGTCAGCATAGGCTGCGGTCTGGTCTCTACGTTCGTGTCGATAGATCTTCAGCACAGGCTTATGATAAGGATACTTCGCAGCGGCGAGGGCAAGGTCATAGAGGACGCTGACAATCACAAGATACTTCTGCCGTTCGTGGCAGATGTAAAAAAGCTCGGCAGGGTGTGGAACAAGCTCACCGTGACGGTGATCGTGAATATAGGCTTTGATGTCGCAAACAGGCTCGTACACACAAAGGTACTTGTGACGGCAACGGGGCTGATAGCGGCAGGCAGCAAGATAGTATGTATTGTATTTGCTCTGACTTTTCTGTACCGTTTCAACCAGCTCAGAGCCGGGTATGAAAAGACTATGGACAGGTTGGACAATACATAAAATATATTGTTATAGGAGGAATAAGTTATGGCTATTTTTGAAAGGATCGGGGATATTTTAAAGGCTAACATCAATGATCTTCTTGATAAGGCAGAGAACCCTGAAAAGATGGTAAAGCAGATCATCATCGACATGGAGAAAGAGGTGCAGACCTGCACTAATGCTCTGGGTACGGCAATGGGCTCGCAGAGGCAGTTGAAGAAGAGCCTTGACAAGGCTAAGGCAGAAAGCGCTGACTGGGAGAACAAGGCTAAGATGGCTCTCCAGCAGGGCAACCAGGATCTTGCAAAGAAGGCTCTTACAAATAAAGTAAATGCTGACAAGCAGGCAGAGCAGTATCAGGCAATGTACGATCAGGCTACCACACAGGTAAATGCTCTTAAAAATCAGGTGGACGCTCTCAAGCAGAAGCTCGACGAGGCAAGGAGCAGGCAGTCCATGCTCATCGCACGTTCAAAGATGGCAGACGCTCAGCAGTCAATGGCAAAGAGCCTTGGCAATATGGATTCTTCCAGCGCATTTGCAAAGCTTGACAAGATGGAGGAGAAGATCGAGAGCAAGGAAGCAAGAGCAGACGCATTCGCAGACCTTGCAGGTACATCGAATGGTCCTGACGAGTTCGCACAGCTTGAAAAGGATTCCGCAGTTGATGCAGAGCTTGCAAGACTTATGGCTGAAATGGGACAGACACCGTCTGAGTCATGATCTGCACCTACTGATAGTACTATTAAGCCCTTTTCCTGTTATACCGGGGAAAGGGTATTAATAAGATAGGAGAAATATTTATGCTTATGTATATCGTACTGGGTGTGGCTCTGATAGCACTGGGCGTGTATCTTGCGTGGTTCCTGAGAAGAAAGACCGGCGATGCACTGCTTGATATTCAGGCGACACAGACATCTACCGTCGCAGACGTTAAGGAAGCACTTGCGGATATGGCATCTATAAGTGCTGATTACAGGGAGTATTGCGAACTCAAAGGCACGGTCACTTCCAAAAACCCCCAGAAAACACCGTTCAGCCAGCGTGATGCGGCTTACTACACCGCCACTACATACCGTGTGACGGAGGAAACTATAAGAGAGCGTGACAGCAACGGCAATATGAGGACAAGGACTGTCAAGCACGAGGAAAAGATCAGCGAGGAGGAATCCGGCGAGGAGCTTATCCTGACGGACGGCAACGGCGACTCTATCACGATAGAGACTGTCGGCGTGGCAGGGGCATTCGACCTTGTCAAGACTATGGACAGGTTCGAGCCTGCACAGTCTTATAACAACAATAATTTCTTCCAGAACCGCAACAGGATATTCCGCAACTTCGACAACGGCTTTGTGGGCGGCAATGACCACAGGATGCTCGGTTACAGGCAGGTGGAGATGGCATTCAACGTAGGACAGAAGCTGTATGTTCTGGGTGAAGCGTATATGAACGGCGGCGTTCTTATGATAGGACCGCCTACCGACAAGTCAAGGCAGTTCATAGTTACGGCAAAGAGCGAGGAGGAGCTTGTAAAGAGCAAGGAATCCGCAAAGAAGGCATCGCTTATTGGCGGTATAGCCTGCGCTGTGATAGGTCTTATCGTTATTATCGTCGGATTTACAAAGTAATATCAGCAGGGACGCTGACGCTTCAGCGTCCCGAATATTTTTGTTTTGCTTTAAATGTATGTGCTGCATACTTTTAAAGGAGAACAAAGGACAACTGACAACTATACATAAAAGAAAGAGGAGAAAAACGTGGCAAAGGATCTTTTGTCGATTGTGATACCCAGCTATAATGAGCAGGGGAATATAGAGCATACTGCCGAGGTGGTATCAAAGATCATGAAGGATAACCGTATACCCTATGAGCTTGTTTTCGTAAATGACGGCTCTAAGGACGAAACATGGGATATACTTACTTCCCTTACAAGGACTGACCCGAACGTCGTGGCGGTGAACTTTTCAAGAAACTTCGGCAAGGAGGCGGCAATCTTTGCAGGGCTCAGGACTGCAAGGGGCGACGCAGTCGTGCTTATGGACTGCGACCTTCAGCACCCGCCCGAGGTGATAGTGGAGATGTATAACATCTGGAAGTATAACGACGTAGACGTGGTGGAGGGCAGAAAGAAGGACCGTGGCAGGGAAAGCAAGGTCTACAAGGCGTTCTCACTGTGGTTCTATAAGCTGATAAACAGCTCGTCGGGGCTTGATATGTCGGGGGCATCTGATTTCAAGCTGCTTGACAGGAGCGTCGTAGACAGCCTTAATGATATGCCCGAGCGCCTGACGTTTTTCAGGGCTATGTCGAGCTGGGTGGGGTATAAGACCGAGAAGGTGTACTTTGAGGTCGCCGAGCGTGCCGCAGGAGAAAGCAAGTGGAGCGTGTCATCACTTATAAAATACGCTGTAAGCTCTATTACATCATTTACATCGGCACCGCTGCATATAGTGACATTCTGCGGCGTCGTCACGTTCCTGATAACGCTTATACTGGGTGCGCATACGCTTGTGAACAAGATACTCGGCAATTCGGCACAGGGCTTTTCGACTGTTATCATTTTGCAGCTGCTCATGTCGAGCATCATAATGTTCAGCTTAGGCATAATAGGGTATTATCTTTCTAAGATATATGAGGAGATAAAGAAACGCCCACGCTTTATAATAAGAAATGTTGTGAGAAACGGAAGAGAGCAAAACGGAGAGAAAGACGACTGATGGAAAATACCACGCCTGTAACTACTCAGAAAACATCCAAGATAAAAACTGTAATATCGGCAATAAAGAGCGTTCTTGACAGGATAAACAGCACAAGGTTTTTCAGAAAGATCGACGGCAAGAAGATATACCTGCTTGTGTTCCTTGTGCCGTTTGTGACTATGTATATCGCCTATGCTGTGTTTGAAGTACACCCGTTCGGTGACAACTCGGTGCTGGTGCTTGACCTTAACGGGCAGTATGTGTATTACTACGAAGCTATGCGAGATGCCTTCTGGGGCGACGGCAGCATGGTGTACGACTGGTCAAGAAACTTATCCGGCGATATGTTCGGAATATACGGCTATTACCTTGCAAGCCCGTTCATGCTGGTGGTCTGCCTGCTGCCGAGGACTATGATGTGCGGCGCTATCGAGCTTATGCAGCTTTTAAAGGTAGGCTCTGCGGCGGTGACGTTTGCCTATCTTTTAAGAAAGACGGGCAAGCCCGGCAATTCGGCTATGATAGTGTTCTCGACATTTTACAGTCTTATGGCGTATATGGTGGTACAGTTTATGGACCCGATGTGGCTTGACGGTCTGATACTGCTGCCGCTCATAATATGGGGCGTTCACAGACTTGTCGATGACGGCAGGATGCTGCCGCTCATCATACCGCTGGCGCTTATGTTTTTATCCCATTTCTATATAGGCTATATGGTGGGGATATTTACATTCATATATTTTGTGTCATACTGCCTGTCAAAGGAGGGCAGGGTGTTTGCAAAGAATATCCTGCTGACTATTTTAAGATTCGGCATATCGACTGTCATATCACTGCTGTGTGCCTGCATAGTGCTTATACCTGTGTATAATTCGTTAAAGCTCGGCAAGCTCGAATTCACCGAGCCTGATTACTCAATGGCTACGCAGTTCGATTTTCTGACATTTATAACAAAGCTGTTCCCTATGAGCTATGATACAGTGTACCCCGAAGGGCTGCCTGTTATCTACTGCGGCTCAGCAGCACTGATACTTGTGCCTTTGTATTTTATGAACGAAAAGATAGGCATGAAAGAAAAGGTGTCAAAGGGTCTGGTCTGTGCGGTGCTTTTCATACTTATGTATATAAAGCCGCTCGATATAGTGATGCACGGCTTCCAGGTGCCTAACTGGCTGCCTTTCAGGTATTCGTTCGCATTTTCACTTATGTTTGTGTGGATGAGTTACAGGGCTTTTGAAAATTCTGACGGCTTTACCTCAAAGCAGATAGGCGGCGTGTTCATCTCGCTGCTCGTTTTCCTGTTCTGGTGCGAGAGGGAGAACTATGAGCATTTCCAGATATTTGATTCTGTGGCTGACGACCAGGGCGAGGTGCATTGGAGAATACAGGGCATATGGTTTGCGATCATCGCTCTGTCGGTGTATTTTGCGCTTATCCACCTGCACAGAAAATATAAAAAGTCAAAGCCGCTCGCTGTGATAATGGTCATGCTGGTAGCGACTGAGATGTTCTGCAACGCATCTGATACGTTACAGAAGATAGACAAGGACGTGGCGTACAGCACATATACGTCATATGAGCCGTATATGTCAGATACCCGTGCGGCAGTCGGGGCGATGAAGGAATACGACGATGAGCCGTATTACAGAATGGAGGCAAACTTCCACCGTACCGTGAATGATGCTATCGGTGTGGGGTATTATTCGCTGTCACATTCAAGCTCTACTATGATAGCGCCGGCGCTTACGTTTTTAAAGCAGTTAGGCTACGCCTACGGCGGACATTATACAAAGTACGACGGCTCGACTATGATGACAGACTCATTCTTTGATGTAAAGTATATCATGAAAAAAGAGGGTGACAACAACCGCTATGTCGATACAAGGATAAAGGTGCCCTCTGACTATAAGCTGGTGACGACCTATCAGGGGGAAGCGGCTAAGTATAAATTCTATGAGAACAAGAATGCCCTCGGGCTTGGCATGGTGTCAAGTGAGCGTATAATAAACGCCCTTATGAGTGACGATAACCCGTTTGAAAACCAGAACCAGATCTTCAACTGCATTATCGGCGGAGATAACTATGTTCAGTATATGACAAGGCTTGACCCGATAAACACTGACCGTGAGAATATCGCTGAGAGCAGACTTACGGACGGGCATAAGAAATTCATGAAGGAGGATACCAGCCAGGCGGAGTCGCACCTTGACTATGTGGTAAGAATGGATAAGAACAGCCACCTTTATATGTACCTGCCCAGCAAGTACGAGCGCAAGTGCAATATCTGGGTGCAGGACGAGGACGAGTGGCAGGTCACTGAGAATGAGATGAAATTCGCAGGGGCGTTCTTTGAGGGCGACGATCTGTCTATACTTGATCTGGGCGAATATGTGAAGGATCAGGAGGTAAGGATAAGGATAACGCTCGTTGATGAAACTAACGAAGCCTTCTGGCGTGACGAGCTGTTCTATACTTTCGATAAGGAAGCATTTGAAAACGCAGTTGCGACTATCAGGGATAATGGTATTTTGCAGATAGATGAATTCAGCGACACCTCGCTCAAGGGAACGGTCAATGTCAAGAAGAACGGAATGTATCTTCTTACTACCATTCCCGCTCAGGACGGCTGGACAGTAACGGTAAACGGCAAAAAGGCAGACTATCAGACAACTCTCGGTACACTTATAACGATACCGCTTGAATATGGAAACAATGTCATCGAGATGAAATTCTCACCTAATTATCTCAAGCTCGCTGTTATCCTGTCAGTGATAGGCTTTCTTATGATGGCAGCGGTGTTCATCTACGAATACAAGGACGGCAAGCTGCTTGACAAGATCATCGCAAGGAGTGAGTATCATTAACATCAAAAGGTGATAAGAATGATAAAGGAAAAGAAAAAGAAGCTGAAATACTATGAGATAACTTCTGAAAATGACATTGCCTACAAGGGTAAGCTGTCATACAGGTATATAAAGATAATAGGCTGGTTCTTTCTGGCAGTAGCGTGTTACAGTTCGATACTTGGTATGTACTCAGCCATCGGGAATGAAAAGTACCAGACTGCATCGGATGTATTGTCGTTTGCCAAGGATCTCTCGGTATCGCTGATGCTCATAGGCGGCTTTGCGACGATACTCAGCGGACGAGGCAACTATAAAAGAGTCATTATCAATAACTCGGCTATCGCTTTCGGTATAATATTGCTTTTTGTTTTCGGGTATTTCAGATATATCCGCCCGGCAGGTGAGGCGCTGCTCGGTGACAAAAAGCTGGTGCTTGCGGCACTAAGGGATATATTCTCACAGGAGAATTCTCCCGGTTATTATGCGTTCAACATCTTTATAGACTTAACACTTTGTACGCTGGTGCTGTTTTTTGTAAACTACACGCCAAAGACGCATTTTCAGGGGAAAAAGATATATCTTTTCAGATCCCTTATAATACTGCCGATACTTTATGAGGCTGCATCTATGACGCTTATCATGCTTGCAGCTCTGCATAAGATAAAGCTGTCGGTGTTCGTGTTCCCGTTTTTAACGACCAAGCCGCCGCTTAGCTTTCTTCTGTTTATCTCGATAGCCCGGTATTTCAAATCAACAAAGCAGGGCTTTCTTAAAAACGGAAAGACCGAGGAGGACTACCAGGCGTATCTTGATACAAACCATAATTCATTCAGGTTTTCAAAGTACCTGTGCAAGCGTATACTTATATATGCTGTTTTAGATATTTTGCTTTCTATCATTGTAGAGATTATGCTTATCCTTTCCATGAATGTAGACACCGCAGATGAAGCTGAATTTAGCAGGGTCAACGACATTGTCGTGAATATGGGCTTTGGAAGCACTGCGGCACTTATACTTATAATCCCGGTGCTGCTGCTGTTCTCATATACAAAGACCCACAAGAGCATCATTATAGATATAGCAATACCGGTCATCGGTGTCGCTGTGATAGTATTTTTATACATCGACGGGCTGTTTCAGCTTGCGTGTGACTTTCTCAAGGGTATGTCAAGCGCAGCAGCAGGAGGGGTATAATGGTAAATAAACGCCGCAGATACTTAAAAGCAGCAGAGATTCTTTCGATGTTCGCTACAATGCTTTTGAGCGCCAGGACGCAGGGACTTGAAGTAAACGATCCGACCATTTACAGATTGATGATACCGGTATTTGCATTATTCGGTGTATCCAATGTATTCAGTATGTGGCGGACAGACAAGGCTCAGAAGTCCGAGCGAATAAGGTTTCTTGTTGAGGCGGTGCTGATGTTTGCAGGTGCGCTCACACTGATATTTATAAACAGTGCTTTTATCACAATGTGCTGTACATATTGCTTTTATGGTGCAGTGCTGCTGTTTTCACGAGTACTTTCTTTGACAATAACTAAAAAGATTATTGCAAGAACGTGGAATATAATATTTATCATACTTATCCTGCTGATGATACTGATACCGTTTTTTATTGAAGAAGAAAAGCTCATGTACATGACAATGCTGGTCATTCCGATAATGATCCTGACGCACTGCTTTATAAGGCTTGTAATGATCGCAATGTCGCAGATACGCTTTGATATATTAAAGCGTATCTTTATAAAATCAATGGCTTCCGAGGTGCTGCTGGGGCTTATCATACTGATAGTTTCGTCGGCAATGGTGCTGCCGATATATGAGGATTCGATAAAGAGCTTCGGCGACGGGCTGTGGTACTGCTTTGCGATAGTCACGACTATCGGCTTTGGCGATATTACGGCGACTACCTTAGAAGGGCGTGTAATATCGGTCATACTCGGTATTTACGGGATAATAGTAGTTGCATTGATAACATCTATAATCATAAATTTCTACTCGGAGACCAAGGACATAAAAATGACAGATGCCTCTGATGAGGATAAAGAAAATACAGAAAAAACAAAAGAAACAGAAGTTGAAAACAAAGGAGAATAGTTTTGAGTAAGAGAAGATCAAAGGATCTTAATAACCAGTTTGTCGGCGTTGTCGCTATAATCGTAGTGGCGGTGTTCGTGATAGGGGTCATAATAATATTTGCTAAAAGCCTTTTCTCGGGCGTTGAGAGCGACCTGCCGATAGGGCTCGATACAGCGACTGTCACAAAGGCAGAAGCTGCCCCTGCACAGACTGAAAGCACTGAGCAGGAGAAAAAGACCACCAAAAAATCAGCCGACAAGGAAAAGAAAACCACAACGACTACCACGGAGGGCATGGGCACAAAGAGTGTGCTTGAATACGCATATTTAAGAAAAGAGCCTTCTCCCGAGGGCGAGGCGATAATATGTATGTCACCCGGGGTAGAGGTGACTATCCTTTCAGAAGCTGACGAGAACGGCTATGTAAAGGCGACATTCTTAGACGTGTCCGGTCAGCTTACCGGATATGTGCATGAATCATATTTAGGATAATGGGCAGAGAAAGAGCGATCATAGTTTTTGAAAGCGGCAGAGAGCTTGAAGCTGTGATAGACCGTGGCAGAAGAAAGAACCTTTATATAAATATAAAGGAGGGGGAGGTAATAATAAAAGTCCCCCCTAATATGTCTTATCAGGAAATGATGAGGTTTGTAAACTCCCGTGAGGAGTGGATAGTAAAGAATTTAGAAAGCTGTGCAAAAGCACCGCTAAGGCTCAAAGACTACACAGACGGCGAGCCGTTTGAATTTGCAGGCGGCGTGCTGAAACTCAGATTTATAACACCTGACAGGCATAAAGATCCGTTCATAGACGGAGAATATCTTTGTATCAGCGTACCGAAAGCCGGCGCCGATGCTTATATGGTAAGGCAGGACGCAGAGAGATTTATAACAGACTATGCAAATGATATCCTGCGTGAGAGCTGTAAAAGGCTTATAGACCTTACCGGGCTGTGCCCTAAAAAGATAACCGTCAAAAAGATGAAGAGCTGCTGGGGCAGATGCTCCTCCGAGGGGAATATATCGCTTAATTTCTACCTCTATGAGAAAAGCTCCGAGTGCGTGGATTATGTTATAATACACGAGCTTTGTCATCTTGTGCATATGGACCATTCACCGCAGTTCTGGGAGCTTGTTTCAAAGTACTGCCCCGACTGCAAAAGCATACGACACAAACTCAATTACAACGAATAGGAGAAAATTATGAAACTTACAAAAACCGCAGCATTTATATCCGCAATAGTCATGACAATGTCATTTGCATCGTGCCGTGAGGAATCGTCCTCGCAGAAGGTGTCGGGCGATACCGTTTCGGGCAACAGCACCGAGAGTGCGGTGGAGTTCAAGACGACTACCGACGGCAGCAAAAGGATAAAGGTAAACGGTGCTGATTTTGAGGTCGGCGGCAAGCGCCTGTGGGTAAACGGCGCTAATGCCCCGTGGATAAAGTGGAACGACTTCGGCGGCTCTTTCAGCTTTATGGAATGGAACGATCATTTCAGAGAACTGCACGAAAATGGCATAAACTGCGCCCGTGTGTGGATCTCCTGCAACGGCGAGGTCGGTATGGATATCGACGACGAGGGGCATTTCAAGGGTGCGACCGAGCAGCACTGGAAGGACCTTGCAGAGCTTTTCAGCATAGCAGAGGCAAATCAGGTCTATATAATGGCGACAGTGCAGTCGTTTGACCATTACAAGGACGATGAGGATGTCGATGATTCTCAGGAGAAGTTCGCAGCGTGGCGTGAGCTTATAACAGACGGCTCAAAGACCGATGCGTATATAAACAACTACATCATACCGCTTGTTGAGAAATTCGGCAGCAGCGATTATTTCTGGTCGGTAGACCTTTGCAACGAGCCTGACTGGGTGTATGAAAACTCCGAGTGCGGCAAGCTCGACTGGGTAGATCTCAGCTCCTACTACGCAAAGGCTGCTGCTGCGATACATGAGCATTCAGATGTTTTAGTGACAGTCGGCATGGGTATGCCCAAGTATAATTCCGACAAGATAAACGGCAACAAGATAAGCAATGAATACCTGTCATCGCTTATCCCGGACGGGTCTGATTATAATAAGGACAAGGCGTTTGTGGACTTTTACTCTACTCACTGGTATCCGTGGGAGGAGGGCTCGGGCATGGGCAACCCGTTCAAGCAGTCGCCGGAGGAGTTCGGGCTTGACACCGACCGCCCGACAGTGATAGGCGAATGCCCCGGCACGCCCCAGAAGATGACATTGCAGGAGGAATACGAATCAGCATATTCTCTCGGCTATGACGGCGTAATGGCGTGGAAGACCAGCGGACAGGACGACGGCAACGGACTCCTTGACGACATAGCTCCCGCAACAAAGGAAATAATGCAGGCACACAAGGACGAGGTGTTCCCGGCAGGTGCGTAAAAATATATCCCGGAGGTCATTCCCTCCGGGATTTTATGCTGCCTTTTTCGTGGCTCAGGGCAATACCTCGCCCTTGCCTTCACATCTTCCGCAGTTGCTGCAGCCGTTGCAGCTTATCCTCATACCGCAGGTGTCACACCGCTCACGGAAATACGGCTTATAAAGCTGCTCTTTTGGAATGGCAATGCCCCACCGGTCATATAGCTTGAACTCCATAGGCTTGCCCTTAAAGCTCAGCCCTGACCTGTGAGCCTGTACGGTCTGCATATTTCCCTCTAAGCTGTACATTTTCCCGTCTTTTATAAACCTTCTGCCCGTACCGCAGAAAACGAATGTGACGTTATATTTTCTGCACTCATCACTAAGGCGCTTTACCCATTCGTACCTGCACGGGCGTGAGCCGTCGTAATTCTCGCCGTCGCAAAGCACCTGCTCTATCTGCCCCGACTGCAAGTATTTCTCTATGCTTACTTCTCCGATGAACGGCGCACACATCACTCCCTTGTGTTTGAACGGCAGACTTAGCAGTATCGGTATCCGCTCATCAGCCCTTGCCTGATTTTCGGCGGTGACGTTCATAAAGACATTCTCCCACCCGTCGCCCCAGTCGTAGGGCAGACAGTCCCTTACACGCTCGGGACGCTTTGTCAGCAGGAAGAACTTCACATCGCTGCGCTGCTTTATAATATCCCACGCATCGTCACGCCATTTGTCCGCCTGCTCCAAAAAGAAATCCGATGTCATGCAGACTCTTATCATCTCGCCGCTTTTTACCTTGTAGTTTCCCTGCCTGTCCTTTTGCAATGGATAGTTGAAGCCTGCCTTCGTGCGGAAGATGACACTTCCGTCCATATCCCTCATTCTGTCAAGGAAATACATATAGCAGTTGTCGCAGCCCTCGCTTTTTTTGATGCAGCCGTGCCAGGGGTTCCATATATCGTGCATACTATTTCCTCCGTCCGCCGCCTGCTGCCTGATAGCTCATATCTATAAGCTCGTATATCCTGCTTTCATCGACCCTGCCGTCAAGTGAGATGCTCACCCAGCTGCCCTTTGCCATGTGGTAGGCTTTGTAGAACCCCTCCTGTGTCAGCAGCATATCACGAAGCATAACATCATCGACCTTGACATTAAGTACATCGACAGTGCCGCTTTTCCGGGGGTCTATCTTTTCAAATGGTATGTCCATTATGACTGCGAACCACTTTTTGCTGTCAGAGCGTCTTAGTACCGCATAGCCGGGGTATCTTGCCCATAGGTATTCGGGGCTTGCAGCGTATTCCTTCACAGCATATCCAAAGATCTTTTCACGCATCTTATCACCTTACATCATAGTAAAATTCATCTGCCGCCTGCCTGTCCTTTCCTGTGAATATCCTCTTAGTGAGCTTGCGGTTCTTGAAAAGATACCAGTCGCCGAACTCATCAAATTTTCGTGATGAGGTAATAACGTGCGACCTTTTGAGCGTGCCGTATTTTCTGCCCCTTGCCTTGCCAAGTTTTTTGAGCCTGCACGCAAAGTCCATATCCTCTAAGCTCAGAAGGCTCTCATCAAAGCCGCCGACAGCGTCAAAGTCCTTTTTGTAAAGCCAGAACATAGCGCCGCTCAGATAGCCGCCGTTTTTTATCATTATAGGCAGAAGATTTATTGCCACATACAAAGCCGAGAACGCCATGCCTACCGACATCCTGTCAAATTTCGGGTCAGCACCGCCGCCGATGAATCTTCCGCTTTCGAGCTTTTCCCTTATTTCGAGCAGCGAGTATTTTGTCATTCGGCTGTCAGCGTCGATAGTCACTATTATCTCACCGCTTGCAGCTCTGACGCCTGTGTTTCTTACAGCTGCTATGCACTTTTGCTCGTTGCACACGACCCTGGCACCGAGCTTTTTGGCTATCTCTTCTGTCTTGTCGGTGCAGCGGTTGGCGGCCACTATCACCTCCACTTTGTCGGGATGGACGTACTTTGCCGCACTCTTTATCGCCCTTAAACATTTACCTATGTATTTTTCCTCATTGTGTGCCGGTATTATAACTGAAAACCTGTACTCTCCCATATCCTTCTCTCCTTTTGTGTATATTTGTTGGTCGGCTTGCTATAAACGCCACAGCGGTGAACTGTGGCGTGTGCTTGTGTTATTCTGTTTTGTCTTTCTGCTCCTGCTCATCATCGCTGTGAAGCAGATGATTCACCCTGTAGGTGAGTGTGAGCAGCGAGTCGCCTAAGTGGACATTCTCGACTACTATGTTTTCATGATCTACGCTCAGGTCGTAATGTGAGAAATTCCAGAAAGCCTTTACCCCCAGCCCTACGAGCTGCTCGGCTATCGCCTGGGTGTTGTCCTTTGGTATGCAAAGCACCGCTACCTCAGGCTTGTGCGTGCGGCAGAAAAACTCCAGCTCGTCTGTGTGCCTGACTGTACTTCCTGCGACAGCCTTGCCTGTCATTTTGGGGTTTGAGTCGAACATACCTATAAGCAGGCAGCCCCGTGATTCAAAATTTATATGTGACGCTATCGCACGCCCTAAGTTGCCCGCACCTATCAGGATAGTGGAAAACTTCCTGTCAACGCCTAATATCCTGCCTATCTGCGTGTGAAGCTCCTCCACATTATACCCGTACCCCTGCTGACCGAAGCCGCCGAAGCAGTTGAGATCCTGCCTTATCTGCGAGGCGGTGAGTTTCATAAGCGCTGCAAGCTCTCTTGACGAGATGCGCTCTGTGCCCTGCTTGATAAGCTCGCCTAAAAATCTGTAATATCTCGGTAGTCTTTTTATAACGGAAGCAGATACTGTGCCGTTTTTAGACATCTGGTTCACCTCGGAAAAAAGCACCTGTGTGCCTGATAATTTTTTGACAATTACATTGTACCACTTTTATCCCTCTTTGTCAAGGCGTATCTCCCAGTAGTATTTGCGCTTTGCAGTCGGGAAATCATTCATCACCCCATGCTCCGGGTCATAGAAAACGCCGTGCGCATAAAGCGACCAGTGCCAGCAGCGTGGCGTTTCAAGGCTTAGCATACAGATCTTCGGCAGCTGCTCTTTTTCAGTTACCTCCACACGCTGATCCGATACCCATGCCCCGAAATGACGCAGGGTGTTTTTCATCTCTTTAAGATCTGTTTCCCTGTCATTGTCAAGAAATCTGACTATCTCATCAGCGCTCATGCCCAGCACCATAGCAAGTACAGCCTGTCCGCACTGAAGATCGGTCGGCTCGTGAATGTATCTTATCATCTTAATACCTCTGCGCTCTGAGCTTTTTATACTTGTCAAATACTCTAAGGCAGTCCTCACGGTCAAGCTCGCTTAGCATCTCCCGTGCCTTGTCGTTCCATGTATCATAGAATACCTCGTCACGAAAACCGATACTGTCAGTATCGCTTATACTGCACCCGTAGTAGACTTTTGATATATTTGCCCACAGTATAGCCCCCAGACACATCGGACACGGCTCTGCCGTAGTGTAAAGCTCACAGCCTGTGAGATCTATCGTGCCAAGCTCCTTGCAGGTGTTTCTTATAGCCATTATCTCACCGTGGCAGGTGGGGTCGTGCTGCAAAAGCACCTCATTGTGACCTTTTCCTATGACCTTACCGTCCTTGACTATCACGCACCCGAAAGGTCCGCCGTGCCCGGCAGCAATGCCTTTTTCTGCCTCGTCTATCGCAATTTTCATAAATCTGTCTGCCATGTTTTTCTCCTAAGAGTTGTATTTTTCCATATCGAGCAGCTTTTCGCTCTTTGCGACTATAACAGCTGCTGCCACGTCGCCGGTGGTGTTTGACATAGTATCGAACATATCAAGTATCGGCGCTACCGCAAACATAAGGCTCATGCCCTCTATCGGGACATTAAATGCTTTAAGTACCACGCCCAGGCATATAAACGCACTTCCCGGCACTCCCGGAGCGCCAAGAGATAAAAGTATTATCGTGATAGCCGCAGAGATCATAGTTTCAAAACTTATATCAACGCCGTATGCCCTTGCGATGAATGTTCCGAGCACTGACAGGAATATGCAGACCCCGTCCATATTCACAGTCGCACCGAGCGGAATGGAGAAGTTGCACACCTTCGGGTGTACACCGAGCTTGTCAGTGCATACACGCAGATTAGTAGGCATAGCCGCCGAGCTTGAACACAGTGTAAAGCTCGTTATCATGCCCTCTGATGCTTTCTTGTAAAACTTCAAAGGGTTGACTCTTGCAAGGATAAGCACCAGCAGCCCGTAAATACACATCATTGTAAGTATAGTCGATATCTGAACGCCTGCACCGCCTAAAACGGAGAGCAGGTTTTTAGCGTCCATATCATTCACCAAAAGCGCCACCGAGCAGAACACCGCTGCCGGGATAGCTTTTGCTATGAGCATCGTTATCTCTAAAAACAAAGAGTTGCACGATTCAAAAATATCCTTTACAGGCTTTGAATACTGACCTATCCTGCCGACGGCTACACCGCACAGTATCGCTAAGAAGATTATCTGCAAGGTACTGGAATTAAGAAACGGGCTTAAAAAGTTGTCAGGAACTATATCCACTATGGTGTGCAATAATGACGTATCAACATCAGCAGATACGTTAACACCGGCAGCTTCAGTGCCGAGCGCAAACCCGAACTCACCCGGCTGTATCAGGCTTACCATAGTGAACCCCAGCACCACAGCGATAACTGTCGTCAACAGGTACATACCCATGACCTTCGCACCCAGCCGCCCCAGCTCTGCAACGCTCTCAAACTGCGAAAAGCAGGTGACTATCGAGAAGAACACTACCGGCGCTATTATTATTTTCAGCGCATTCATAAACATTGTTTTAAAAGGCGTAAGCGCATAGGTGCTTATTATCTCAACGGCACTTTCGGGTATAATGGTCTTCATAAGTATGCCGACAAACAGCCCCAGCAGCATGGCAATGATCGTAAATATCAGCCCCGACTGCTGCGAAGTACCAACAGCGATGCGTGCTTTGTTCACACCGTTTTTGTGGGAGTATTTGTAATTCTCCCCGAGCGAGCGGAAAAGCAGCGAGCGGAAAAACGTCTGAGCGTGCTCGTCTGACATCTCATCAGAGTAGCTTTCCGGCGCATCGAGCATATCGAACTCACTGCCCTGCATTTGCAGAGATACATAGACATCACCAAGGCTGCGGCGTATCTTTACACCGAGAGAAGCATTCTCCGGGGCGTGCGCTGTCATCTGCGTGATAGTTTCCTCACACAAAAGCTCAGTTTTCTGGGCGAGCTTTTTGTTTATGCCTATCTCTTTAAGACTGCTGCCGATAAACTCAGCACTCTTTTCCGGGTACTGATTATCGCTTACAGTGTATTCGTTTTTTATGCTTATAAATTTTTTCAATGTGTATCCACACCTTTTTGTATCTTTTATGATAAGCTCATTTTACCATATTATTAGAACAATGTCAATAAACCGCCGCTCATACAAAAAATGCTCCCTGCCGTCAGGCAGGGAGCATAGTGCTTTTTATCAGCCTTCAACAGGTGCGCCAACAGGGCAAACACCAGCGCAAGCGCCGCAGTCGATGCAAGCATCAGCATCTATAACATATTTGCCGTCGCCTTCGGAAATAGCACCTACGGGGCAGCCTTCTGCACAAGCGCCGCAAGCGATACATTCATCAGAGATCTTGTAAGCCATAATAATATCCTCCTCATTATCCTCTGCCGTGAAACACGGCTAAATCCTTAAATCTACGGAAACTTATCCGCTATAATAATGATAACATAAATCTCAGAAAATGCAAGTGTTTTGAACAAAGTTTAACTAAATATTAATAATTAGTTAGCATGGTATAACTAATTAATAAAGTTAGCGCCTGCTAACTTTATATAAATAAAAATCAGCCTTGAAAAATCGTTTGAGGTGTGCTATACTAAAAAAGAGGAGTGTGATATTGTGCTGACAGATATACAGGAATATAAAAGCAGGATAAAAAATGTCCTTATAAGAAAAGACGAGATAGATAAAAAGCTCGCAGAGTACGGCGCACTGATAACACGGGAGTATGAGGGCAAGCCGCTTCTTGTGGTCAGTATATTAAAGGGGGCGTTCGTCTTTTTGGCTGATCTTGAACGGCATATAGATATACCGTTTGAAACAGGCTTTATGGCGGCGCAGAGCTACTACGAAGGCACTGATTCGTCAGGGGAGGTCACTATCACCTACGACCTGACGCAGGATATAAGCCGCTATCACGTTCTGATAGCCGAGGATATAATAGACACCGGCAGGACGCTGAAAAAGATAGTTGAGATGCTCAAAGAAAGATCTCCTCTCTCACTTAAAGTCATAACGCTGCTTGATAAGCCCTCACGCCGCCAGGTGGGGTTTGAGGCTGATTACACGCTCTTTACGATACCTGATAAGTTTGTGATAGGCTATGGGCTTGACTGTGCGGAGTATTTCAGGAACCTGCCATATATAGCAGAGTACGACACAAAGGAGTAATGATATGAAAGAGCCTATGATTTTTGACCACCCGCTTATAAAACACAAGATAACTCTGCTTCGGGATAAGGATACAGGCACAAAGGAGTTTCGCAAGTTAGTCGAGGAGATCTCCATGCTCATGGCGTATGAGGCGCTCCGTGACCTGCCGACAGAATTGGTGCAAGTGCGTACACCCATATGTGACAGTATGCAGCCGGTGCTTTCGGGCAAAAAAGCCGCAGTCGTGCCGATACTTCGTGCTGGGCTCGGCATGACAGGCGGTATACTCTCGCTGCTGCCGGGCGCTAAGGTCGGGCATATCGGGCTTTACCGTGATGAGACTACCCACGAGCCGCACGAGTATCTCTCAAAGCTACCCGGCGACCTTGACAAGAGAATAGTTATCGTCACCGACCCTATGCTTGCGACGGGCGGCTCTGCTGCGGCGGCGATAGATCTTTTAAAGGGAAAGGGCTGCACGCAAATAAAATTCATGTGCATAATAGCCGCACCCGAAGGGCTTGAAAGATTAAGGACAGCCCACCCTGATATTGAGATCTATGTAGGTGCGCTTGATGAATGTCTTAACGACGATGCTTATATCGTGCCGGGGCTTGGCGATGCAGGCGACAGGATATTCGGCACGTTCGCTCAGGACTGATAAAGGCAATACCGCCGGGGAAGAGAGGTATAAGAAGTTTTCAGCCGGGTAAAAGCCTGCATATGGGAGAATTTACAAATACTTCTCTAAATGTTCAAAAAATATCTTAAAAAACGGGATTATTTGCTTGCAAAAGTTGTTTCGTTGTGCTATAATATATATGATAGTTTTATTACAAAGACTGGAATCCACTTCCGGTCTTTTGATTTTGTATAGCGCTGTAACGAAATGAGGAATGTTATGGAAAAGAAAAATACCGCCGCACTGGTCAGAGAAATGGCACAGCCGATATGTGATGAGCTGGGGCTGTTTCTGTGGGACGTAAGGTATGAAAAGGAGGGTGCTACCTACTACCTCCGGGTGTTCATAGACTCGGACGATGGTATAAGCATCGAGGACTGTGAGAATGTCACAAGACCTTTAAACAAGCTGCTTGATGAAAAAGACCCGATAAAGGAGCAGTATGTGCTGGAGGTCGGTTCGCCCGGGCTTGGCAGGGAGCTCAGACGCCCCGAGCATTTTGAAGCCTGTATAGGCGATGCGCTCAAAATAAAGCTCATCCGACCGGCGGCAGACGGCAGAAAGGAATTTTTGGTGGGGCTTGATTCGTATGACAAGGAAAAGCTCTACGGGCATGAAACTGATGACGACGGAAATGTCTTGGAACCTATTGAAATAAAGATTTCCGATTGTGCATATATAAAGCTTTACGATGACAATGATCTGTTCGATTAGAGGCAAGAGGCAAGAGGCAAGAATATCTGACGGACAGATGTGAGATTAGGAGGAACTTAGAAAAATGAACCATGATTTTTTTGATGCGCTGACATCACTTGAAACAGACAACCATATCGACGCTGAGGTACTTATCGAAAAGATAAGAGCAGGCATACTTATGGCTATCAAAAAGGACTACCCGGGCAGCGAGAATATAAACGTTACTATCGACCCCGAAAAAGGGAAGTTCGAGATGAAGATAATCAAGGACGTAGTCGAGGGCGAGCCGGAAGACCCTGCAAATCAGATAAATATCGACGAAGCACTCACGATAAGCAAGCGTGCAAGGGTCGGCGGTACTGTTGAGATAAAGCTCAACTCCGCAAAATTCGGCAGAGTCGCTGCACAGGCTGCAAAGCAGTCTATAAGAAACGACATCAAGAGGATAGAAAAGGAAAGACTGATAGCACAGTATTCCGATAAGGCGAAGGAATGTATCTCCGCAACAGTTGAGAAGGTAGAGCCTGAAACGCTCAATGCGATACTTGTCATAGACAAGAATGACGCAAACAACAGAAACGAGATATTCCTTTCACGCCGTGAGCAGATACCGGGCGAGGTATTAAAGCCGGGCGACATCATAAAGGTGTATGTCGTGGGCGTTTCCGAGCCTGATAAGAGATTCGCAGTAAGGATCTCAAGAACACATAAGGATCTTGTAAAAAGACTGTTCGAGCTTGAAGTCCCCGAGATATACGACGGTACAGTCGAGATAAAGGCTATATCGAGAGTCGCAGGCTCACGCTCAAAAATGGCAGTGTGGAGCAAGGACCCGAACGTTGACGCAGTCGGTGCCTGCATAGGTCCGAGAAGATCAAGGATACAAAACGTTGTAAATGAGTTAAACGGCGAGAAGATAGACATTATCGGCTACTCCGAGAATGATGAGGAGTTCATCGCTATGGCGCTTGCCCCTGCCGAGGTCACAAAGGTAGAGATACTTGATGATGACCCGGAGGTAAAGGCTTGCAGAGTCACAGTTCCCAACAGACAGCTCTCACTTGCTATCGGCAATAAGGGACAGAACGCAAAGCTCGCAAACCTGCTCACAGGCTATAAGATAGATATAGTACCCGAAGAGCCTGATGCGGCAGATGTGAAGCCCCGTGAGGAAAGACCTGCTCAGGAGCAGGAAGAAACAGAAGAGGAATAAATAAGGAAAACCGCTATGAAGCAGAAAAAAATACCTATGAGAATGTGTGTCGGCTGCTCGGAGATGAAGCCCAAAAAAGAGCTTATCCGCATAGTCAAGTCCGCAGAGGGCGAGATAAGTGCAGACCTGACAGGCAAGAAAAACGGCAGGGGAGCATATATATGCAAAAATGTGTCCTGTCTGTCGCTTGCAAAAAAAGCAAGACGGCTTGAAAAGAGCTTTCAGTGCAGGATAGACGATGAGGTCTATCAGAGCCTTGAAAAGGAGCTGAGTGCAGATGAGTAAGAATATCATGGGGCTCGTGACGATGTGCAGGAGAGCAGGCAAGCTCGAGCTGGGGCTCGATATGGCAAAGACCGCCTGCAAAAACGGTACAGCCTGCTGCTGCTGTGCAGCGACTGACCTGTCGCCTAAGACGCTCAAAGAGCTTAAATTTTTCTGTTTTAAATATGACGTGCCGCTTTTGTCGCTCGGCATCACGATGGACGAGGTGTGGCAGGAGCTTGGCAAGCGTGCAGGTATCACAGCGGTGACCGATAAGGGCTTTGCAAAGTCGCTCATGGCAAAATTGCAGAGCATAGAAATAAATGAAGATGAATTTCACGGCATAGATTAGTTACTAAGGAGGACAAAATCGCCTATGAAGAATTCGACAGTTAAGTTAAATCAGCTTGCAAAGGATCTCGGGCTTACAAATAATGACCTTATAGAGTGCCTGGGCACTCTCGGCGGTGACGTCAAGAAAGCGATGTCAGCACTTACTGAGGACGAGATCAGCTTTGTATTTGAATATTTCACGCAGAAGACTGCGCTTAAAGATCTTTCACCTTATTTTGAAAATAACGTAGCGCCTGCTCCGAAAGAGAAAAAGCCTGCAAAGGAGAAAAAGGCAGAGCCTGAGAAAAAACCGGCAGCAGTCAAGGAAGAAAAGAAGACTGAGGAGAAAAAGCCTGAGCCTGAAAAGCAGACTAAGAAGCCGGAGGCCGATAAGGAAAAGACTAAGGCTGAAAAGTTCGATACTGCAAAGGCTATCAATCAGTCCAAGCAGGAGAAAAAGGCAAAGAAGGAGAAAAAACACGACCACGGCAGACAGCAGCTCTTGGGCGGCGGTTCATCTAATGAAAGCAGCACGGGCTATACAGTATCCGAGGAATCAAGCGGCTCTAACAGGCGTATAGTTGATACAAGAGGCAGCTATACAGAGCTTGATAAGTATAACGAAAAATACGACAATATGGCAAGCTCCAAGCAGGGCGGAGGAAAGGATAACTACTCCAAGAAGCAGAAGCTCACCCAGAAGTCGCAGCAGTATAAAAAGCAGAAGGGCAGCCACGGCAAGCGTGAGTTTGAAAGCGAGAAGGATAAGCTCAGAAGGCTGGAGCTTGAGCGTGCAAGAAAGCAGCAGCTCAAGGTGCTTATCCCTGATGAGATAGTGGTGTCCGAGCTTGCATCAAGACTGAAAGTCACAGCTACCGAGGTCATCAAGAAGCTCATGGGTCTGGGCGTTATGGCATCTATCAATGAGGTGATAGATTTCGATACGGCTGCACTTGTGGCAGACGAGCTGGGCGCTAAGGTGGAAAAGGAAGTCATCGTAACGATCGAGGAGCGCCTTATCGAGGACGAGGAGGACAAGGAAGAGGATCTCGTTGAGAGATGCCCTGTCGTTGTCGTTATGGGTCACGTTGACCACGGTAAGACATCTATCCTTGACAGGATAAGACACGCAAATGTTGCCGCAGGCGAGGCTGGCGGTATCACACAGCATATAGGTGCATATCAGGTAAGATATAACGGCAAGAAGATAACCTTCCTCGATACCCCGGGACATGAGGCTTTCACATCTATGAGAGCAAGGGGCGCTAATATCACCGATATAGCTATACTCGTCGTAGCTGCCGATGACGGTATCATGCCGCAGACGATAGAGTCTATAAACCACGCAAAGGCAGCAGGTGTGTCTATAATCGTGGCTATCAATAAAATGGATAAAGAGGGCGCAGACCCCGACAGAGTAAAGCAGCAGCTCACAGAGCATGAGCTGGTAGTCGAGGAATGGGGCGGCGACGTTATCGCAGTTCCGGTGTCTGCAAAGACAGGCGAAGGTATAGACGAGCTGCTTGAAAACGTGCTTCTCGTAGCCGAGGTCAAGGAGCTCAAAGCTAATCCCAACAGACTTGCCAAGGGTACTGTTATCGAGGCAAGACTTGATAAGGGTAAAGGTCCTGTTGCGACAGTTCTCGTTGAGAACGGTACGCTCAATTCAGGCGATGTCATCATCGCAGGTACGGCAGTCGGCAGGATAAGGACTATGACCGACTACCACAGCAAGAGCATCAATAAGGCAGGCCCGTCCACACCTGTTGAGATAACAGGTCTTGCGGAGGTCCCGAGTGCAGGCGATGTGTTCAACGCAGTCGAGGACGAGAAGCTCGCAAGAGAGCTGGTAGAGCAGCGTAAGCATGACGCTAAGGAGGAGCAGTTCGCACAGTACCATAAGGTAACACTTGAAAACCTGTTCAGCCAGATCTCCGAGGGCGAGATGAAGGAGCTGCCGATAATAGTCAAGGCGGACGTTCAGGGCTCGGTAGAGGCTGTAAAGCAGAGCCTCGAGAAGCTGTCTAACGACGAGGTAAGAGTCAAGGTGATACACGGCGGTGTCGGCGCTGTTTCCGAGAGCGATGTAATGCTTGCAAACGCATCTAACGCTCTGATCGTAGGCTTCAACGTGCGACCCGACCCTGTGGCTAAGGAGAATGCTAAGCGTGACGGCGTGGATATAAGACTTTACAGGATAATCTATGATGCGATAGAAGAGATAACCGACGCTATGAAGGGTATGCTCGCACCTAAGTTCAGAGAGGTGGAAACTGCCCGTATCGAAGTGCGTCAGGTATATAAGATCACAGGTGTCGGCAATGTTGCCGGTGCGTATGTGCTTGAAGGCAAGATCGGCAGGAGCGACGAGATAAGAGTTGTCCGTGACGGTATAGTTATCGCCGAGGATAAGATGAGCACGCTCAAGCGCTTCAAGGACGATGTCAAGGAAGTGGCTTCCGGATTTGAGTGCGGTATCACACTTGAAAAGTTCTCAGACATAAAGGAAGGCGACATCTTTGAAGCATTCGTTATGGAGGAATACAGAGACTGATGAGCCTTTCCTGAAAACTCTCACTTGTAAAGGAGGATAACAGTAATATGGCTTCACACAAAGCAGGAAGAATGAGTGAGGATATAAAGCGTATAATCTCGGGCAAGATAAGAGATCTTAAAGACCCGAGGATAAACAAGAACGGTATGCTCACGATAGTCAGATGCGACGTTGCAGGCGACGGGTCATACTGTAAGGTATATGTGTCCTCATTCGAGGGGTACGAGGCGGCAAAGGAAGCTGTAAAGGGCTTTGAAAGTGCCAGCGGATTTTTAAAGCGTGAGATCTCAAACGTTCTGGGGCTGCGCAGATCTCCCGAGCTTAGATTTATCGCCGATGATTCAATAGAGCATTCGGCACAGATAAATGAAAAGCTCAAAAGCATCATTACTGACGAAAAGGAAGACAGTGATGAGGCGTAAGGATATGAAAGGAAATAGATATGGACAAAAGTGAATTCTTCGAGCTTAAAGGTATACTTGAGGGCTGCGATAATGTGCTGATACTTACGCACAAAAGCCCCGACGGTGACACGCTGGGCTGCGGCTTTGCGCTTTGCAATTACCTGCGTGACCTTGGCAAGAAGGCAAATGTCTTGAACAGTGAGAATTTCCCGGTAAGGTATAATTTCCTCTATGACGGATACTATGTGCAGAGCTTTGAGCCTGAATTTGTCATAGCGGTAGACGTAGCCGACGTAAAGCTGTTAGGCTCGCACCTTTCCTCATTCATGGAGGAGGGGAAGATCGACCTGTGTATTGACCACCACATTTCCAATAAATTCTTTGCAAAGAAAACATTTCTTGATGCAAGAGCATCTGCCGCAGCACTTATCTTCTATGAGTATTTCAAAACCATAGGATATGATTTTAATGACCAGATAGCGCTGTGCCTTTATACGGCGATAGCGACTGATACGGGGTGCTTTAAATATCAGAACACTATCCCTGAAGCTCATATGGCGGCGGCAGACCTTATGCAGTATGATATAAACTTTGAAACTGTCAACAGAAAGATGTTTGACGTAAAGTCCAAAGGCAGGATAAAGGCTGAGCAGCAGGTCATCGCAAATATGGAGTATCACTTTGATGATAAGTGTACTATGATAGTGCTGACTCAGGCACTTATGAACAGCGTGGGCGCAGAGCCTGCGGAGTTTGACGGGCTTGCATCCATACCGCTTGAAATTGAGGGCGTATTGATAGGTATAACTATCAAGGAGCGTCACCCGAATGTTTATAAGCTCTCTGTGCGTACTACCGAGGAGGTGGATGCGTCTGCCTTCTGCCGCAGATTCGGCGGCGGCGGACATATAAGAGCAGCCGGCTGTGAGATAAATGCCACCCTTGAAGAAGTAAGACAAATGGTACTTAAAGCCGTGGCTGACGATCTGGGGGAAGAGTATGACGGCTGATAACAGCAGCCTTATGGGCGTGATACTTGTAAACAAGCCGAAAAACTGGACATCTTTTGATGTCTGCGGAAAGCTGCGTTGTATGCTGCATATAAAGCGCATAGGGCATACAGGCACACTTGACCCTATGGCGGAGGGCGTGCTTCCGGTGCTTGTAGGCAAGGCGGCAAAGGCGTGTGATATCCTGCCTGAAAGCGGTAAGGAATACAGAGCAGGCTTTAAGCTCGGGCTGTCTGCTGATACGCAGGATATAACGGGCGTGACGCTTGAAACTGATGACGTGCCTGTGACGGCGATGCAGCTTGAAAGTGTGCTGTCCGGCTTTAAGGGCGTGTATATGCAGACACCGCCTATGTACTCGGCGGTAAAGGTAGACGGCAAAAAGCTCTACGAATATGCCAGAGAGGGCAAAGAGATAAAGCGTGAGCCAAAGGAGCGGTATGTTCACAGTATCAGGCTTTTAAGCTACGATGAACAGACCCGTGAGGGCGAAACAGAGCTGACGGTCAGCAAGGGCACATATATAAGAACGCTCATTGCAGACGCAGCACAAAGGCTCGGTACTCACGGCGTCATGACAAGCCTTGTAAGGACAAGGGCGTGCGGCTTTTCACTTGATGAGTGCCTGACGATAGATCAGCTTCAGGCACTTGCCGACAAAGGCGAGATAGGAAAGGCTGTCATAAGCCTTGAACGTGTATTTGACGGATACCCTGTCGTGCAGCTCGATGAGAAAAAGACTGTGCATTTTAAAAACGGGGTAAAGTTCAGACCCGTACAGCTCGGTATAAAGGCAAATGATGAAAGCCAAAGATTGTTGATCAAGAGCAAAGATGTGCTTTTATCGGTCGCATATATTGATAATGACAAAAACGAAGTGCGCTCACTTCGCAACTTTTACTAAGAAACGGGGGCATACCCTTGAAGGATATAACTTTGACAGGGGCAGACCCCGGAGAATATTCAGCGGTAGCGCTCGGCATATTTGACGGCGTTCACCGTGGACACAGGCGTGTGCTTGAAACAGCATTCTCCTGTGAGGGGCTTACCCGGGCGGTGTTTACATTCGATACCGGTACAGTCGATACAAAGGGTGAGGGGTATAAAATGCTCATCACTGATGATTTCAAGCGCTCGCTTCTCCGGCGTGCAGGAGCAGAGAGTATATTCTCTCCTGACTTCCATACCCTTAAAAATATGGAGGCTGAGGATTTTGCAAGGCTGATACTCAGAGATAAGATGCACGCTAAGGTCTGTGTGTGCGGCGAGAAGTTCCGCTTCGGGCACGGGGCAAAGGGCGACAGCGAAGCGCTCATACGGTACGGCAGGAGGTACGGCTTTGATGTAAAGGTCGTCGAGCGCCTTGATGATAACGGCAAAAGGATAAGCTCGTCACTTATACGCTCGCTCGTAAGAGAGGGCGATGTAAGGGAGGCTGACCGACTTCTCGGCTATAACTACGGCTACTGCCTTGAAGTCGTACACGGCAACCATTTAGGTACAACGATAGACTTCCCGACAATAAACCAGCAGCTGCCCGAAAGCCTTGTGCTGCCGAGGTTCGGCGTGTATGTTTCGGGCGTGCATATAGACGGCAGGGTCTATGCAGGGGTGACTAACATAGGTGTCAAGCCGACTGTCGGACAGGATACGTCACCGCTTGCCGAAACATATATCATAGACTTTTCGGGCGACCTGTACGGCAGGATGTTGGAGATAGAGCTTTATGACTTTATCAGACCCGAAAGGAGATTTGATTCATTTGACGCACTAAAAGCCGAGATAAAGAAAAATACTTTGCAGGCGAAAGCTATATTTGAAAATATGAGAGGTAACTAAAATGAAAAGAGTCAGAACAAGATTTGCACCGTCACCGACAGGCTATATGCACATAGGCAATCTGCGTACAGCGCTTTTTACCTATCTTATAGCAAAGCAGAATGACGGCGATTTCATTCTCAGGATAGAGGATACCGACAGGGAAAGATTTGTCGAGGGTGCGACTGATGTTATATACTCCACCCTTAAACAGTGCGGACTTGACTGGGACGAGGGTCCGGATATAGGCGGTCCTGTTGGTCCTTATGTGCAGTCTGAGCGTATGGGCAACTTCAAAAAGTACGCTGAGGAGCTTGTAGAAAAGGGGCAGGCGTATTACTGCTTCTGCACAAAGGAAAGACTTGACTCGCTCAAAGCAGACCTTGAAGCGCAGGGCAAGACGTACAGCTACGACAGACACTGCCGCTGCCTTTCCTGCGAGGAGGTCAGAGCCAGGCTCGATGCAGGCGAGCCGTATGTCATCAGACAGAAGATGCCGCTTGACGGCGAGGTGACATTCCATGATGAGCTGTACGGAGATATTACAGTGGAATGCTCGGAGCTTGAAGACCAGATACTTATAAAGACAGACGGCTTCCCGACATATAACTTTGCAAACGTCGTAGACGACCACCTTATGGGCATCACTCACGTTGTAAGGGGAAATGAGTACCTTTCCTCAGCACCTAAGTATGATCTTCTGTATAAGGCGTTCGGCTGGGAGGTCCCCACCTATATCCATGTAGAGCATATTATGAAGGACAAGCAGCATAAGCTGTCAAAGCGTGACGGCGATGCTTCCTTCCAGGATCTTATAGATAAGGGCTATCTGACTGAGGCGGTAGTCAACTATATAGCGCTCCTCGGCTGGGCGCCGAAGGGCGAGCAGGAGATATATTCGCTCTCTGAGCTTATAAAGGAATTCGACATTCACGGACTTTCAAAGTCGCCTGCGATATTTGATCCGCTCAAGCTCAAAGCTATAAACGCAAAATATATCAAGGCGCTCACACCTGAAAAATTCGAGGAGTATGCTACACCTTATATAAGACAGAGCGCAAAGAGGGAGGACCTTGATATAACACGCATCTGCGAGCTGCTCAAGGACAGGACTGAAGTGTTTACCGATATTCCCGAAAAGGTGGATTTCTTTGACGCTCTGCCTGAGTACGGCACTGAGCTTTATGTTCAGAAAAAGAGCAAGACGAACGAGGAGATAGCGCTTGATTCGCTTGGCAGGATACTCCCTGTTTTAGAGGGCATAGATGAAAATGACTGGAACGAGCAGAATATCCACGATAAGCTGTTTGAGCTTATCGCATCTCTTGAAGTTAAAAATGCTATCATACTTTCACCTTTCAGAGTGGCAGTATCAGGCAAGCCCATGACCCCCGGCGGCGGTATAGAAATAGCCGCTCTAATAGGCAAGACAGATACGATAGAACGTGTAAAAAAGGGTATAGAGCTTCTTAGCAGATAGTTTTTATTAAGCTGTCACACTATAAACACAATTAAAGATTAAAATTATTAAGGCATCTGTATGGTGCTGTGAAAATGCTACCTGAATAAAACGGAGGGACATCAATGATAGAGGTGCAGAACCTGTCAAAGCATTACGGCGATAAAAAAGCCGTTGACAATATTTCCTTCAGGGCTGATGACGGCGAGATACTGGGCTTTTTGGGACCTAACGGTGCAGGCAAGTCCACGACTATGAACATACTCACAGGCTATATCTCGGCGACATCGGGCAAAGCGCTGATAAACGGCATAGATATTTTAGAAAGCCCTATCAAGGCAAAGAGAGAGCTGGGGTATCTTCCCGAGCTGCCGCCCTTGTATATGGATATGACGGTCAAGGAGTATCTTAACTTTGTCTATGACCTTAAAAAATGCAAGCTGCCGAGAAATTCCCATTTAAAGGATATATGCTCGCTTGTAAAGATAGACCACGTCTATAAGCGTGTCATCAAGAACCTTTCAAAGGGCTATAAGCAGCGTGTGGGTCTTGCTCAGGCGCTGGTAGGCAACCCGAAGGTGCTTATCCTTGACGAGCCGACGGTAGGTCTTGACCCGAAGCAGATAATCGAGATAAGGACGCTTATCAAAAAGCTGGGCAAGAACAGGACGGTGATACTGTCCTCGCATATACTGTCAGAAGTGCAGGCGGTGTGTGATAAGATAGTCGTTATCAACGAAGGCAAGGTAGTTGCTGATGATACAGAGGATAATCTTTCAAGAAAGCTCGTAAATGAGCATCTTCTCACAGCCCGTATAGAGGGCGACCCGGATACTGTCGAGGGTATAATAAAGTCCATAAAGGGCGTTATCAAGACAGAGGTCGGCGCCGAGCGTGAAAAGGGCGTGTGGGAGATAAAGATAGAGGCTAAGGAGGGCGTCGATATAAGGCGTGAGCTTTTCAGGAGAATGGCTGATCGCAATATGCCGATACTTGACCTGCGTGCAAGCGAGCTGTCGCTTGAAGATATATTCTTAAAACTTACAATGGGCGAAGCAGTCCCCGCACTTGATAAGAGTGATGACGGCGACACTGATACAGAAGAATAAGAGCAACATCGAAAGGACAGATAAAAAATGGGTGCAATATTCAGACGGGAGGTCTCGTCTTACTTCATATCCCCGATAGGCTATATTTTCCTTGCCGGATTTTACTGCTGTACGGGCGTAATATTCTCGCAGAACTCATTGCAGTACGGCTCTACCAAGCTCGATGCGGTGTTCGGCGATCTCATACTGGTGCTGATAGTGCTTATACCTATCCTCACCATGAAGACCATATCCGAAGAGAAAAAGCAGAAGACCGATCAGTGCCTGCTGACTTCCCCCGTATCGCTGGGCGGTATCGTTGCAGGAAAGTTTCTGGCGAGCTTTCTTATCTATACTATGGGCGTTGCGATAACGTTCGTTTATGCCGTAGTGGTATCAGCCTACGCCAAGCCTGACTGGAATGTCGTTATGGGCAATATCGTAGGGCTTTTGCTGCTGGGCGCTGCGTATATCGCAGTAGGTATATTCTGCTCGTCACTTACGGAAAATCAGATAGTCGCAGCAGTTATATCATTCTTTGCAATGGTGCTTTTGTATCTTTTAGCAACTGTGGGCAATCTCATACCGATAGACTTTGTAGGCAAGGTGTTCACATCACTGTGCTTCTGGAACAGGTATTATGATTTCACGCTGGGGCTGTTTGATATGTCAAACGTGCTGTACTTTATTTCGGCGGCTGTGGCATTTTTGTTCCTGACAGTCAGGGTGCTTGAAAAGCGCCGCTGGAGCTAAGGGGGTATTTTAGTGAGTAAGATAGATGAAAACAAAGTATCCGCCGAGAACAGCGAGCTTTTAGCTGACGTTGTGGCAGAGGAAAAAGAGAAAGAAGCAAAACAAAAACAGGATAAGCCCAAAAAGCAGAAGAAGTCCCACGAGGGCGGCATGAAAAAATTCAAGCACGGGGCACAGGCTACTATACTGACGATAGTGTTCTTTGTGTTCCTGGTGCTTGTGAACGTAGTCGCTACAAAGCTCTTTGAGCGCTACCCTATAACTATCGACCTGACTGAGGAGAGCATATACTCTATATCCGATGAAAGTGAAGACTATATCAAGGGCATTGATATGGACGTCAAGATAACAGTCTGTGCAAATGAGAATGACTTCACAGCACTTTCCTCCTATACCCAGCAGGCTAATGAGGTCATGAAGACCTATTCAAAGTACAATAACAGGATAACATATCAGTATATGGATATAAACGCCAACCCTGATTTTTATAAGGACTATACCGATGATGTTGACCAGTATGATATTATTGTGGAAACTAATCCTGTCGGCAACGACGGCAAGGAGATAAAGCGTACCAAGGTCATAGGTCTGGTAGACCTTGTGGAATTTAATGACGAGCTTACCGAGATGTTCTCGCAGTACGGCGTTTCGGTAGAGCAGTATGCCGCACAGATAGGCAATGACCTGACCTTCCTCTCATACTACGGCAACTATATCGAAAGCTCATCGGCAGAGCAGGCGTTCACATCGGCTATAATGGCTGTTACCGACCCCGAGCCTGTGACTATCACATTCTTAGAGGGCAGAGAGGAGCTAAACCAGCTCAGCTACTTCAAGACACTTCTTGATGCTAACGGCTATACGGTGAATTCAATTAACATCACCACCGACGAGATAAGCGATGATACCGATGTCCTCGTTATCTCGGCGCCGAAGGTAGACTACCTGCCCGAGGAGCTTGACAAGGTGGATAAGTTCCTCTTAAATGACGGCAAAATGGGCAAACAGCTAATCTACGTTGCAGATACCGGACAAAGCGATACGCCCAATATAGACGAGTTCCTGAAGGAATACGGTCTGGAGATAGGCAGGGGAGTTGTCTGCGAAACATACTCTGCAAACCATGTCACACAGAATTACTACACGATAGCTACTGATATATCCGAGGACTTCACACAGGATATGACATCATCAGACCCGGCGCTTCTTATGCTCGGCTCACGCCCGGTAAAGGCGCTCTATGAAGAGGACGGCATGATAAAGACCTTCAATTACGTCAACTCGACAGATGATGCGTATACTATGGATATCCAGTCGCAGGAGGTGCTTGAAAAGGGCAAGCAGAGCTATATCGTGCTTGCATCCAAGGCAGCCTTCGGCGTTGAGAACGACGATACCTATTACAGCAATGTGCTTGCGATAGGCAGTGCAAATATCATTGATGACCGTGTGCTTGCGTACGACCAGTACCAGAACAGAGAGTATATCCTCTCAGTCTTAAACGGCATGACCGGCAAGACCAAGGGCATCACTATAACGCCAAAGGTAATAAGCGGCAATCTTTTTGACATCAATGACAGCCAGAAATCACGCCTTAAATGGACATTTATCCTTATAATCCCGGGTATCGTGCTGATCACAGGGCTTGTTATCTGGATAAGAAGAAAGAACAAATAACGGAGAATAGTATGAACAGTAAAGTTACAGGCATAATCGTTGTAGGCGTGCTTGCGGCATCTTTGGGCGGTATGCTGCTGTTTTTGGAAAAGACGGGCGGCAATGATAGCAGCAGCTCAGCTGCGGAATCAAGCAGCACTGAGGTAATAAACAAAAAGGAATCCAAAAAGACCCAGATAGTTGACCGCTCTGTGGAGCAGGTCACAAGCGTAAAGGTGGAGAATAAGTTTGATACCTTTGAGATGGTGCGAAACACCACCGGCAAAACAACATGGCTGATAGATGCTCTTGACGGTGTGGCAGCATCGCTTACCGATGAAAATTCCCTTGCAGACTGTGCGGCGACTTTAAAAAGCTTTGACACGGTCGAGGAAAATGCAGAGGATCTTTCAAAGTACGGCTTTGATGAGCCTACATCGAAATTTACAGTCACCTTTGAGGACGGCGAATCAAGGACGTTCATAGTCGGCGATATGCTCCCGGGCAGTGACAGGTACTACTACCTGCATGAGGAGGGCAGCAATACCGTCTATGAGGTGCTTACCACCTATTTGCAGTATATGTGCCAGTCGAAGGAGGACTTCGTAACAAAGGTGCTTATCGCACAGCCGGGACAGGACAGCTACCCCGACTACGGTACGCTCACCGTTAAGAGGAAGGATCAGGACTATAAGGTAGTTATCAAGAATGACGACAAGGACGAGGGCGGAGCTGTTTCCGCACAGATAATGACCGAGCCTGTCTACGGTTACCTTAATATCTCAAACTCTACCGAGTATACTCACGGTATGTGGGGGCTTACGGCGTCCACTGCCGCTGTGATAAAGCCCGGCAAGGACGACATAAAAAAATACGGTCTTGATGACCCGTATGCGACAGTCACACTTAAAGGCGACGGGTATGACTATAAGCTCACGATAGGTGACAGTATAAATGCAGTTGACGAAAACGGCAACGAGCTGACAGCGATAGATTCCTACTACTGTATGTTAGAGGGGGTCGAGGGTCTTGACTGTATATTCATCATCAAGGCGGAAGAGCTTCCGTGGGTGACAAAGACTCCCGAGAATATCCTTTCAAGCCTTATGACCTTCAACTATATCAAGGACGTAGGCGAGGTAAAGATAACAAAGGGCGACAGCGTAGATGACATAATAGTTACCTATGATACCGAGGCTGAGGACGTCAAGGACGCTCAGATGAACGGCAAGTCGCTTGATGTGCCGTCCTTCAAGACATTCTATGAGTTCCTGCTTACCTGCCCGACATCGGAGCTGTGCTTTGATGAACCGGCTGACAGCAAGAGCATTATGAAAATAGAGGTCATTCGCCATGACGGCGGCGGTGATACGCTCGAGTTTTTCGAGGACACAGGCAGACGCTATATCGTAAAGCTCAACGGTGTGCCGTCGTACAGGATAGAATCCAAGTGGGCAGACCAGTTTGAAAAGAACATCACAGCTCTTGAAAAGGGCGAGAAAATAGGCGAGAGCTATTAAGAAAGGAAGTTAGTTATGGCAGAGAAAGCAAAGTTTTTCACTTATAAGGGCTTGCCGCTCGTGAGAATGGGCAAGCAGCTGTATTTCGGAAATATGTACGACCAGTATGTTATCTGGATGGAGATACTTGAAACCAAGCAGGAGGGCGGCATCGACGTTGCTACAAAGGTAAGGATAAGAAAAATGGCAACAGACGCCTCGCTCCCCCCGACAGAAGCGATAGTAAAGACCAAGGAGGTCGGCAGCCTTTTCTCGGCACTTGACTATGCGTGCGCATGGCTGAAAGTCAGCTGATAGGCAGTTCTCATACTCAGACACTTTTGCCTCCCCTTTGTGGGAGGCTTTTTTATTTTTATATGATGATAAAAATTTTATATAATTTATCCCAAAAAACGGTTGACAAGTACGCTGTTTTTGGTGTATTATAATAATGTAAACGTTCTTTTTGCGTTTAAGAATCAAATTGCTGGAGGTTACAATTATGGCAGAGTTTTTTGCAAATATCCCGAAGATCGAGTATGAAGGTCCGCAGTCAACAAATCCGCTGGCTTTCAAATACTATAACCCCGATGAGGTGATAGGCGGCAAGACGATGAGAGAGCAGCTTAAATTTGCACTTTCATGGTGGCATACAATGGGCGGCGACGGTACTGATATGTTCGGTGTCGGCACGACCGATAAGACATGGGGTCAGGCTTCTCCCGAGGAGAGAGCAAAGGCAAAGGTAGACGCAGCTTTTGAGATCATGGACAAGCTCTCTATCGACTATTTCTGCTATCACGACAGAGATATCTCGCCCGAGTACGGCTCACTTAAAGAAACAAACGACAAGTTCGATGAGATCATCGACTACATAGACGGCAAGATGAAGGCAGACCCTTCAAAGAAGCTGCTGTGGGGCACGGCTAAGTGCTTTGACCACCCGAGATATATGCACGGCGCAGGTACATCTCCGTCAGCTGATGTGTTCGCTTATGCAGCAGCACAGATCAAGAAGGCTATCGACTCCACGATAAAGCTCGGCGGTAAGGGCTATGTATTCTGGGGCGGCAGAGAGGGCTATGAAACTCTCTTAAATACAAATATGGGTCTTGAGCTTGACAATATGGCAAGACTTATGAGAATGGCTGTTGACTATGCACGTTCCAAGGGCTATGACGGCGATTTCTATATCGAGCCTAAGCCGAAGGAGCCTACAAAGCATCAGTATGACTTTGATACTGCAACAGTTATAGGCTTCCTGCGCAAGTACGGTCTTGATAAGGACTTCAAAATGAACATCGAGGCTAACCACGCTACCCTTGCACAGCATACCTTCCAGCATGAGCTGAGAGTTGCAAGAGATAACGGATTCTTCGGCTCGATAGATGCTAACCAGGGCGATCCGCTGCTCGGCTGGGATACCGACCAGTTCCCGACAAATGCTTATGATGCTACACTTTGTATGTATGAGGTCATCAAGGCAGGCGGTTTCACAAACGGCGGTCTTAACTTTGACGCTAAGGCAAGAAGAGGTTCCTATACTCTTGATGATATATTCTACAGCTATATCGCCGGTATGGATACATTCGCACTGGGTCTGAGAGCTGCATATAAGCTCATCGAGGACGGCAGGATAGATAAGTTCGTAGATGACAGATATGCTTCCTGGACAACAGGCATCGGCAAGGATATAGTTGACGGCAAGGTAGGCTTCGAGGAGCTTGAAAAGTATGCACTTGAAAAGGGCGAGGTAACAGATTCCCTTTCAAGCGGCAGACAGGAGTACCTTGAAAGCGTTCTCAACCAGATAATGTTCACACTCTGATATTAAATAAAAAAGCCGCCCTGCGGGGCGGTTTTTTATTTTTGTCAAGTATTTTTGGCAAGGTTTAGTTGGGGGAGCAATATCTATTTATTCCTCAGCTTTTTGATAACGATACAGCTTATCGCCGGTACTTTGAGCGGCTGGTTTATCGGGAACTTGTTCATCTTGCCGTTTTCATTCAGGCGAATGTAATACTGCCCGTAGGGTATATCAAAGTATTTGTCCTCGTTGTAGGGGTTTATGTATACCCTCAGCTCGCTTGTTTCATCTTTAAGCTCGTAGATCAACAGGTCTTTGTAGCCGGAGTCTAAAAACCTCAGACACCGCTCGACATCGCCCTTTACGCTCAGCCTGAAAAGAGGGTTGTTGAGCCTGCATCTTATCAGCGCCTTGTAGTAGTTGAAGATGTCGATGTTCTCTTCCTTCTTGTTCCAGCGTATGGCGTTTGTGTAGTCGGGGGCGTTGTAGCTGTTGTGGTCAAATACGTTTATATCGTTTGGCTCTTCGCCCTCAGCGAGCAGCCTCGGCTTTGACCTGAGAAAATCCTGCCCCAGCTGAATGAACGGCACGCCCTGCGAAAGTATCGTGAGTGCCGCTGCGAGCTTAGCCATTTTGCGGCGCTCTACCGGTGATTCGTGCTTTGAGCAGATGCACAGCTTGTCCCAGAGGGTGTTGTTGTCGTGCGCCTCGCAGTAATTTATCGCCTGAGTAGGCTCATACGCCCAGCAGGCTTCTGCTACGTCCTTTAACTGCCAGTGGGGGACAGAGCCGACTATGCCACGCTTTACAACAGATGTGGCGTTGAAGTTGCCCGACACGAACCCCTTGTCGTACTGGTTGAAGGTGCCGCCCTTTATCGAATCTCTTATATTGTCGTTAAAAAGCCCGACCCTTCCGAATTTATAAGAATTCCACTTGTATGCCAGCTTGTCTGACGGCATCGGCGATTCGCCGCCCGTCCAGCCCTCGCCGTACATAAGTATGCGTGGGTCTATCTTATTTAACTCATCACGGATGATATTTACAGTTTCAATGTCATGCAGCCCCATAAGGTCGAACCTGAAACCGTCGAGCTTGTATTCCGTCGCCCAGTATCTGAGCGAGTCTATCATGAATTTTCTCATCATAGCGTGATCGGACGCAGTTTCATTGCCGCAGCCCGAGCCGTTTGAGAACTTTCCGCTGCCGTTGAGTCTGTGGTAGTAGTAGGGGAATGCCTTGTGGAACGCCGACTCCTCTGTAAAATAGGTGTGGTTGTACACCACGTCCATAATGACGCCTATGCCGTTTCTGTGCAGCGTCATGATAAGCTGCTTTAATTCTCTTATGCGCCTTTTGCAGTCAGCAGCATTTGTCGAGTATGAGCCCTCGGGGAAGTTATAGTTCTTCGGGTCATATCCCCAGTTGTACTGCGCTGTAAAGGGCTTTTTCTCATCAACAGATGCGTAGTCGAATATCGGCAGCAGCTGAACGTGTGTTATCCCTAATTCTTTAAGGTGGTCAAGGCAGGTGGTGACGCTGCCGCACTTAGTCCCCGACTTTGTGAAGGCTAAGAACTTGCCCCTTTCCCAGTCGGAAACGCCGCTTGATATATCGGCTGAAAAATCCCTGACATGACATTCATATATAACAGCATCGCATGGGGACTTGCAGTCTACCCTGCCCGTTTTCTCCCAGCCCTCCGGGTCAGTCGAGCGCAGGTCTATGACAGCGCCACGGTTTCCGTTGACACCGCCTGCTTTTGCATATATATCAATGGTCTCAGTTTTGTGTTTGTGGTCGAACTCATAAGAAAATGTGTAGAAGACACCGTCCATTTCACGCAGGAACTCTATGTACCACACACCCCTGTCAAGGCGCTGGAGCGGCAGCGATTCGATAAGATTATCGCCCTCGCCGTCAAGATAGAGATTTACATATACGCCGGTAGCAAGCGGCGACCATGTCTTGAAAACGGTCTTGCCGTCTTTTATGGTGACACCGAGATCATCGCCGTCGTATGCGTTTTCCCTGTCAAATCTTTCGTAATCGGTTATCCTTAACATTAAAACATATCCTTTGCCTGTGAGTATTATTGTGCCTTTCCAAGCTCTGCGCCCTGAAGCACTCTTGTTTCAAAGCCTTCTCTGGTATTTTCAAGCAGGTCACGGCTTACATTTACTTTTCCCTTTTGTGTAAGCACTACGATAGTCGAGCCGCCGAATTCAAAGCAGCCCTTTTCCTCGCCGACAGACACATTTGCAGCTGAAAGCTCATTGTTTGAGATCTTGCCTACAAACAAAGCGCCTACCTCTATCATAGCTATATCGCCGAGCGTTTTGCTTCTGATAAGGCAGTATTCACGGGTGTTTTCCTTGAACACCGGCTCGTGCAGGAGAGCTACCGGGTTTACCGTCTGCAATATGCCGTTTATATGGCGGTTGCGGCTTTTTCTGCCTGTGCAGGGGTAAACATACCTGTGGTAGTCATCAGGTGTTAAGCGTATAACTATCGCTTTGCCGCCGCCAAAGCGCTCTGCGAGCTTTTTGTCCCTAAGCAGCGACTGCACGGTATAAACTGAATTCTTGATTATAAACGTGCTTGACGCTGTTATCTCATAAGCGCTCACCTTGCCGTCAGAGGGGGAGATAAGGATATTATCATCTTTTGGTATATATCTGCGTGAGGGCTTTATCTTTCTTTTGAAAAACTCATTGAACGAGCGGAACCTCTGCTGCTCGTAGTCAAACATATTTATGCCGTTTTTTTCAGCAAAGCTGTCTATGAACATAGCAGAGAGCGATGAATCAAGGAATTTCCTGCCTATTTTTGAAAAGACAGGGAGGGATAAAAACTTGATGAATGCCCTTGAAACAGCGTGCGAATACATCTTGTCAAGCAGCTTGTCCTGCGAAGTGGTGTCGTCAAATTCAGCACCGAATCTGTCACGGTATTTCATATGGTGTCCTCCTTTGTCAGAACCAGCCGAGCGTCCTTGAAATGTAGCCTAAGAATATAAGCACGCCCAGTGTGAACATTATAAGTATGCCCTTGTTTGAGAGCTTTTTGATGCTGATGTTAAGTACAAAGAGTATAGCTACAAGTATCATAAAGCCCTGGAAAACGTAAGGGAAAACATTAGCCGGTACATTGGTCCTGCCGACATAGAGAAGCGGCAGTATTATGGAAGTGGTCGTGATAGGAAGTCCCTGGTATTCCTTTCTGTTCTCGGCACTGTTGCGCTGGCGCTCCTCCTCCATTACGTTGAAGTAGCCAAGTCTTATAACGCCGCCTAAAACTATCATAAGTGCGGAAACTATGCCAAGACCGTAGTTTTTGCCGTAGCTGTAGCCTATGCAGGCAGGCAGAACGCCGAAGCATACAAGGTCGCAAAGCGAGTCTATCTGTATTCCGAATACCTTCTCATGCTCTGTCCTGTCCTTTTTGCTCCTTGCGACCTTGCCGTCGAACAGGTCACATATGCCCGATATGACAAGGCATAAGAATGCTACAGAGCGGTTGCCGTCCATTACCTGCGTTATACCGAATACCGAGGACAGCACGCCTATATAGGTTAGTATTACGGTGTAGTTATAAAATCCTATCATTTTTATCCCTCTTTTTATTTTTCACTGCCGCTTATTGCAGTTTTGTTCTTGCTTTCAAGCTCCTCCGGAGTCGGATGTCTTTTGGCGAATATATGGAAAACGAGTGTTACGACGCCGCCTATTATCAGCAGAGCGTAAAAGCTGATGCCACGGCTCAGCAGCATGGCAGGCTTTACAAGATGCCCGAATATGCCCTCAAACAGTACCATAAAGCAGGCTTCCGTTATGCCGGCAGCACCGGGCAGCGGCATCATTTCCACCATAATGCCGATGACCGTCTGTATGGCTATTATCGTAAAGAAGCTCTCTCTCGGCAGACCGTATGCTCTGTAAACTATATATGGTATAGATGACAAGAGCAGACGCTGAAGGATCGATATGAGCATCACATTTACAAATACCTTTACGTTTTTCTTGACATACTCAGCGCCGACAGCGTAGTTGTCGCAGATGCGTATCACCTTTGAGGTGTATTTTTCCTGATTTTTGATTATTCTTATTTTGACAAACAGGTCAACGAGCCTGACACCGAGCTTTTTTGCAAGCAGGGGCTTGAAGAACACCATTATCATTATTACAAGCAGCCCTACATTAAGTACATACCCCAGTATCAGCAGCCAGCGCCAGTCGCCGAGTGCGGCAGCGCAGTGATCCCTTTTGAATATCAGGAAAAACGTACCCAGTATCACAAGTGCTGATTTGAAGGCTATCGTTATCACCCAGGTTATAAAGGTCGAATACCCTATCTTTATGCCGTCACGCTTCATATAGTATATCTGCATAGGCTGACCACCCGATGATGACGGGGTTATATAGCAGTAGAAAAACCCTATGAATGAATAGCACACACACCGCAGGAACGGTATCTTCATCTTATATATCCTGAGCATATAGTGGATTATCCAGGATTCACAGCAGACAAACGCCACTATCGTGAAAAGCCCGATGATCATCCATACAGGGTCTGCACGCTTTAAGTCTTCTATGATACCGCCTATCTCGTTATTGCCGAAGAATATCCGGAATACCATGATACCGGCAAATGCGATAAAGGCGACATCAAGAATATACGTTATCGTCTTTTTGTTCAATTTCTTCTCCTTTTGTTTTGTTTCTTCTTTTTATTTAAGGCAACACCGTGCAAAGGCGTCAGCCGGTGGTCGTGCGGTGTTGTCTCAAGAGATCGCATATACTGCAAGCATTGTCAGCAATGCCTGCGCTATCGTGAAGCGGAACACTACCTCGGTATCCTGCCATTCAAGATTCTTTCTCATATGGTCGTGAATGGGGGTGCGTATGTTTTTCATAAAGTTTTTCATTCTCAGATAGCGGATAGCAGAGAGCTTGATAAGCCCGGTACCGCCGTCAAGAATAAGCATGAACGCCCCTACTATGAACATGAACGGGTGCCCGGTCTTTAAAAATGCCACAGCTATCACAACGCCAAGAGCCCTTGAGCCTGCATCGCCCATAAGCAGCTTGCTGGGCTTGCAGTTGAACCACAGATATGCAAGAAGCACGGCACACATACAAATAAGTATATTTGCAAACCTCCAGTCAAGCAGAAGATTTCTGAGTATCATGTACGCTCCTGCAATAGATATAAGCGACATACTGCCGCAAAGCCCGTCGATACCGTCCGAGCAGTTGGTGACGTTTATAGATGCCCACACAAGCACTATCCCTAAGAAAATGAATATCGGTGAGGGGATATGGAATGATGAGCTGAAAAAGAATATAGTCGAACCGTTGAAGTTGTAGTATGTTATCGTGATGCCCACTGAGATGACAAGGTCAAACACGCCCTTTCTGAGCTCCCCCCAGGGAGTTTCAGCGGCATCGTCAAGGAAGCCGGTTATCATAGCAAGGTAGATAAGTGCAAGATATATCACAAGCTCAGTATTGAGCGGAATAAACAGCACGCACAAAAGCACAAATGCCGTTATCATGATGATGCCTGCACCACGGGGCTTGCCCTCGGAGAGTGCGCCGTTTACGGCAAATTCACGCCCCTGATCCTTCGGCAGCAGCCTTTTCAGACCTGAAAGCGCATAGAACGTGCCGAAAAAGCATACGCCTATAAACAGCACATAATAAAGATTAGGATAGTCTTTTAGAAGATGATAAAGCATAAATACTCTATACCCCTGTACTGCGTCGGGGTATTATACCTCCTGATTTTTCAAAAATAACAATACATATATTTATTATACTATATTTTCCTGAAAAATGCAAATGTTTATAAGTGGCAATTTGCACAAATATTTATATCAAAAACGGCGCTTTGTAAATGTAAGCATAAAAATAGTTGGATATAGTCGCAAATTGTAATTAATTTTTAAGGTTTTGCTATTGCAATTTAAAGAGAAATATGCTATAATAAACTTGATTGCAAAAAAAGAGTGTAAATTTTTGGTCAGAGAAAAAGCACTTGACAACGCTTGATATGCAGAAAGGAGGGTGCACGCTTTCGCAATGAGGAACAACAAAAGAACAAGGAGCGCCGGCAATTATGTGGCAGCCGGCAATTACAGGGATGCCGAGGATTATAGACGTACCAAAAGCACTGAGTCTTTGTATTTCGGTGACAATAATAACGGCGATAATGTATATATTGCAAGACCTGCAAGACGCAAAACGTCAGGGAATAGGCGGCGTTCTGCCAAAGAAGCTGCACTTTTCAGACGGATAAAGGCAGTGCTCTGCATGGTACTGTTCGCCTTTGCGGTGGTGATCTGTATAAAGGTAGTCAGAGATCTCGGCGGCGGTAATGCAATAGCCAAAGAGAAGGTACCAGACGGTCCTGCGGCAGCTGAAAAGAGCGATGTCAAGGTGACTGGCGTTCAGTCTGAGGCTGCTGTGACGGATACGGCGGATAAAGAAAATGACAATGGATCTGTAAAAGAGACCAAGGCTAAGAAAAATAAAAACAAGCATAAGATAGAGGTAATAGACGGGATAACGTATGTTGACGGGATACTTATAGCCAATAAGACATATTCGCTCCCGAAGGACTACAACCCGGGGCTTGACCCGACGGCTGAGGCAGCATTTGAAAAGATGCGCCTTGATGCGGAGAATGACGGGATATATCTGTTTATCTGCTCGGGGTTCAGGTCGTATGAAACGCAGACGGATCTGTATAACGGATATGTTGATTACTACGGTGAGCGCACGACCGATACATTCTCGGCAAAGCCGGGGCATTCGGAGCATCAGTCGGGGCTGGCGATGGATATAAATGACGCATCTGACAGCTTTGAGGGCACGCCCGAGGCTAAGTGGCTCGCTAAAAACTGCACAAAGTACGGCTTCATTATCCGCTACAAGAAGGGCAAGGAGGACATAACGGGCTTCAAGTACGAGCCGTGGCACATAAGGTACTTAGGTGTCGATCTTGCCAAAAAGGTAGAAAAGTCAGGGCTTTGTCTGGAAGAGTATCTGGAAATAACATCTGAATATGCAGACGAAAAGGATAATAAAAAGAATAATGACTGATATATCTCCGCCGGGGTCAATCTCCGGCGGAGTTTTTTATGAGCCTGCTTATCTCCTCGCCCACGAGCGCACCTGTGTATCTTACCTCGTCTATCGAGTTTGCCTGAGAGCCTACCTCTATAAGCAGAGAACCATGCGACAGATCCTGATTGTAAAAACGGTAGTCAAACAGCATCGGTCGGCAAAGCTCGGGGTAGTCGGACTCTATCTGCTCCTGCAAAGCGCAGGCAAATTTGAAATTCTCAAGGTGGTCGGGGACGGTCAGCTCGCCGTCGCCGGCACAGGCTATGATCATTATCTGTGCCGCACCTTTGCCGTTTATCTCGCAGTAGGGTGCAAGGCGCTCGCCCGACTCACGCTCGATGCCGTCACGGTGTATGTCAAGGCATATCTTTATGCCGGGATACTGCTCTAAAAGCTCTGACACCGTCTGCCGTGAGGAGTCATATGCCGCATCGTAGCTGGGGTAGTCGTGTACCAGTGTATCGTGAAGTACGCTTATGCCGTTTTCTTCAAGAGTGCGGCATATCTCGTTGCCGACGGATACTATATTCATATCGCTTTCGGTGGTCTTGCAGGAGAATGCGCTGTCGTAGCTGTCACGCTCTGCCGGCTCAAAGCTCTCGGTGGCGTGGGTATGGTAGATGAGAACAAGCGGCTCATCATCGGCAGCACTAAGGTCAATATCTGAGGAATCCCCTGCAATGGAGAGGAGATAGTCATTATCGTAGTCGGTGCAGTTTCTCACCTGTGAGCCGCCGGGCAGGGTGATAAACTGCTCATTATCGCCGTCCTCAAAGGTCAGGCGTGTGATAACACCGTCTGATGCCGAGGTGTCATTTATATATGGGATAGCGGACAGCACCTCCTCCGACGGCAGTGGAGTGGGGAACTCTCTCCCATAGCTTTCCATTTCTCCGGGGGCGGTGAAGATGTCGAGCGTGGTGGTGTTGTTGGCTGTAAATCTGCCGGCACTGCCGCTGATAATGTGCATCTTGGGTACGTCCGATGATGACGGCTCGGCTTTTTGTGAAGCCCCGAGCGTGAGTGTATACGATCCAAACGCCACACGGGAGAGCCATTTGTCCTGTGAGCCGAGTTTTCTGGCAGCCTGTCCCATATTCCAGACAAGCAGCGGCACGCCCACTGCTGTAAAAAGCACTGCCGCTGACAATGCTGCGGTCTTTTTCAGTTGCATATGTATCTTCTCCTTGATAACTTGTCTACAATACAGTGTATTCAGGATCATCCGGAGATATGCCGGGACTGACCTTGAAAACACAGTTGTCCGCAACGCCGCCGCACTTGCCGTTACCTCTTCGCAGGTGTTTTTTGTTTTGGATCGGTTTTGGCTGAAAAAATTGGAAATAGACTTGTAAAATGGCAAAAAGGGTGATATAATCATAATATAGTATCATATTTTGTCAGCCCGGGCTGATGAAGATATGACGGGGGGTAAATACTATGAAAAACAGATTTACGATAGAAAAGAAAATGTACATATTTGTGGCGGCAGTGGTGCTTTTTGCAGCTCTGGGCGTTGCTGCGCTGTCATATATGATAAGCTCGACGCAGATGGAGCGCTTTGATAAACGTATCACCCGTGATTCTGCAAAAAACTATGTATCGCTCACAGATGTTGAGTATCTCAAAAGGCTCAAGGCGGTCGTTTTGTCCGATGAGTACCGGAAGCTGAGGGATAAGGCGGAGGAAAGCGATGATGAGGAGCTTGTTATATCTTACCTTAAAGAAAAGGGTCTGTGGGAGCAGTATGAGAGCGAAAGGGACAGGCTCCGCTCCTATATGGATAATATAACCGATATAAAGTACCTTTATATCGTGGTCTGGGGAGATAAGGGCAGCAAATATAATATGTATCTTCTTGACGGAGATGATGTCGCTGTATACGAAACAGGTCTGTATGAGGAGCGTGAAAAGGAATTTATAGACGTTGACGCTCATCAAGAGATAGAGCCTACCATATCAGACGGAGAGTGGGGCTGGCTCTGCTCTGCGTATGCGCCGGTATATGACAGCAGCGGTGAGCTGATATGTACAGTCGGATGCGATCTTGATATGGAAGATGTGATGAATGACAGAAAGACTTTTTTCATCTACCTTGCTGTCACAGCTGTCGTTCTGGTAGTTGTGATCCTTGCAGGCGCAGTTGTCTTTGTAAACAAAACGGTCGTTAGTCCGCTCGTCAGGCTGACAGAGGGCATGAAGCGCTTTGACCCGGACGAGGAAAAGGGGTATGAGCAAGCCGGGGTCATCACGGTCGATGTCAAAAGCAATGACGAGATAAGGGACATTTACGAAGAAACAAGGTCGATGCAGATCCGTATAATAGATCATATCAACAGCATAACCAGGATAACCCGGGAAAAGGAAATGGCTCAGAACATTGTACGGAAAAAGGAAAAAGAGATAGGCGCTATCAGCAAGAAGGCATTTCGTGATTCACTTACGGGTGTGGGGAATAAAGAGGCTTACACCGATAAGATGACTGAGCTTAATGAAGGCATACGCCGTGGAGATGCAGAGTTTGCAATAGTAATGCTTGATATAAATATGCTCAAAACGATAAACGATACCTACGGGCATACCGAGGGCGATATTTATATCAAGGGCTGCTGTATGGTATTCTGTGAGACCTTCAAGCATTCGCCCGTATACCGCATAGGCGGTGATGAATTCGCAGCGGTGCTTACGGGAAATGATTATAAAGACAGGGAAGAAAAGACAGAGCAGATGAAGAAAAGATTTGCCGAGACTGAAAAGAATATGGATGTTAAGCACTGGTATCGTTTTTCGGCATCTGTCGGGATAGCGGAGTTCACACCCGAAGATGAAAACGCTGAAGCTGTATTCAGGCGTGCTGACCAGCTGATGTATGAGCATAAGCAGGAGCATAAAAAGACCAGATGACCGTGTCCTTTATAAAGGCAACACCGCCGGGCCACCGGCATACGCCTTTGTATGCCATCTACTTGCATATTTTCCGTCATATCGCCCAAATTTACCTTGAAATACGACAGTATTCCTGCGGTAAATTTAGGCGATCTGACGAAAAATCTGACTGCGTATCTGGCATACAATGGCCCGGCGGTGTTGCCTAAATATAAGACCTCCATACTGCAAATATCGCAGTACGGAGGTCTTTTACTCTTGGATAACTGAGCTTTTATATCCCACATTCGTCGTAGTCCTTCCACTTTTCGTAGTGAGCCTTGTCATCAAGATACCTGTATACGAACAGTGCCGTAGATGCTACGACCAGCAGTAAAGCGCCTATGAGCGCCCAGAATGAACGTCTTTGCGAATAACCTTTCATGCTATCACTCCCGATTTAGTTTTTTATATTATACTACTAAACGAGGGATTTGTCAACAGGAAAGTTACTTTATCCCAAGGGGATTTATATAGGCTATGGGATCTATCCAGCTGCCGTTTTGCTTTAAGGCAAAGTGCAGGTGTGCGCCTAAGGTGTTCTCAACTATCGCACTCTCACCGGTATAGCCTATCACATCGCCCGAATTCACCTCGTCGCCCTCAACGACTGCGACAGCACTTGTAAGCGAATAATAATGACCCTCTATTCCGTTTCCGTGGTCGATAGTCACGCAGTAGCCCCAGAGAGTATCCTCCCATACCTTAGAAACTACGCCCTGATTCATAGCTTTGACGGCTGTGCCCTTGTCTGCCTTTATGTCAACTCCGTCGTGGGTCTTCCAGACGCCTAAGGTGTCGCTCTTGACAAGCTCACCGCCGCTGAAAGTGTTTATTATCTCGCCGTTTACAGGCATGATGTTGGGCTGGGTGTTGAGCGCCTGGTCCTTTGTATTTACCTTTTCATCATCGGTCTTGTCGGTATCGCTTTGCGTTTTTGTCTTGTCGGTCTTTGTGTCAGGCTTTGTGACGTCTGACTTTTTGGCTTCTGCCTGCTCGGTGATGGTCTTTTCGGGGATATTCAGCTCAAAGCTCTGACCGACCTCGTCCATTGCCTTGTTATAGGCAAACACGCATGCGCCTGCCATTACCGTAAGGCTCAGCGCTGCTGTGATATACAGCCCCCTTGTGCCAAGCACCTTTTTGATCCTTCTTAGCTTGTTCATTTGTCATCTATCCTTTCATTTACCTGTCTTTTGCAGGTATTTGGGCAACACCGCCGAGCCACCGGCTTACGCCATTGCCTTTGCGATTATTCTTGACAGAAAATTGAAAAATATACACCGTTTAAAGGAAAAAATGCACAAGCAGATGGACGATTTTGGGCGGAGTGTTATTGTATTTCCACAAATATTATAATTTTTGCGATATTGTATTGACAAATAATATTATATGTCGTATAATATTATCAAGGAAACAGCAAGGCTATGAAAAATACTGATTGGAAAAGGAGGTTATGCAATGGGGTTTCCGATTAGTGCGGCGCTGCTTGATTCTATGGTACTGGCGATAGTGATGAAAGAGGACACCTACGGCTATGAGATAACAAGAAACCTCAGAGAGGTCGCAGATGTCAGCGAATCAACGCTATACCCGGTACTGAGAAGACTGCAAAAGGGGCAGCTGCTTGAAACGTATGACAAGGAGTATATGGGAAGGAACAGGCGCTATTACAGAGTTACGGCCGCAGGCATAAAGGCGCTTGAGGAGTACAGGCAAGACTGGAAGAATCATAAAGAGATGATAGACAGTATACTTGAAACTTAGGGTGACGGAGGAGAAAAGGTATGAACAGATTGGAATTTATGGACGCTCTTGAGAGCCGGTTATCTCGGCTTAGCAGCGAGGAGAGAGACGATGCGCTCAGGTATTACGAGGAGCTTTTTGATGAGGCAGGCCCGATAGAGGAGCAGAAGATCATAGACGATCTCGGCTCGCCCGAGGACATAGCAAGGCAGATACTTGTTGACAATGGTGTTGAACCCGACGGCAGACCGCAGTATATGATAGATGATGTGGTATCTCCCGGTCAGACTCCGCCGCCGCAGGCAGAGGTCATCGACAGCGGCGCTCAGAATGCAAAGAATAACAACAACATAGTGATCATAATAATCATAGTCGTACTTACTTTTCCGCTGTGGGTAGGCGTATTGGGGACGCTGTTCGGTGTTACGGTCGGGCTGATAGGTACAATGTTCGGGCTGACCGTCGGTGTTACGGCAGCAGGTGCAGGTCTGCTGGCATTCGGTATCGCAGGGCTGTTTTCGGTCCCGCAGTTTGCGCTTATTTTCATAGGCGCAGGGCTTATACTGATAAGCATTGATATATTGCTGGTATTCCCGTTGATAAAGTGGCTCATAGGGCTTGTACCCAAGATAGTCGGCACCGTTGTAAGTGCAGTTAAAAAGCTGACGAGCAGCAAGGCACAGCCGGCAGGGAGGTAAGAGAAATGCAGTACGATTACGATAAGAAAAAGAATACAAGAGTAACGGTAGGTCTTACGATACTTATAACGGGTATACTTATAGTAATACTCGGCGTGGTGCTGACAGCAGGACTGGACGTTTCAAAATTCAAGGACGAGATAAAGGAAGAGGATTTTTCAAAGAGTTACAGCACAACGGATTTTGACGAGGTAGAGATAGACACGGGTGCCGGGAAATTCAGCATAGTCTTTGATGAGAATGCCAAAGAGGTGACAGCTGACATCAAAAACGGCGAGCCTGACGAGATAGGCATAAAAAACGATGACGGCAAGCTGAAGATAGTGCAGCAATCGGGAGGATTCTTTTTCGGCTTTGATTTCAGGAATTTCTCCGAATTTGACCGAAACTTCAAGAGAATGGCGTCCGGGAAGGACGGCTCGATCTTCAAGGGGATACTCTCGTTTAACAGCAATGTAGAAGCAACTATCACTATCCCAGGCAAGGAATATAACAGCATCGACATTGACGGCGGTGCAGGTGAGCTTATCATCAAAGATCCTAAGTGCAGGGAATTCAACGTTGATTCAGGCGCAGGAGAAGTAACTATCGACGGCTTGTATGCTCAGAAGACCGACATTGACATGGGTGCCGGAGAAGTGAAGGTAAACGGCGAAGAGCTTGGAAAGGTCGATCTTGACGGCGGTGTCGGCAGTGCTGACATCAAGGGTAAAATGGGCGACGTTGATGCCGAATGCGGCGTGGGCGACTTGAAGCTGACTGTTATCGGCAGCTCGGATGATTACGATGTTGACGGCGGTGCTGACGTTCACGGCGGTGGCAGCGAGTCAACAGGAGAACACTACAACATAGTTATTGACATGGGCGTCGGTGACGCAGACGTATACTTTGAGTAAGAAAGGAAGATGAAAATGAACGGCAAAAGGCTTTACAAGGTAAGTGACAAAAAGATGATATGCGGCGTATGCCAGGGGCTTGCAGAGTATTTCAACGCAGATGTAAGTCTGGTAAGGATAGCGACTGTACTGGTAGCGTGTATGTGGGGCTCGGGCTTGCTTGCATACATTGTGGCAGCGATAATACTGCCGGATAAAAATTCTCTGATAGAGTGATCAAGTATCCGCAGCTCGGTGAGGGCTGCGGATTTTTTAGTTAATAATTAACAGTTGATGTATCGCCTGCGGAGATGTATGCCCATTCGGGCGTGGGTATACAGTAGTTAGTTATAGCTAATTTGTATTAAAAGTTTATGCGGCATATGTTATATATTGATGAAAAATAACAAATCGCTGTAAACAAATTTTGAACTCCCTTGACATATCACGGCAGATAAAATATAATATATATCGGCGAATGAGTTACAATATGCTAACCTTATAAAGGCTCTATCCTGTGTGGGATATGGCTTTTTTATCACGCATGAGTTAGAATAAGCTAATCTCTGTGCTGTGATAACTCTTTATTGCTGCCGTGGTCACGGTTTTTTTAAAGTGTGCCGGTTATCTGAAACTAATTATAATCATGGGAGGCAATCACAATGTCTTTGACGGGGCATAAAAGGCTGACGGTGTTTGCGCTGTTTGCAGCGGTACTGCTGATGCTGTCGTCGGCGTTTACGACGCTCAGGGCGAGCGCGGTGGATTACTACGGCTCGTGGACGGAGTACACCGATAACGGCGGTGCGGCGGAAAGCTGGAACGATGTCGCAAATGCGATAGATGATGTAATGATAGCGTCTATCGAGCTTTACAAGGAGGGCGACTACGAAAAGGCGTACGATGCAGCAGTAGCGATATACAATTTCTACTATGAAACATCGGGCTTTGAAAGAAACGTAAACGGCTACTCCGGCTCGGAGGTCAGCAAGGCAGAGTTACAGTTCAAGACAGCGAGAAAGACTGTAAAGGCAGGTACTTCCGAAGCTGATCTTGACGGGATAATAGAGGAGTTTATAAAGCTCAGCGAGATACTTCACTCGCAGGCGAACCACCTTGACGGCAACGGTGATGACGGCGAAAGCGGCATAGCTGCTGACGGTACAAAGGCACAGACCGGCAGCACGGAGGAAAAAAGCGGGAGCAAGTCTTCATCAAGCGGCAGCGTGGTAGGCCCGGGGTCATCGGGCACGAGCGGAGCAGTGACATTCTTCTCATGCTTCGGGATCATACTCCGTGAGGGTCTTGAAGCTATACTGGTAGTCGGTGCGATAATCGCATACCTGATAAAATCCGGTCACAAGGGCAAGCTCAAGGTCGTATATGCAGGCTGCGTGCTTGCGATAGCAGCGAGCTTCCTGAGCGCATGGCTGCTTGACAGGCTCAAACTTGCAAATACCGCAAATCAGGAGATAATCGAGGGCGTTACGGCACTTCTGGCGGTCGTGGTACTGTTCTACGTTTCAAACTGGATGGTATCAAAGGCTGAGGCTGATGCCTGGAACAAATACATCGACGATCAGGTAAAGGAATCTGCTGAAACAGGCAGTGCTTTCACACTCGGGTTCACAGCTTTCTTAGCGGTGTTCAGAGAGGGCGCTGAGGTGATACTTTTCTACCAGCCGCTTATAAATGATTCATCGAGCACAAGCTATGTGTGGGGCGGCTTCGGTGTAGGCTGCGTCGTGCTGGCAGTGGTGTTCCTGGCGATAAGGTTCCTGAGCATCAAGATACCTTTAAGACCGTTCTTCCTGGGTACGAGCATACTGATGTTCATAATGAGCATATCCTTCCTGGGGTCGGGTATCAAGGAGCTTATCGAGGGCGACGTTATAGATATGACATCACCCGAATGGCTGCAAAGCATAATACCTTTCAATGACACACTTGATGTACTGGGGATCTACCCTGTATTTGAAACGCTCATTCCGCAGCTGATCCTTATTCTTCTGACTGTCACGATATTCGTGATACAGAAGTGGCAGAGAAACTCTCACATAGAGTGCGGACTTGTAGCGATAGTGTTCGGTTCTCTCGGACTTCACAAGTTTTACAGGGGCAAGTACGGCAGAGGAATGCTTTATTTCCTGTTCTGCTGGAGCGGTATCCCGGCACTTGTCGGAATACTTGAAGGCATACACTATCTGACTCAGACGCAGGAGCAGTTTGAGGAGGAGGGCAAGCCTAAGCCCAAAAAGAAAAAAGAAAAGGCAAAAGCTAAATAAGTCTTTATATCCCCCTGAAAAGGGTAATATACAGAAAAAACCACTTTGTTAATATTTAGAAGGAGGAAAATGATATGACAAAGAAGAAGATAGTAGGCATTTCCCTCGCTGCTATGATGGCTATGAGCCTTGCAGCGTGCGGCAATTCCGATTCAAGCAGCAAGGCAGACAGCTCTGCTGCTACAACAGCATCAAAGGCAGACGCAGCTTCCGCTGACGTCAAGGACGATGCTAAGGCATCTCCCGAGGGTGACGGTGCAGGCTTTACTGAGTACCCGATCTTCGAGGATCAGGAGGTAGGATTCTTAAACGTATCCGCTGTATACTTCCAGCCTGTTCCTATGACAGACGGCAACAGCATCGAGGACTACAACATTCACCTTGAAGCAGACGTTTCAGCACTTGAGAACAAGCTCGGCTTCGGTGTAGGTGACTGGGTACCTTACCTCACAATTGACTACAAGATCACAAAGGAGAGCGGCGACGTTGCAGCTGAGGGTACATTCATGGAGATGAGTGCTTCCGACGGCCCGCACTATGGCGCTAACATCAAGCTCCCTGATGCTGATACATACACAGTAGAGTTTACTATCCACAGCCCTGCTGAGAACAACTACCTGCTCCACACTGACGCAGAGACAGGTCCCGGAGGATCATTTGATGATTACTTCAAGGACGGCAACCTCAGCGTTAAGTACGAGGGCTGGAAGTACGTTCCTCAGGAGTGGTAATGAAAGAATCCACCTAAAATTGCATAACTGCGCTGTGCCGAAGAATATCGTCACGGCGCATTTGTGCGTTATTTAAGGCAAATTAGCAATTGCTAACGCAAGCAGCGCCTTTACGGCAAACTGAAAATTCGGCTTGCTGTAAAAGCGATGCTTAATACCAACAAGGAGAGATAAAAAGATGCTCAAATACTTATCACTGTCAGTGGAGGCTCTTGTGTCGGCGGCGCTGTTTGTAGGCGTTCTGAGAGGCTATGCCAAAACGCTCCTCGGCAGGGCAGGAAACATTATAGCAGGCATCGGAGTGCTTGCAGGTGCGGTGACAGCGTCGATCATGGCATACATGAAAAACACCACCGCAAAGATAGACACCTCCGGCTGGAATTACCGGATATTCACATCATTTACGATAGCGGCAGCTGTGTTTGTGGTGCTGATGTTCGTTTTGGCGCTCGTAAGACCGCTGCAAAAGGGCAAAGCAGGTCTTGCAGCCCGTATAGTCACAGCGCTGCCTGCGGCGTTTATGATAATGCTTATAATGCTTTATTCGATGCCGGACGTTATATCATATCCGTACACGATACTGCTCGTAGATCAGACGGCGATGTCTACGGATTATCTTTTCAAGATGATAGGCTTGGCGCTTGCAGTGATAGTCATACTGCTGTGCGAGATGTCTGTTTACAGAGGTATGCTCAGACTTTCAAAATGGGAGAGCATCGGCATAGCCGCGGCGGCGACACTGACTGTCGGTGTAAGGCTCATATTCAAGACCTTGCAGATAATGATGTCAAAGAGAATGATAATGCCGACCGACCCGAACTATACAGACTATTTTGAGCTTGCAAAGTTCTCATCTAACAATGACATGATGTTTACATACATTTTGTTGGGTATCGTGCTTGTGATACCGGTCATTATCGTGATAAGGAGCTTTTTGCAGAAGGAGCCTTACTCGAACCCGGCACAGAAGAGAAAGATAAAGAAAAAATGGAGAGTCAACAGGCGCTGGGCAGCTATGTCGGTCATAACGGCGGCAATGATACTTGTGAATTTCTTTGTGATAAAGCCGTATGTCAACAAGCCTGTCGTGCTTTCGCCTATCGAGGACTGCAAGGTGCTTGACGGAAATGTCATAGTCACCCCCGACCAGGTGGAGGACGGGCATCTGCACAGATTTGCATACACTACTCCGGCAGGGGTGGATATAAGGTTCATAGTCATCAAAAAGCCCAACTCGCAGTCATACGGCATCGGACTTGATGCCTGCGACATATGCGGCGAAACCGGCTACTACGAGCGTGACGGACAGGTGGTATGCAAGCTGTGTGACGTTGTCATGAACATAAGCACTATCGGCTTCAAGGGCGGCTGCAATCCGATAGTCGTTCCCTACACGATAGAAAACGGCAACATAATGCTGCCGGTAGACGGACTTATACCATACGAGAAAACTTTTAAGAGCTGAGAAAGGAGCAAGTTAAGATCCTATGTTTTTGCGAATGATAAAGGGAACGCTTTTCAGGCAGTGGAAGAAAATGCTCATGATAGCGTTCACGATAGCGCTTGGCGCATCGCTTGCATCGGCTATGCTTAGTGTTATGCTCGATGTCGGCGACAAGGTAAATCAGGAACTCAAGACGTACGGTGCGAACATAACAGTCGTGCCGAAGGAAGCGTCTGTCATTGATGATCTTTACGAGGTCGAGGGAGGGAACACTTCCTACCTCAAAGAAGCTGATCTCGGAAAGATAAAGACCATATTCTGGGCTTTCAACATAGTGGACTTTGCGCCGTTTTTAAATACGCAGGCAACGCTTGCTGACGGCGAGGAGGTAACGGTTGTTGGAAGCTGGTACGGACACCACTTAGAGCTGCCGACAGGCGAGCAGCTCGACGCCGGTATGACCAGCATGAGAAGCTGGTGGGAGGTCACGAGCGGTGACTGGCTCGACGAAAAGAAAAAGACAAACGAAAACGAAGCTATGATAGGTACATCTCTTGCACAGCAGACAGGCAAGGGTGTCGGCGACACTATCACTGTCAAGGGCAAAAACGGCAGCACTATCGACTTTGTCATCAAGGGCGTATATGACGCAGGCGGCGACGAGGACGGAAAGCTCTTTACATATCTTGCAAACGCACAGAGCTTAGAGGGCGCACAGGGCAGCATAAACAGCATCGAGGTATCCGCACTGACAACGCCCGATAATGACCTTGCAGAGCTTGCTACAAAGAACGGGCCGTCATCGCTGACGGTCGCACAGTATGAGAAGTGGTACTGTACAGCCTACGCATCGTCTATATGCTGGCAGATACAGGAGGCTATTCCCGACTGTGTCGCATCACCTGTAAGACAGGTAGCAGACAGCGAGGGCGCTATACTTGAAAAGACACAGCTTTTGATGATACTTATTACTATCCTGAGCCTTATAGGTGCGGCACTCGGCATATGCAACCTTGTTACGGCTACTGTAATGGAGAGAAGTCAGGAGATAGGTCTTATGAAAGCGATAGGTGCTAATAACAGCTCGGTATCGCTGCTTGTCTTGACAGAAATATTCATTTCTGCTATAATAGGTGGAGTGGCAGGGTTCTTTGCAGGCTTCGGCTTTGCACAGATCATCGGTCACTCGGTATTCGGCTCGGCGATCGAGATGCGACCGATGGTGATACCGATAGTTGCGGTGCTTGTTGTCATCGTAACGATGATAGGCTGTGTGCCTGCTATCAAGATGCTTTTAGGACTCCGCCCGACGGAAGTTTTACACGGCAGATAAGGGGGCGCAGCTATGAAGAAAAGAACTATGTTTTTCAAAATGATAAGTGCGTCACTGTTAAGGCGGCGCTCAAGAATGATAGTGGCACTTTTATCCATAGCGATAGGTGCGACGATACTGTCGGGTCTTGTATCTATTTATTATGATGTTCCAAGACAGATGGGGGCGGAGTTCCGTAACTACGGTGCAAATGTCATCTTCACGGCAAAGGACGACAGCTTTACTCTTGACAAGGTAAACGAGGGTGCAGCTGAGTTTGAAAGCGGCAGCGTGGTAGGTGTATCGCCCTTCAGATACGAGAACGTCAGGATAAATGAAAAGCCGGTAGTTGCTGCCGGTACTGACCCGGAGGGGGTAAAGAAAACAAGCCCCTACTGGATGGTGACAGGTGAGTGGTTAGAGCATGACGGACAGCTGCTCGTAGGAGCTAAGGTGGCAGATACCTTCAGGCTCAAAGAGGGCAGCGTGATAGATGTCAGCTACACGCCGCAGACCGAAAAACAGGTAGATGAAAAAGGCGAAAGGATAGCGATAGAGGACAATGTAAAGACCTTCACGGTATCGGGTATACTTGATACCGGCGGCTCGGAGGAAGAATATGTATACATGACCCTTGCGGATATAAGTGAGCTTGCAGGGGGCGGCAGCAGGATAGATGTGGCAGAGCTTAGCGTTTCGGCAACCGGAGATGTGCTTAAAAACACAGTATCAGCGATAAACGACAAGGTGAGCTCGGTACACGCATCACTTGTCAAGAGAGTTACAGCATCGGAAGCGACAGTGCTTACAAAATTGCAGGCACTGGTGCTGCTCGTAACTATCGTAGTGCTTGCACTTACCATGATATGCGTGGCAACGACCATGACGGCGGTAGTTGCTGAAAGGCGCAAGGAGATAGGACTTCGCAAGGCGATAGGTGCGACGGATATGAGCATCATAAAGGAGTTTATGGGCGAGAGCATAATGCTCGGCTTCTGCGGAGGACTGCTCGGGTCTGTGCTGGGATTTGTGTTCGCACAGCAGGTGAGCGTGAATGTATTTTCAAGCTCTATCTCATTCAGACCATTGCTTGTGCCGGTGACGGTGATAGCATCAATGCTTGTTACAGGACTTTCGAGCCTTATGCCTATAAGAAGTGCGACGGACGTTGACCCGGCGCTTGTGCTTAAAGGCGAATAAAATGGAGGTATCAATATGAGTTTACTTGAACTGAAAAATGTTTATAAAATATACGGCGAGCTGCACGCTCTTGATGATGTGAACCTTAAAGTCGAAAAGGGCGAGTGGGTATCTATCATGGGGCCGTCAGGCTCGGGAAAAAGTACGATGATGAATATTATCGGCTGCATGGATAAGCCGAGTAAGGGGGAAGTGCTTTTAGACGGTGTTGACATCGCAAAGGAGAGCAAGAAAAACCTTACCACGATAAGGCGTGACAAGATAGGGCTTATCTTCCAGCAGTTCCACCTGGTCAATTATCTGACTGCTGTTGAGAATGTTATGCTTGCGCAGTATTACCACAGCATACCCGATGAAAAGGAAGCACTTGAAGCGCTCGAGCGTGTCGGGCTTGCAGACAGGGCAAAGCATCTGCCGCGCCAGCTCTCGGGCGGTGAGCAGCAGAGAGTGTGCGTAGCCCGTGCGCTTATAAATTACCCGGAGATAATCCTTGCAGACGAGCCGACGGGAAATCTTGACGAAGCGAATGAGGAGATAGTCGTTGACCTTTTCCACAAGCTGCACAGCGAGGGCACAACACTGATAGTCGTTACCCATGACCCCGAGGTCGCAGAGGTAGCACAGAGAAGGATAGTGCTAAGAAGCGGCAAGATAGCAAAGGAAGTCAGGAACGAGAACTTCACCGGCAAGATAAGGTTCGACAGCTAAGGGGGCATAAAAATGAAAAAGACGATAGCTTTGATGACAGCCCTGCTTGGCGTGACGGCTGTTTTTACCTCATGCGGCTCGGTGTCCTACAAGGACGGGACATATGAGGGCAGGAGCGCTGACTTTATAAACGAGGAAGAGGGCGACGAGGCAGGCAACGGCTACGGTATTGTCAAGCTGACTATTAAGGACGGCAAGATAACAGAATGCGAATACAATACCTACGAGCTTGACGGAACTCTCAAGGACGAGAATTACGGCAAGGAGAACGGCGAGATAAAGAACAAGGACTTTTACAGCAAGGCACAGAGGGCAAGGAGTGCGTGTGCCGAGTATGCAAAGGCTCTTGTTGAGAAGGGCAGCGTCGATGACGTTGACGCTATAAGCGGTGCGACTGTCAACTACAATGAATTTAAAGAAGCGGTAGGAGAGGCGCTTAAAAAAGCGGAAGATAACTGATGTTTAAAAGAATCCTGCGTCACGTTTCAGTGACAGCGGCAGCTCTGTTTTTGATGCTGGGGCTGCCGTACCTGACATCTGACTATTACAAGGCAAAAAGCGGCGGTGAGGACGCTGTTACGGCTGCGACGGAAGCACTTGATTCGCCGTCGGGCGAGTTTGTGGTGCTTATAAACCGTCAAAAGCACACAGATGAAAAAAACCTTGCAGTATGGCAGGAGTTTTTTGAAAAGGGCGAGAGCGAGGAGATATTCTCAGTGTTTGAGGATCTTGTCTGTGCTGTCGGCTCGTCTGATGCAGGCGGACTTGAAATGGCAAGGAGCTTTCAGTCAAGGCTGCCGGAAAACCAGATGAAGATAAAGACGCAGGATACGACCTTGATGCTTTCAAAGGCAGAAAACGGGATATATGACATTATCGTCATGTCGCAGGAGATGTATGACAACACAAAGGCGAGTCTGATACTTGATAAGACTGACACACTACTGATACACACCAAAGGAGAATGAGTATGAGAAAAGCAAATGCCGTTATCACCGTGCTGGTGCTCGTGTTTTTTCTGATACACGCTATAATGGGCGGCTTCCAGCTGTTCGGGGTGATACCGGGCGGCAAGACGCTGATGAAGGTCATAACACCCATTATGGAGGCGTTTATCCTTGCACACCTTGTTATAGGCTGCAAGTTGACAGTCGATTCGCTCAGGGCGGTAAAGAAGTCGGGCAAAGGCTATTTCAGGGAAAACAAGCTCTTCTGGGTAAGGCGTATAAGCGGCTTTGCGGTAATGCTTTTCATATTCGTCCACGCACCTGTGTTTGCAGGTAAGAACGATGACGGCGTTTACAGGCTCGCAGCATTTGAGGGGGTAATGCTCACAGCGCATATACTCTTTGTGGTGAGCTTAGCACTTCATATAGTTTCAAACGCAAAGCCCATGCTTTTGTCCTTTGGGGTAAAGAGCTTTAAGGAGTTAGGGCTTGATATAGCGCTGATACTTAGCTTTGTGCTAATATTTACGGCGATAGCGTTCATTATCTATTACGTCAGGTGGAATGTCATATGAGCATCATAATAGCAGGCGCAGGGCTTGCAGGTCTGTCTGCGGCGATAACGCTCGCACAGGCGGGCAGAAAATGTATACTTGTATCCGCACAGCCGTCCGAGCGTGCGCAGTCGGTGCTTGCAGAGGGCGGCATAAATGCAGCGCTTGACAATATGGGCGAGAACGACAGCGTGCAGGAGCATTATGAGGATACGGTAAAGGGCGGCGTGTATATCGCAAACCGCAGGGCGGTAAAGGGTCTTACCGACAATGCACCAAAGACGGTCATGTGGCTTTCATCGCTCGGTGTGCCGTTTAACAGAGAGAACGGCAGACTTTTGCAGCGCCCGTTCGGCGGACAGAAAAAGCGCAGGACGGCTTTTGCAAAAAGCTCTACCGGCAAAATGATCATGACCTCCCTTATCGACAAGGCAAGGAGCTTTGAGAGCGAGGGGCTTATCAAAAGATACCCCCACCACGAATTTCTGCGCCTGATAAATGATAACGGCATATGCAAGGGTATGCGTATCAAGGACAGGATAAGCGGCAAATGTGCGTCTATGTACGGCACGGTGCTTTTAGCGTGCGGCGGCATGAACGGTATGTTCCCGGGGCACACGACAGGTACGGTACACAATACAGGTGATGCGGCAGCGGCAGTATTCATGCAGGGGGCGGCATTCAGCTCACTTGAAATGATACAGTACCACCCGACGACTATCGGAATACCGGGCAAGAGATGCCTTGTGACCGAGGCTGCAAGGGGCGAGGGCGGCAGACTGTTTGTAAAGCGAGATAACGAGCCGTGGTACTTTATGGAGGAAAAATACCCCGTGCTCAAAAACCTTATGCCCCGTGATGTCGTGGCAAGAGAGATGTTCTTTGCAAGGAGAGAAACCGGCAGTGAGGTAATGCTCGATATGACAGGCATACCGCACAAGGTATGGTGCGAGCGCCTGCCGGATCTTAAAAAGGAGCTTATGAGCTACACAGGGCTTGACCCTGAAAAAGAACCGATAAACGTCCATGAGGGGATACATTACTTTATGGGCGGCATACTCACAAACGAGCACCACCGCACAAGTATCGAAAACCTGTATGCGGCAGGGGAGTTTACAAGCCTTTATCACGGTGCGAACCGTCTGGGCGGCAACTCTATGCTTGGCGCAGTATACGGCGGCATAACTGCGGCGGAGGATATACTTTCGCTGCCGCAGAGCAGTGAGTGCGAGGTGGTCTTTGAGGACGCCCCCTCAGATGAGCCATACTACGAGGAGAGCCGTGCGAGGTTTAATGATGCTCTTTGTGAGATACTGCTTGACGGCATGGGGATAGTGAGAAATGAACAGCAGCTTGATAAAGCACTTTCAGCACTTGAAGAGCTGACACCCGAAAACGACCGTGAAAAAGCAAGGGTGATGCTTGCAAGGGCTTCCCTGATGTCGGCGGCAGAGAGGAAAGAGAGCAGGGGAGCGCATTACAGAGAGGACTATCCGCAGACAGATGATGAGTATAAAAAGCTAAGTGTCGCAAGGACAGACGGCGGCAGGGTGCATATCAGCTTTATAGATGCTGACAAGGAGGATATATGCAGATAAGGCTTGACATAAAAAGACAGCAAAGCCCCGATGATAAAAGTTATATCCAGAGCATTGTATATGAGTATGATGACAAAAGCGAGGTGCTTTCAAATGCGCTTGGTAACATAAACAAGGGCGGCTGCAAAGACACAGAGGGGAATGATGTTTCCCCTCTAAGCTGGGAGTGCAGCTGTTTGCAGAAAAAGTGCGGAGCGTGCGCTATGGTGATAGGCGGCAGACCACGGCTTGCGTGCGACGCAAAGCTGTCGGAGTTTGCAAATGAGGGCTTTGTGACGGTAGAGCCGCTGTCTAAGTTCCCTCTTATCAGGGATCTGTCGGTAGACAGGTCGGTGATGTTCGATACGCTCAGGCGGATCAGGCTGTGGCTTGAAACGGATGCCTATGATAACGACAAGGTGCGTGACATAGCATACGAAAGCTCGGGCTGCCTGCAATGCGGCTGCTGTCTGGAGGTATGTCCGAATTTCTATGTGGGCGGAAGGTTCTACGGCATGGCGGCAGGTCTGCCTATGAGCAAGATCATCGCCCAGTCGCAAAAGGGCAATGACAAGGACATACGGCAGCAGTATAAGAAGCATTTTTACTCGGGGTGCGGAAAATCGCTTGCGTGCAGGAACATCTGCCCGGCAGGGCTTGATGCCGACAGGGTAATGGCAAGCTCGAATGCCGCCGCTGTATGGAAAAGAAATGTGTATAAGAAAAAATGAGGACGGCGTTATTTGCAAGAGCAGCAGCTTGTCTGTTAGCAGCAGCTATGATGACCCAGACAGGGTCTGACATATATGCACAGAGGTACAGTGCCAAGTATCATTATGATGTCAGGCGTGATATGAGCGTGTATTTTAAAAACTCCGACGAGGTGATAGAAAAGCTGCGTACACGCCTTAAAGAAAAATACCGCTATGTCACGATAGAGTATGTATCACAAAGCGATAATATGCAGGACATAGAGGAGCTTGTAAGAGAGCTTATGGGGTATGCACTCGCTGAGACTGACAGCCCTGACGAGGGGGATTATCTTGCCTGCAATACGGGCGGCTATACGCTTGAATACTCGGTGGAGCAGCAGGAGAGCGATTTTGTCTACTCCATAAAGATAAACCCTTTGTGCTACACTACCCCCGAGCAGGAGCAGATGGTCAGTGACAGGGTCAGTGAGATACTTGCTATTCTCGGGATAGATGATACCCTTTCGGACTATGAGAAGGTCAGACGGATATACGATCACATCTACGAGAATGTGAGCTTTGATATAATACACATCAAAAACGACAACTACCACCTGAAATCAACGGCGTATGCGGCACTTATAAACCATACGGCTGCCTGTCAGGGGTATGCGGCGGCGGTGTACAGACTGATGAGAAGTGCAGGTATCGGTTGTCGTGTGCTAACCGGAATGGCAACAAGTCCGAAAACAGGTGAGAGCGAGTACCACGCATGGAACATCGTATGTATCGACGGCGTTTACTATAACTTGGACGCAACGTGGGACTGCGTGAACAAGGATCACGAATGCTTTTTAAAGGGCAGTGAGGATTTCCCGGGACATAAAGAAGATGATAAGTTCACGGGGGATTTCAAAAAACAATACAACATATCAAAAACAAGCTATGGAAAGGACAATTGAGATGAAGAACAAAGCTATTACGATTACAGGAATATCAATGATGCTTATAAGCGTATTCCTGGCAGTGGGGGTAAAGGTGATATTCCACGCCTGCGGCGCTAAGGACGACGGCAGCTTTATGCACTGCCATGATGCGGAGAATACGGTCATGTACATAGGTATAGGAATGGCGGTGCTGTCGCTTGCAGGGATATTTATAAAGAATAAAGCTGTGTCAGTGATACTTTCCTGCCTGTCGGCAGCGGCGGCGGTGGCCGCAGCACTCATACCGCAGACTATAATAAAAATGTGCATGATGGACACTATGAGATGCCACAGCGTTATGCGCCCGGTAGTGATAGTCACCTGTGCGGTATTTGCAGTATGCGCCGTTATGAACATCATCCTGAACATCAGGAGCAAGGACTGAAAGAATGAAAAGCATAGCAGTTAAAAATATTAAAGGCAGACCTGCAAGGAGCGTCATACTTGTAGTTATCTCGATGCTCCTGACGTTTGCGATATTCGGCGGCACTATGGTGATAAGCAGCCTTGATTCGGGGCTGTCGGCACTTGAGAACCGCCTTGGTGCGGATATAATGGTAGTGCCGTTTGAAGCCACGACACAGAAGAAGTTTGACGACATAGTGCTTCAGAATGCGCCGGGGTATTTTTATATGGACAACGCAAGGGTGCAGCAGGTGCTTGAACGTGAGGGGATAGCGCAGGCATCGGAGCAGTTTTTCTTAGCGTCGGCATCGGCGAGCTGCTGCTCGGTGGCGGTACAGATAATAGGCTATGACCCCGAAACGGATTTTACTATAACACCGTGGATAAAGAAAAGCTATTCCGATTCACTGGGCGAGCTTGATGTGGTGGTAGGCAATGACTTAAATGCCTTTGTCGGGGACACTATATCCTTTTACGGCGTGGACTGCAAGGTCGCCGCAAAGCTCGACAAGACGGGTACGGGCTTTGACACGGCGGTGTTCACGACAAAGGACACTATAAAGCGTCTGATACAGTCATCGGTCGATCTGGGTATGAATATCTTCGGCAAGGTAGACCCTGAAAATACAGTTTCCTGTATCATGATAAATGCAGCAGCAGGCTTTACGCCGGAAGAAGTAGTAAACGACATAAATCTCCATGTCAAGAACGTAAAGGCTATACAGTCAAAGGAGCTTATCTCGGGCGTGTCTGACAGCTTAGGCGGAGTATCGGGGATAATCAGGGTGCTGATATGCGCTGTGTGGATACTGGGAGTTGTGATACTGCTGTTAGCATTCACGATGTCGGTAAACGAACGCCGAAAGGAATTTGCGGTGCTTCGTGTTGCAGGTGCAGCACGAAGCAGGCTTGCAGGGATAGTTTTAGGCGAAGCACTTATGATATGTATTATAGGAAGTATTCTCGGCGTGCTGCTGGGATTTGCGGTGATATTGCCGTTTAATGGTGTCATCGAGCAGGCATTGGGGCTGCCGTTCCTGCTGCCGGGTGCCGGCAGATGTGCAGGCTATGCTCTGGCGTCACTGCTGCTTTGTACTTTGTCCGGCACATTGGCGGCGGCTGTATCGGCGCTCAGGATAAGCCGCATAGACACAGGCGTTATATTAAGGGGTGACAACTGATGATACTTTCAGCAAGTGGGCTTACAAAGAGCTTTTACCGCAAAACTGCAAACAGCAACCGGTTCACGGCGGTAGATGATGTGAGCATAGAGCTTAAAGACGGAGTGCTGACAGTGCTTATGGGGCGCTCGGGCAGCGGTAAGACCACGCTTATGAATATGCTGTCGGGACTATTGCAGCCTTCCTCGGGCAGTGTGGAGCTTGACGGAAAAGACATCTATTCACTCGGCGACAAGGAGCTTTCAAGACTCAGGAACAGGAGCTTCGGCATGATACCGCAGGGGCAGACGGCGGTGTCGTCACTTGATATATTTGAAAACATAATGCTGCCGTTTTTTCTTTACAAGGACAGCACACCGCAGGACGAGGAGTATGCAAGGGAGCTGATGAAGCGACTTGACATAGCACATCTTGAAGCTGCAAAGCCTGCGGAGCTTTCGGGAGGAGAGCTGCGGCGCATGGCGATAGCCAGGGCGGTTGTGAGAAAGCCTATGGTGATATTCGCAGACGAGCCGACAGGGGATCTTGATGATGAGAACACAAGCGTAGTGTTTGAGTTTTTAAAGGAGTCGGCGCATCAGGGAGCAGCGGTAATGGTAGTCACCCACGAAAATGACGCTAAAAGCTATGCCGATACTCTCCTTGAAATGAAAAGCGGAAAAATAGTATAGGCAACACCGCAATCTTTGTGCGGTGTTGCCTATAATAAAAAAGCACTCGGGTAATACCTGAGTGCTTTTGTCGTGTAAAGACCTGTCTATTGACTTTCATCGGTTTTGAGCAGCCTGCTCATGCTGTTTGCCGAAATGAGCATAGTCGAGCCGTTATGCAGTATCGCCGACATTGAAGGCGGCATTATCCCAGCCGCACCAAGACCTATCAGCGATGCGTTGAAAAGCGCTATAAAGTTAAAGTTGCTGTTTATCCTGTCCATAAGCGCCATGCTGAGCTTTCTCAGCATTACGAGCCCCTCTAAGCTGTCGCCCGAAAGCGTTATGTCGGCAGCCTCCCTTGCAAGGTCTGAACCGTCGCTCATAGCGACCGATACATCTGCCTCTGTAAGCGCAGGGGTGTCGTTTATGCCGTCACCGACCATTATTACCTTGTGACCGTTTGACCTTAAAGCGTGTACATACTCGCTCTTATGCTCGGGCAGTACCTGTGATAAATACATATCAAGCCCCAGCTGATCAGCTACACGCTTTGCGCTCGGCTCTGCATCGCCTGTGAGCATACATATTCTCTTTATGCCGAGCGCACGCAGCTTTTTAAGGACTTCACAGCTTTCTTCCCTTATAGGGTCTTCTATCGTGAGCATACCGGCAAGCTCTCCGCCTATCGCTAAGAAGATAGCGGACAAGCCCTCGCTCTTTTCATCAATTATCCTTTTGTTTTCATCACTCAGCGGCACGCCCTCATCCTCAAAGATAAAGTGCGCCGAGCCGATGACTGCACGCTTGCCGAAATAGTGTGTCACTATCCCGTGTGCGACAAGGTATTCCACCTCGGCGTGCTGCTCCTCGTGGGTAAGCCCCTCCTGCTCTGCCTTTCTGACGACCGCTGCCGCTACACTGTGAGGAAAATGCTCCTCCAGGCAGGCGGCAGTGCTCAGCACATACGACTTTTCAAATTTGCCGAACGCCACGACCTCTATGACCTCGGGGCAGGCGTTTGTGAGAGTGCCTGTCTTGTCAAAAACGAGCGTGTCGGCAGCAGCAAAGCTCTCCAGGTACTTTCCGCCCTTTACGGCAGCACCCCTCTGAGCGGCTTCACGCATAGCCGAGATGACCGATACAGGCGTTGATAGCTTGAGCGCACAGGAGAAATCCACCATAAGCACGGAAAGTGCCTTGGTGATGTTGCCTGTGAGCGCATATATAAGCCCGAACCCTAAAAAGCTATACGGCACGATACTGTCAGCTATCCGCTCCGCCCTTGACTGGGTGAGGGATTTTGCCTGCTCGTTATCGTTTATAAGGCTTATTATCTTTGCAAGACGTGAATCCTCCGACAAGCTCCTGACACTTATGACTATGCTGCCTGCTTCTATCGCAGTGCCTGCAAAGACGCTGTCGCCGTCCTTTTTATGAACGGGCTCGCTCTCTCCTGTCATGGTTGACTGGTTGACCATGCCCTCGCCGCTTACGACCGTACCGTCGAACGGTATGACATTGCCGGCGTAGACCTTCACCTTGTCGCCGACCTTTATCTCGTCAAAAGCCACCTGCACCTCAGGCTCGCTGTTTGCAAGCCATACCTTGCTGATGTTTAAGGAAAGCTGTTCTGTCAGGGCGAGCCTGGCACGCTCTTTGGTGTAGTCTTCAAGCAGCTCTGAGAGGGAGAGCAGAAACATCACCGAAGATGCGGTGGTGAAGTTCCCACGGGCGACCGAGATGCCGATAGATGCCGCATCGAGCAGCTCGACCTTAGTCTTCATTTCTATCAGGCAGTCAAGCCCTTTTGCGACATACTTCATAGCTCTGAGTATTATAAACAGCCGCCGCAGCGGAAAGGGGACTATCAGCTTTACAAGTGTGCGGCTTATCAGCTTTTTTTCTATATTCGCCTTGAAGCGCTCATCTGCGATCATAAGCGGTGTAGGCTCACATTCACGCAGCGAACGTATCTTTATCTCATCAAGCAGCTTGTAGACCTTCTGCTCGCTGCCTGCTTTGCACATTACAAGGATACTGCCGCTTATGTGGCTTACCTTTGCACTGATTATATAGTCGTTCTTTTCAAGGAGCTGCCTTAGAAAAAGCGCCTTGCCGGGTGTCAGGTCATACTGCCCGACCCTTACTCTTATACGCCCACGGGAGTCAAATGCTTTTGTGTAGCGCATTATATCCCTCCGTTACTGCTGATCCTGTGCTTTCTCTTCAAATCTTATGTCCTCTGCGTCCTCCTTGATCTTAACAAGCTCGGCAGATGCCTCGTCCTTGATCTTCATGCCCTTTGCAACTGTCTTTACACAGCCGTCGTGGAAGGTCTTGCTCTTTAAGAACTTAACGCCTATCGTAGCTGCTGCTGCGCCGAGTGCGAAAAAGCAGGTCTTTTCATTTTTAAGTGGTCCAAACATAATATCTACCTCCAAAAATTTAATAAAACTGGTTAGCGTGCGGCAACTTTGATTAGTTTACAATAACTATGTCATATTGCCTTAATAATATTGTATGCGACTTTTGGAGAAATGTCAATGATCTATGCCTAATATTAAGAAAATAAGTGATTTCGGTTAGAATAACTTAACTATGATTTGCATTTTTGAAAGAAATGTGTTATAATAAAACAGTATAGGCAATACCGCACGACCATTGTACGTCAGATACGCAGTCAGGTTTATCAATAGATCGCCTAAATTTACCGTAGGAATACTGACGTATTTCAAGGTGAATTTGGGTGATATGACGGAAAAACTGCAAGTAGATGGCGTGCAAAGCCGTAAGGCGGTGGTCGTGCGGTATTGCCTATATTCAAATTATCACAGGTGGTGAGATCATGGACGAGCGTTTGTCTAAGCCTATAACCTATTTAAAGGGCGTAGGTCCTAAGAGGAGCGAGCTTTATAACAAGCTCGGTATCGAAACTGTCTATGATCTTTTATACCATTTTCCGAGGAGATATATAGACTTTACGGAAGATGTGCCGATAGCAAAAGCTCCGGCAGACGAGCCGAGCGTTATCAGGGCAGAGGTGGTAAAAAAGCTCCCCGAGGCAAGGATACGGGGAGGTATGAGCATTTTCAAGGCGGTGCTGACCGACGGTGAGAGCGATATAACACTTATCATGTACAACAATCGCTATGGCTTTGAAAAGCTCGCAGTCGGCAGCTGGTATGCGCTTTACGGCAAGGTGACGGGGACTCTTGTAAGAAAGGAGATCTCCTCGCCGCTGATACTTGACCTGTCTGCGGGAGAAACAGTCGAGCCTGTGTATGCACTGACCGAGGGGCTGACGCAGTATGCACTAAGGCAGTCGGTGAGAAATGCGCTTTTAACGCTCGGGGATTTTATCTACGAGCCGCTGCCCAAGTGGGTCATGGGCAAGTACAAGCTGTGTTCACTTGAATATGCGCTTGAAAACATACATTTTCCGAAGGATATGCACACCTGCTCTATTGCAAAGCAGCGGCTGGTGTTTGACGAGCTGCTGACACTTTCGCTCGGTATGCGGCTGCTTAAAAAGAAAAGCCGTGAGCAGTCGGGCTGTGTCATGAAAAAAACGGATATATCGCAGTTTGAAAAGTCGCTGCCGTTCGAGCTTACAGGCGCACAGCGGCGTGCTATATCGGAAGTTACAGAGGATATGTGCAGAGAGTACCCCATGAACCGCCTTGTACAGGGCGATGTAGGCTCGGGCAAGACGGCTGTGGCGGCAGGTGCTGCGTTTTTTGCGTGTAAGAACGGCTTCCAGACAGCGATGATGGCGCCTACCGAGATACTGGCAGCACAGCATTTTGAAACGCTCGGCAAGTTTTTAGAGCCGCTGGGTGTTAAGTGCGCTCTGCTTACAGGCAGCCTTACACCCAAGAAAAAAGCCGCCCTCAAAGAGCAGATAGCGGCAGGGGAGTTTGATGTGATCGTAGGTACACACGCACTTGTGCAGGAGTCTACGCATTTTAAAAGGCTCGGGCTTGTCATCACCGACGAGCAGCACAGATTTGGTGTAAAACAGCGCGCAGCACTCTCCGGCAAGGGCGACAACCCACACCGTCTGGTAATGAGTGCTACACCGATACCGAGGACGCTCGCACTTATGATATACGGCGACCTTGATTTGTCGGTGCTTGATGAGCTGCCAAAGGGCAGGCAGAAGATAGAAACATACGCCGTGACAGGCAAGCTCCGTGACAGAGCGTTCAGTTTCGTGAAAAAACAGCTTGACGAGGGGCGGCAGGCGTATTTTGTATGCCCGATGATAGATGAGAGCGACCCGGCTATGATGAAAACAGAGCTTGCAAGCGTCAAAAAGTACGCAAAAGAGCTTTCGGAGGGGGCGTTTGCAAATCACAGTATAGGGCTTTTGCACGGAAAGCTCGCACCCGATAAAAAAGAAAAGGTCATGCGTGACTTTAAGAACAAAAAAACGGACATTTTGGTATCGACCACTGTTGTTGAGGTCGGTGTTGACGTACCTAATGCGACCGTTATGGTCATAGAGGATGCAGACCGCTTCGGGCTTTCGCAGCTGCACCAGCTCAGGGGCAGAGTCGGCAGAGGACAGTACAGCTCATACTGCATACTTATAAGCAACAACAAAAACGAGGACAGCAGAAAGCGACTGAAAATACTGTCCAAAACTTCGGACGGTTTTGTGATATCCGAGGAGGATCTGAAGCTAAGAGGTCCGGGTGACTTTTTCGGCTCAAAGCAGCATGGTCTTCCAAAGCTGCGTATCGCCGATATGTCGGAGGATATAAACACTCTCAAAGCGGCACAGTCGTGCTGTATGGATATACTTGACAAAGACCCGGAGCTTAAACTGCCGGAAAACAAGTGGCTCAGAGAGATCGTCGGTATGCTTTTTGAAAAAGGAGAAGAATAAATTTAGGCAACACCGCAGGGCCATTGTATGCCAGATACGCAGTCAGATTTTTCGTCAGATCACCTAAATTTACCGCAGGAATACTGTCGTATTTCAAGGTAAATTTGGGCGATATGACGGAGAATATGCAAGTAGATGGCATACAAAGGCGTATGCCGGTGGCCCGGCGGTGTTGCCTTAATAATATAAAGGAGAATATCATTATGATGGACGAGAATTTAAAGGCAGCAGGAAAGCTAAGACTTGAAAAGACAGCAAAGGCGCTTGAACGCAACAATATGCAGGCATTTGTCTGCGACAGCTGCAATGATGCTGTGGAAAAGGTCAGAGAGCTTATGGCAGAGAATGCGACTATCTCCTGCGGAGGGTCGGTAACGCTCAAAGAGAGCGGCGTTTTCGCACTCATGCAGAGCGGAAGGTATAACTTCCTTGACCGCTCAAAGGCGCAGACGCCCGGGGAGGTCGCAAAGATATACAGAGATGCGTTTTTTGCAGACGTTTATCTTTCGTCGTCAAATGCCATAACAGAAAAGGGCGAGCTTTATAACGTAGACGGCAACTGCAACAGGGTAGCGGCGATAACCTTCGGACCCAAGCAGGTCATCATCGTTGCAGGCATAAATAAGGTAGTGCCGGATCTTGATGCGGCGGTAAGCTATGTCAAAAGGGTGAGCGCCCCTGCAAATGCAGTAAGGCTCGGGCTCGATACGCCGTGTGCGTCACTCGGGGAGTGCGCCGGTGCTAATGCTGACAATATGTGCTCAGGCTGCGGCAGCGACAGGCGTATATGCTGCGGCTATGTAGTGACAGGCTATCAGCGTGACAAGGACAGGATAAAGGTCATACTTGTGAATGAGCCGCTCGGATATTGATTATCTTTAATTTGAAGACCTGCAAATAAAAGTCAAGTCCGAAAATGAATGATTTACAAAATCTTAATAAATGAAAAAACAGGCACACCAAAAAGACCGCAATGAATGATTTTTCAAAGCAGTCATTCGGACAATATGTAAAAATGTTATGTCAAGTTAGTACCTGCATTACCCGAGCATAATATATCCTGAGAAACTTGTGAGCAGCTGCTATCATGTACACTCGATATGGCTTG
>JAFUYP010000026.1 GCA_017470535.1 Ruminococcus sp. | reverse complement strand
GTGTGCCATCTGCTTGCCGGATTTCCGTCATAATACCCAATTTTACCTTGTCTTACGTCAGTAAAACTGCGGCAAAAATGGGCATTCTGACGAAAATCCGGACGGCGCATCTGACACACAATGGTCGTGCGGTGTTGCCTAAAAATTAAATGTTGCGTTTTCTGCCTTTTTATGGTATACTTATTAAGACAAACGCAATAAGGAGTAATAAAAATGATATGTAATAATATATTAGAGGCCATGGGGCATACCCCGATGATAAGACTTGATCGAATGAATAAGCCCGGCAATGCACAGATACTTGTAAAGTTCGAGGGGCTCAATGTCGGCGGCTCTGTCAAGACAAGGACTGCGTATAATATGATAAAGGCAGCCGAGAAAGAGGGCAGGATAACAAAGGATACTGTGATAGTCGAGCCTACCAGCGGCAATCAGGGTATAGGGCTTGCCCTTGTCGGTGCGGTAAGAGGGTATAAGACTATCATAATAATGCCCGACTCTGTCAGTGAGGAGCGAAGAAAGCTCGTCAGACACTACGGTGCCGAGGTGATACTTGTCCACGACGACGGTGATATAGGCAAGTGTATACAGAAGTGTGTTGATACCGCCCTTGAAATGGCTGCAAATGATAAAAACGTCTATGTGCCGCAGCAGTTTGAGAATATCAATAATATCTACGCCCATAAATATAATACCGCTCTTGAAATACTTGAACAGACAGCCTGTAAGATAGACGGCTTCTGCTCGGGTATAGGTACGGGCGGCACTATAACCGGTATAGGACAGACGCTCAGAAACCAGTACCCTGATATGGAGATATGGGCAGTCGAGCCTGAGCACGCAGCTATACTTGCAGGCGGTACAGTGGGCACTCACCTGCAAATGGGCATCGGCGACGGCATTATCCCGACGATACTTGATACAGGTATCTATGACCATATACATATAGTCACCGACGATGACGCTATAAACACTGCCAAGCGCCTTGCAGCGGAGGAGGGCATCATGTGCGGCATATCGAGCGGCACCAACGTCGCCGCAGCGCTCGAGCTTGCAAAAAAACTCGGCGAGGGCAAAACGGTAGTAACTATCCTCCCCGACACCGCCGAAAGATACTTCTCCACCCCACTCTTTGAGTGATCTCCCCGGGCGAGATCCATCTGCAACAGCACCTGCATAGCCCCCGTGTTGTGGCTATCTAGCCTCTTGCATCTTATCTCTTGCCTCTAACAGCTGCCAGCTTACGAAGGAGCCATACTTATGAAACTAAAACTTATCCCCCTGCTTGTCGCCGCAGCCATGCTCGCAGGCTGCTCAAAAGGCTCATCATCGGCAGATGAGCAGTCATCATCACAGATAAGCGACAGCGTGCAGACTCAGCAGACCTCATCAGAAACAGCTGCTTTCATGGACGTTATGCCGGTCATCTCCATACAGACTGACAGCGACGATAAAAACGTCCTTGACTTTGTTAAAAAGCCTGTCGCCGAGCACGTTACCAAAAGCCGTGCCACATGGGACTACGGCTTTACTGCCCCCACGCCGTATTACGAGCATTGCAGCGTCACTTATACAGATACAGACGGCACAAGAGCGATAGACGCAGCCCCGGCACAGGTAAAGGTCAGGGGCAACTGGACGACACTGTATAATAAAAAGCCGCTTCGTATAAAATTTGATGAAAAGCAGTCTATGCCCGGCATGGCAGACGGTAATAAATTCAAAAACTGGCTGCTGCTTGCCGAGTATAAGGACGGCTCAATGCTCAGAAACAAGACCGCCCTTACCATTGCCAATGAGATACTTGGCGCAGACGGGCTCTATGCGTCAGACGCACAGTTTGCAGAGGTGGAGATAAACGGCGAATACTTTGGCGTCTACCTTCTGTGCGAGTACGCCCAGATAAATAAAGACCGTATAAACATAACCGAGCCGCAGGAGGGCTATGAGGGTACGGATATAGGCTATTTCCTTGAATACGACGGCTATTATTATACCGAGGACGAGCTGCATAGCTTCAAGGTATTCTATAATAAGGACGCAGAGCTAAAAGCCTACGACGGCGAGGGCGGCAGCCGTACATCGACGCCGCTTGCAAAGGGCAAGAACAACGTCGGCTTTTCTATCAAGAGCGACATCTACTCAAAAGACCAGACAAACTTTATCCACCACTTTGTCGATAACGTCTATAATATAATGTACTACGCCGCCTATGAAAACAAAGCCTACGTTTTCAATTCAGACTATACTGAAATATCCGAGACCTCCGACATCACCCCTCAGCAGGCGGTAGAGCAGGTAGTCGATATAAACTCCCTTGCTGATATGTATATCATAAGCGAGCTTGCCTGCGATGCAGACCTTTACTGGTCGAGCTTCTTTATGTATGCCGATTTCGGCGAGGGCGGCAGTAAAAAGCTCACCTTCGGCAATCCGTGGGATTTTGACTCAGCACTTGGCAATAAAGCACGCTGCGTAAGCGGCGAGGGGTACTATGCCGCTAATATCCTTTCAGACGTAAACGGCAATTACCGCTGTATAAACCCGTGGCTTGCGGTGCTTATGTACTGCGACTGGTATACCGATATCATAAAGACCAAATGGACGCAGAGCTACGACGACGGAGTTTTCACCCGTGCGATAGATAATATAAGCTCCGACACCGCCGCCTACGCCGCAGCCTTTGAGCGCAACTACGACAAGTGGGATAACATAATCCATAACGATGCCGGCAACGAGCTTTGTCAGGCAGCAGCCGCCTGCAAGACCCACGCCGAGTGCGCCGAATACTTTTCAAGCTGGCTTACCAAGCGTGTGGCTTTTATGAATGAATGCTGGCACCTTTAATAGCATAGCCCCGGGGAAAAGCTCCCTTATAAAAACCAATACCGTGCAGCTTTTTACACTGCACGGTATTTTCTTTCATTATTCCATAGGTAATTACTTGATCATAGCGCCTGCCGGGTTTGATCTCTTTTTTGTACTCTTCATTGTTTTTTGTTGCTGTAATTCTCCTCCAAAAGTCCGCCGGCGTAAAAAAACTATTTCCTGATCTTGACGCTCTTCTTTCCGCTCCACTTTGAGTAAAGAGTCGTGCCGTTCACACTGCGGTAGGTGCGTACTCTTATATAGTAGGTCTTGTTCTTTTTGAGCTTAGTCAGCTTCTTTGAGGTCTTTGACTTGCCCTTTACAGTCACAGTCTTTGCACTCTTGAACTTCTTGCTCGTGCTGTACTGTACCTGATAGCCGGTCACGTTCTTGGACTTTTTCTTCCACTTTACCGTGGCAGACTTGGTCTTTACATTCTTGACAGATTTAAGAGCTGTCGCAGCAGGCTTCGCAGACGACCCGAGCGATACCTTTAAAGTAGGATCACCATATGATACTGCAAATGTGCTTGCAAAAAACGGCTCTGATGACAGCTGTGACTGCATATTCCAGTACGCCGTCTGGAATGACGGTACAGACGCACCCTTTATAAACCAGCTGCTGAAATCATAATACTGCTGCGGAACAAAAGCGCCCAGTGCGAAGCTGTAACCGTAGGTGGTATTACCTCCTATGAAGGTACCCTTGCTTATCTTTATGCTTCCGCCCATGTTCATAAGCCCGAAGGTGTATCCGCCCTGGAAAGTGCCGCCGTTTATCCTCAGTGTTCCTCCTGCACATGAAGCGCCGCAGTATTCACCATAGAAGTTGTCTGCGTTTACAGTGCAGCTGCCGCCGCCGACGTGCAGAGCCACGGGATTGTTGGTGCCGTCACTCAGCCCTGCGTATGTGCCGCTTTTTATAAGGAGAGAGCCTGCCGTCATGTCGATGCCGCCCACACCGTATGAGCGTACACTTGCCTTTTTTGCAGAAGCCTTTGAATCCATGAATGTCACATCAGCGCCCCTGAGCGAGAATACCGCCATTGATGGGTGGGCATTCTGTACCGTGTGACCGTTGAAATCTATCACGAACTTGCCCTTTGTAAGCAAACAGGTCGCATCCTCACCGTCACCGAGCGTGAAGTCATTATTTATAATATAGGTGTTCCCCGGACCGTACCCTGCATTTTTCCAGTTGATGTTGACAAGCTCCTCGGGTGTCGAGATCCTGAACGTCCTTGCACTTGCCCTCATAGGGAACATTACCAGCATAGCCGCTGCAAGCCCGATAATAAAAGCTGTTATTACCGTTAGTCTTAGTCTTTTAGATGTATCATTTGCCAAAACCATAAATTTACCTCCTTACAACAGACATATTTGTATATGCCACTTACTTTATTCATAATTATAGCATATTTTGACCTGCCGTTCAATTCGCCTATTTACCAAATAATAACAGCCGCCTTTGTAAATTATGTCCTGTTAGTTAAAACTATTGACTAATAATGAACACCCTGTAACACCTCTGTTTCGGGCAGTAAATACCCCACAAGAAACTATCAACATTGTGGATTATCTTTGTGCCTGCCGCCAAAAGTGCGTAAACAGGCGATTTTTGTCTTGACAAATCAGACATTTGGGGTTATAATTTAATTGTAAACAGCAAAGGCGCTGTGGACGAAGAGTCCGCAGCGCTTTTTTATTTTGGAAGGAGAGATCATTATGAACGTACCCGAAATGTTTGGCAGTGATGTGTTCAATGAATCGGTCATGAAGGAGCGTCTGCCCAAGCAGACCTATAAGGCTCTTAAAAAGACGATAAACGACGGCACACCGCTCGGTATCGACGTAGCAAATGTAGTTGCTAACGCTATGAAGGACTGGGCTTGTGAAAAGGGCTGCACACATTTCACCCACTGGTTCCAGCCGATGACAGGCCTTACCGCAGAAAAGCTCGACAGCTTTATCTCACCGACAGATGAGGGTCATATCATCATGGAGTTTTCGGGCAAGGAGCTTATCAAGGGCGAGCCTGACGCATCGAGCTTCCCCTCCGGCGGTCTGAGAGCTACCTTTGAAGCAAGGGGCTATACCGCATGGGATCCTACGTCATTTGCTTTTATAAAGGAACATACACTCTGTATCCCGACAGCATTCTGTTCCTATAACGGCGAGGCACTCGATAAAAAGACACCTCTTCTCCGTTCAATGGAGGCTATCAATAAGTCATCTCTCAGAGTGCTCAGGCTTTTCGGTTCAAATGCTACAAGGGTCATCTCAAATGTAGGACCCGAGCAGGAGTACTTCCTTGTAGACAGAGAGATGTATTCTCACAGAAAAGACCTTATCTTCGCCGGCAGGACACTTTACGGCGCACCCGCACCAAAGGGTCAGGAGCTTGAAGACCACTACTTCGGTACTATCAAGACAAGAGTTGCCGCATATATGAAGGACCTTGACGAGCAGCTGTGGAAGCTCGGCGTTTACGCCAAGACCAAGCATAACGAGGTCGCACCTGCACAGCATGAGCTTGCACCTATCTTCGGTACTACGAATATCGCTACCGACCATAACCAGCTCACAATGGAGATCATGAAAAGGACTGCAAGAAAGCACGGCTTCAAGTGCCTGCTTCACGAAAAGCCCTTTGCAGGCATCAACGGCTCGGGCAAGCATAATAACTGGTCGCTGTCCACAAACACAGGCGTAAACCTTCTTGATCCCGGCTCGACTCCTGCTGAGAACGCACAGTTTTTGCTTTTCTTAACGGCAGTCATCAAGGCAGTATATAAGCATCAGGACGTTCTGCGTGCAAGCGTTGCTACCGCAGGCAATGACCACAGACTCGGCGCAAACGAAGCTCCGCCTGCTATCATCTCTATCTTCCTCGGCGATGAGCTTACAGCTATCCTTGACGCTATCGTTCACGGCAAGAAGTACGAGGGCGAGCACGTCGATATGAAGATAGGCGTGGACGTTCTCCCCGACTTCCCGAAGGATACTACCGACCGCAACAGGACATCACCTTTCGCATTCACCGGTAATAAATTTGAGTTCAGGATGCCCGGCTCACGTCTTTCATGTGCAGGTCCCAATACAGTATTGAATACTATCGTTGCAGAAACACTTGACGAGTTCTCCGACGTGCTTGAAAAGGCAGACGACTTCGGCGCTGCACTCAACGAGCTTATCAAGAGCACTATCAAGGAATCAAAGCCTATAATCTTCAACGGCAACGGCTATTCCGACGAGTGGACAGCAGAGGCAGAGAAGAGAGGACTTCTGAACCTTCGTTCAACACCCGAGGCTATCCCTACATATAACCTCCCTCAGAATATCGCCCTCTTTGAAAAGTACGGCGTTTATACCGAAACAGAGCTGCATTCAAGAGTCGAGATACTGCTCGACGAATATGTAAAGACACTCAATATCGAAGCTCTCACAATGGTCGATATGGCAAAGAAGGACATTCTCCCGGCAGCTGCAAGCTATGTAAAGGATCTTGCAGAGACTGCGAACCTCTCAAAGAGCATAGGCGCACCTGCTGAATTTGAGACAGAGCTTGTAAAGAAGCTCTCAGTTCTTATGGCAGATATGTATAAAAAGCTCGGCGTTCTTGAAGATGCCGTAGTCAAGGCACACGATATCGAGGACGTTCAGGAGGCTGCAAACTACTACCATGATAAAGTATTCACAGCAATGGGCGAGCTAAGAGCTACTGCCGATGAGATAGAAACATCGGTAGGCGAGAAGTACTGGCCTTACCCGACATACGGACAGCTCCTGTTCTATGTAAAATAATAAAAATAAATAATAATCGCAATGAAGTGACTTTTACTGAACGTTTCGTTCAGGGGTCACTTCTTTGTTTTTTAGGAAGTGATCAATATGTTACAGCAATTTTTAGCACAGACAGATACACAGATACTCGACAGCGCAAACAAGACCACCTTCGGTGTGTGGTTCATGATAGCGGTAGCACTCGTATTCTTTATGCAGGCAGGCTTTGCAATGGTGGAAACAGGCTTTACCCGTGCCAAGAACGCCGGCAACATCATAATGAAAAACCTGATGGACTTCTGTATAGGTACAGTAATGTTCATTCTCATAGGCTTCGGACTTCTTTTAGGCGAGGATGCATCCGGACTTATCGGCAAGCCGGGGTTCGATATTTTCACAAGCTATGACAGCTTTGCATGGGATCAGTTCGTTTTCAACCTTGTTTTCTGCGCCACTACTGCCACTATCGTTTCGGGCGCTATGGCAGAGAGAACGAAATTCCTTTCCTACTGTATCTATTCGGGCGTTATCTCGGCTCTTATCTACCCGATAGAGGCTCACTGGATATGGGGCGGCGGCTGGCTCGCACAGGCAGGCTTCCACGATCTTTCAGGCTCGTGCGCTATACATATGGTAGGCGGCGTGTGTGCCCTTATCGGTGCTAAGCTCGTAGGTCCGAGGATAGGTAAGTTCACTAAGTCCCCCGACGGCAAACTGAAGGTAAACGCTATCCCGGGGCATAACCTCACTATCGGCGCACTGGGCGTGTTTATCCTGTGGTTCGGCTGGTACGGCTTCAACCCTGCGGCAGCGTCCGACGTAGGACAGCTCGATTCGATATTCCTGACTACAACAGTCGCCCCTGCGGTCGCAACGGTGGTATGTATGATTTTCACATGGCTCAAATACGGCAAGCCCGATGTTTCTATGTGTTTAAACGCCTCACTTGCAGGACTTGTAGGCATCACGGCAGGCTGTGACGTGCTTGACTGCTTCGGCTCGATAGCGGTAGGCGTAGTTTCCGGGCTGCTTGTCTGCTTCGGCGTGTGGCTGCTTGACTATAAGCTGCATATCGACGACCCTGTCGGCGCAGTCGCAGTACATATGATGAACGGTATCTGGGGCACGATAGCAGTCGGACTGTTTGCCACAAGCTCCGCCCCGGGCTATTCGATACAGCTTGCTTCCGGCGGCATAAAGGCAGAGGGTCTTTTCTACGGCGGCGGCTTTGAGCAGCTGGGGCTGCAGCTTTTGGGCTTTGCATCGGTCGCAGCATGGTCAGCAGTCACTATCACAGTGACATTCCTTATCATAAAGCACACCATAGGGCTTCGTGCATCAAAGCAGGAGGAGATCATCGGACTTGATGCTACCGAGCATGGACTTGTATCATCGTATGCGGACTTTGCTCCGGCAATGGGCGACACCTCTCTCTTAGGCTATGACGGCGACGACGCAAAGAGCGTTGTAAAATCTCCCGTCCCTGTTGATAAGGCAGTCGAGGTCGAAAGCTACACCGCTGACATCGACAAAAAGAAATTCACAAAGCTGGTGGTAGTGTTCAACCAGACCAAGCTCGCAGAATTCATGCACGCTATGGATAAGATAGAAGTGACAGGCATCACCGTAACAAACGTAATGGGGTGCGGTATGCGAAGCGGCACAAAGGATTATTACCGTGGTACGGCAGTGGAGACTACCCTGCACCCCAAGATAAAGGCTGAGGTGGTAGTGTGCAAAGTACCTGCCCGTACAGTTATAAACGCCGCCAAGGAGGCGCTCTATACAGGCAGCTACGGCGACGGAAAGATATTCGTATATGATATAGAGAACGTCATCAAGATACGCACAGGCGAGGAGGGCTATCAGGCGCTCCAGGACGGCAGTGCCGCCAAGGCATAGAATATGCACTCTTCTCAATCCCACATATATTTACCCGGCGCCCGACAGTATGTCGGGCGCTGTGGTTTTGGCGCTTTAGCGTAAAACAACCCCCAGTTCTACTGGGGGTATTAAAAAGCTTTAGCAAACGCTTTAAAATAACCTCCAAGTATGGTACAATAGTAAAAGGTTTGGCGACCGCATTACTAAAGTAAAATACAAGGAG
>JAFUYP010000025.1 GCA_017470535.1 Ruminococcus sp. | reverse complement strand
TTTGAAAAAGGGTTATCCCCCAGACCCCCTTCCTAAAACTTTTGACCCATTTTTTCATAAAGAGCATATATGCCCTTTATGAAAAAATAAATTAGAAGTCTTTGGAAAGGGGTTCGGGGGACAACCTTTCTTCAGAAAGGTTTCCCCCGATAAAATACATAAATATTTTTATGTTCACCGCTCATATATGCAGCGGCGTTTTTTTGATCAGTTTTGCTTTCTTACTACACCGTATTCGTCGTCAAGGCGGTAGTAGGGGCAGACATAGTGAGGGTCGGCGCCCATTTTATAATACTCGTCCTCGTCTACCTCGACCAAGCACACATCTGCGCCGTATTCCTCGTCATATACGAAATTGACACAGCTCTCGCAGTCGGTGGCTTTTATCTTTTTACTCATTTTTATACTCCTCTTTTGTAAGCCATATCAGCAGCACGTTCACGTCCGCCGGGTTGACGCCCGAGATACGGCTTGCCTGACCGACCGAGAGCGGTCTTATCTTACCGAGCTTTTCGGCAGCCTCGAGCCGCAGCCCTGTGATCTTACTGTAATCTGTATCGGGCGGCAGCTTTTTCTCCTCTAGCTTTCGCATGGCTTCGACCTGCTCTAACTGTATCTTTATATAGCCCTCATACTTTATATTAAGCTCTGCCTGCTCTTTTACTTCTTCCGGCAGGTCGGGGCGGTCGGGGTCAAAGGGTGCAAGCCCCTCATACGTTACCTCGGGACGCTTTAAAAGCTGGGAGAGCTTTATGCCTGTTGAGAGCTTATCAGTGCCAATGCTTTCAAGGTAGTCGTTTATACCGCTGTTGGGAGAGAGGTTGACCTTTCTGAGCCTTTCTGTTTCCTGCTCTATGAGAGCCTTTTTGACAGTGAACCTTTCATAGCGCTCTTTACTTATAAGACCGACACGGTAGCCGTACTGAGTAAGTCTGAGGTCTGCGTTATCCTCACGCAGCAAAAGTCTGTACTCGCTTCTGGAAGTGAGCATCCTGTACGGGTCGGAGCAGCCCTTTGTCACAAGGTCGTCTATAAGCGTACCTATATATGATGACGCACGGTCAAGCACGAGCGGCTGCTCGCCTTTTATTTTCAGGCTTGCGTTAATGCCGGCGATAAGCCCCTGTGCGGCGGCTTCCTCATAGCCGGAGGTGCCGTTGAACTGCCCTGCGCCGTAAAGACCGGAGATATTTTTAAATTCCAGTGTCGGCAAAAGCTCCGTCGGGTCGCAGCAGTCGTACTCGATAGCGTAGGCGTTACGCATTATCTCGACGTGTTCAAGACCCTTTATAGTATGTAAAAATTCAAGCTGCACCGCCTCCGGCAGAGATGAGCTCATGCCCTGCAAATAATACTCTTCCGTATCAAGCCCCATAGGCTCTATAAAAAGCTGATGTCTCGGTTTATCGGCAAAGCGCATGATCTTGTCCTCGATAGACGGGCAGTATCTCGGACCTATCGCATCTATACGCCCTGAATATATCGGGGAAAGGTGGATATTGTCCTTTATGACCTTATGCGTTTCGGCGTTTGTATATGCGACATAGCAGGACACGGTGTTTTTAAGCTCGCCCTTTGTCTCAAAGGAAAAGGGCTGTATCTTCTCATCGCCGTCCTGGCGCTCCAAAAGCTCAAAATCGACCGAGCGCTTATGCACCCTTGCAGGTGTGCCTGTCTTGAAACGGCGGATAGTGATGCCTGCTGCTTTAAGGCAGTCGGTGAGCTTTTCGGCAGGGTTGGTAGCATCGGGCCCGCTCTTATAGGACACAGCTCCGACGTGTATCATACCGCCTAAATATGTACCGCTTGCGATCACAGCCGCTTTACACTCATACTCTGTACCGAGCTTTGTGCGCACGCCTGTGACTTTATTATCTTCAAAAAGTATATCAGTTATCTCCGCCTGCTTTAAATATAGCCCCTCCTGCTGCTCGACCGTGTGCTTCATAAGGTTATGGTAGGCGACCCTGTCTATCTGCGCACGCAGGCTATGGACAGCAGGACCCTTGCCACGGTTGAGTATACGGCTTTGCAGGAATGTCTTATCAGCCGCCCTGCCCATTTCGCCGCCGAGAGCATCTATCTCACGGACGAGATGACCCTTTGCTGTACCGCCGATAGAGGGGTTACAGGGCATATTCGCCACGCCGTCAAGGGATATGGTGAAAAGTGCAGTTTTAAGCCCCAGCCTTGCCGATGCAAGTGCCGCCTCGACACCTGCGTGACCGGCGCCTATAACGCATATATCAAAATATTCTTTTTTTAGCTCGTTCATGTTTTCAAGTCCTTTGAAATAAAATAAAAACCTATGGGCAATACCGCACGACCACCGCCTTACGGCTTTGCCCATGTTAAAAGTATACCATAGGCAGGCGAGTTTGTCAAACGCAGACGGCGCAGACCTTAAAACCATAACTATCCCCAAAAGTGTAAAGACAATAGGCGATAATGCTTTCATGAACTGCTCCAAATCCCTCACGATAAAGACCCCCAAGGGTTCGGCTGCTGCTAAGTATGCCAAGAAAAACGGGATAAAGGTGAAATACATCTGATAACGAGCCGACCGGCTATGTCAATGACCGTCTTATCTATGCGATAAGGCGGTTATTTTTTATTTTTATGTAATTTTCTGTGAACATTCCTTGACAATTCGAGTATGCTATGATATAATAAATGTATATAGCTAAAAAGGGAAGTGTCGCTTTGGGCGCAGGTATTTTTGATTCGCATTGTCATTACGACGACCATGCTTTTGATAAGGACAGGGACGAGCTTTTAAAGTCCTTATTCGCAGGCGGGGTCGGATACCTTATGCACGCCTGCACCGATGAAAGGTCGGCACGCTACGGGATAGAGGCTGCAAAAAAATATGAGAATTACTACACTTCGGTGGGGTTTCACCCGGAGTGCTGTGATGACACGCCTGATGACTTTATAAGTATTTTAAGGTCGCTGCTCGGTGAGAGCGAAAAGATCAGGGCTATCGGCGAGATAGGGCTTGACTACCACTACGAGGGGTATGACAGGGAGCGGCAGATGTATATTTTCGAGCAGCAGGTCATGCTTGCAAATGAGGTATCGCTGCCCGTGATAGTACATTCACGCAATGCGACCGAGGACACTATGGAGATATTAAGACGGCACAAGCCGAAGGGCGTTATGCACTGCTTTTCCGGGTCTGCCGAAACTGCGAAGGAAGTTACAGCGCTCGGTATGTACATAGGGTTCACCGGGGTGCTTACCTTTAAAAAATCAAAGAAGGCGAAAAAAGCCTGTGCAGCAGCAGGGCTTGATCGTCTGCTTTTAGAGACCGACTGCCCGTACATGGCGCCCGAGCCTTTCAGGGGGCAGCGCTCAGACAGCAGCATGATAGAAAAAACTGCCGCAGCCGCAGCCGAGATACTCGGGCTGACGACGCAGCAGGTGATAGATAAGACCAATGAGAACGCCCGTATTCTATTCGGGATCGGGGTGAAGGATTGAATACACTATATTTTGTGATACCCTGCTACAACGAGGAGGAGATGCTCCCGATAACGGCAAGGGCATTGCTTGAAAAATTAAACTCGCTCATAAGTGCCGGCAAGGTGTCAAAGCGCAGCAGGATAATGTTCGTAGACGACGGCTCTCAGGACAAGACGTGGGAGATCATCGAAAAGCTCTCAGGTTCAGCGCCTGAGTTTACAGGGATAAAGCTCTCACGCAACCGTGGTCATCAAAACGCTCTGCTCGCAGGGCTTATGAGTGCTAAGGACAGATGCGATATAACTATCTCTATGGACGCAGATCTTCAGGACGATGTGGATGCTGTGGATGAGTTCATAGAGAATTACGAAAACGGCGCCGAGATAGTTTACGGTGTACGTTCATCAAGAAAGACTGACTCGGCTTTCAAGCGCAGTACGGCGAGGAGCTATTACAAGCTGCTTGAAAAAATGGGAGTAGAGATAACCTACGACCACGCTGATTACAGGCTTATGAGCAGGCGTGCTTTAAATGCGCTTGCTGAATTTAATGAAGTAAATCTCTTTTTGCGTGGGCTTGTGCCTATGGTGGGCTTCAAGACCGCCTGTGTGAAATACGAGCGTCACGAGCGTGAAAAGGGAGAGTCAAAATACCCGCTCAAAAAGATGATCTCATTTGCGATAGAGGGCATAACTTCGCTTTCGGTAAAGCCGATAAGGTTCATAACTTTTATAGGGGTATTTGTATTTTTGATAAGTATCGTACTGCTGATACGATTTTTTATAGTATGGTGCATGGGTGATGCCGTCCCAGGCTGGTCAACTATCGTCATATCCATATGGGGCATAGGCGGATTACAGCTGTTGGCGATAGGCGTTATCGGTGAATACATAGGCAAGATATACTTGGAATCAAAGCAGCGGCCGAGATTTATAATTGAAAAGGATCTGGAAAAAAGTAATTAATTGTAAAGGAGATAAAACTTATGGCACAGAAATCAGAACCCGTATCAAATCCCAAGCTCATAGAGGCTATCGAGGCTATGAGAGCAGACTTCACACCTGAGACACAGAACACGACTATCAATGCAGCGCTCAGAGGTACATTCTTTGTTCCGGCAATAATCGAAAAGAAAAAAGAGATAGTTGCAAACGCTGACAACGAGGTCAAGTTCGAGGAAAAGCCGAAGGCACGTTTCTTACTTATCAAGAAGCAGGACGGCGAAACTTTCTTCCCGGCATTCACTGATGACGAGGAGCTTTCAAAGTTCAAGTCGAACGAGCCCTATCAGAGAGTAAAGATGAGATTCGGCGACATAGCTATGTTAGTAGAGCAGGTACCTTCTATCAAGGGATTTGTTATAAACCCGATGTCTCACAATCTTCCCTTCACAAGAGAGATGCTTGAAAACATCAAGCAGGTACTCATAAAGAGAAGAAACGAGCAGCAGGCTGCTGCCCCCAAGGCTGAGGACAAGCCTGCGGAATAATAAGACTGCAATTTATAAGCTGGTGCAATTATGCGCCGGCTTTTGCTTATACGGATAAAAACGGCAGCTGTGTATACAGCTGCCGTTTTACCTTTTTATTTATGCGCCGAAGCCGGACTTTGTAGTCTCTATCTTCATATTGAGGGATTTTTCAAGGTATGCCCTCATCTTAGGCTCGCACTCGTTGAACGCCGACAAGACCTTCGGCGGAAATACGCCTGTCTTGCCCTCTCTTATCATCGAAAGCGCCTGGTCATACGGTATCGCCGACTTATAAACTCTCTCTGCGATAAGCGCATTATAAACGTCGATGATAGAATATATCTGTGCCGACACAGGTATCTGGTCGCCCTCCAACCTGTCGGGGTAGCCCCTGCCGTCCCAGCGCTCGTGGTGGTACTTGGCTATCTCAAAGGCGTACTCGAAGAATTTATGCGATGTATCAAGCCCGAACCTGTTTAAAAGCTCAACACCCTTTACCGTGTGCTGCTTCATCGTCAGGAACTCATCATCTGTCAGCTTGCCTGCCTTGAACAGTATCTCGGGCGGTATGAGTGCCTTGCCTATATCATGCAGTGCCGCCGCATCGCCTATATAATCAGCGTCCTGCTGGCTCAGACCGTACTCGGGGTACATATCGGCAAATGTCTCCGCTATTATATGCGTCAGGTCCTTTGAGCGTATTATATGATCCGCCGACTCGAACTGAATAAGCGTAAAGCAGTTTGACAGCACGTTTATAAGCATCTTGGTGCGCTTTTCAAGCTCCTCATTATCTTCGCCGCCGCTCTTTTCTGCCCTGGCGTAGATGTCGGTTACAGCCTTCATCTTGGTACGCAGATAGGTCGGGTCATAGGGCATTTCGATTATCTCGTTATAGCCTGCAAGATACACCGCCGATGCCTCGTCCTCGACCGCCTCTCTCGGCAGCATAGCTATGAGCGGCACAGTTTCAGAGAATTTCTTTGACGTGAAATCATCACCATAAACGTGCATCTCGTTTGTAAATCTCTCATCGCTGCATATTACAGCGCACAGACGTGATATGAGTGCCGGAGTTTTGCTGACAGCCTCCATATAGCTGCTAAGGTTTATGATATTATAGTCCTTGCCTATCGCCTGCTTTAAAACGAACTGGTTCATCTTATTGTTTCCGATATACAGGATACTCTTTTCTACCATACACTCACCGCCTTTTGCAAAATATGCAGATACCCGATAATATTATACACCACAAAAGCAAAATTGTCAACGGGTATTTTGCTTTTTTGTACTATTTTTTACTCTTTTTGAACGCAGGGTTGAAATTATGGGGGCAGTATGGTATAATAGTAGTATAATAATTATATTAAAAATACAAAGGAGATCATTTAATTGAAAAAACAGATCATTTCATCGGCGCTGGCACTAAGCATGGTGTTTGGTGGTGCGGCGTATCTGCCGGAGGGGGTCGATCTGAACAGCGAGATAACAGCACAGGCAGGAACATATGGTGATTTTGAATATACTTTAAGCGAAGATGAAAACAGTATCGTGATAGACCGTTACAGAGGAAATGCGTCGAACGTGACTATCCCCTCTCAAATAGACGGAAAAAAAGTCACAGGCATATTATCCGGTGCTTTTTTTGAGAACAAAACACTTAAAAGTGTAACTATACCAAAGGGCGTAACAAGTATAAGCGGTGCATTCAGCGAATGTAAAGCTCTTACAAGCGTTACACTGCCGGAGGGGATCACGGATATAAGCCACGCATTCAGTTATTGTACCGCACTTAAAAAGATAGTGCTGCCTGAAAGTGTCACAGATATAAGCGGAGCCTTCTTTGACTGCCCGTCACTTGAAAGTGTAAACATACCTAAAAGCGTGAATAATTTAGAGTGGGCGTTTTACAACTGCAAGAAGCTCAAAAACTTCACAATACCTGACGGTGTCAAAAGTATAGCCGGTACTTTCTACGGTACGGGCATCACATCTATCGTTATACCTGACAGCGTAGAGAATATAACGAAGGCATTCAACGACTGCACATCACTTAAAAGTGTCAAGCTGCCCAAAAATCTCAAAGAAATAGGCGATGAGGCTTTCGCATGGTGCAGAGAGCTTACTGAGCTTGATATACCAAAAACCGTAACGAGGATAGGCGATTATGCTCTCGCCGGCTGCGGTGTCACAAAAGGCAATTTTACTGTTCCTGAAACGGTCACAGAACTTGGAAACACTGTATTTACAGCGGATCTTTATTATGACGAAAGGGTCGAATTCGGCGCTTTAAAAAGTGTGACCATTCTTGGCAGCAAGACAAAGATCGACAAGAACACATTCGATATGTTTCTTCAGCTGACAGTGTACTGTCCGAAAGACTCTGAAGTATACAAATACGCCATGAAAAATGTGTATTACACATATACCGGCAAGGCGGAAAACGGCTTGGAGAGCTTTAACTTTGGAGATGTTTGGTTAGAATTTAACTCCAACTGCACAGCAGAGCTTTCAGGAAATAGCTTTACATACACAGGCAGCGCCATAAAGCCTGCTGTTACAGTCAGACACCCTGGAATGAACAACAAGACACTCACAGAGGGCGTGGATTATACTGTCACCTACTCTGACAATGTAAACAAAGGCACTGCAAAGGTGTTATTAAAAGGCATAGGCGTTTATTCGGGCAGTGGGGAAGGTATGGAGCTTGAATTCAAGATCACCGCTGCAAGCATCAAAAATGCAAGTGTTTCGGATATTGGCAACAAGGTCTACACCGGCAAGGCGATAAAGCCCTCCCCTACTGTAAAGATCGGCTCAAAGACGCTCAAAAAAGGCACTGACTACACGCTGTCCTACAAAAACAACGTAAAGTGCGGCAAGGCGACTGTCACTGTGACCGGCAAGGGCAACTACACAGGCAAGGTCACAAAGACATTTATCATCAAGCCCAAAAAGGCGGCTGTAAAGAAGCTCTCAAGCCCTAAGACCAGACAGCTCAAAGTCACCATTAAAAAATCAGCAGGCGGTGTGACCGGCTATCAGATAACATACTCGACCTCTAAGAAATTTACCAAAAAAACTACAAAGTCAGTAAGGATAACAAGCACCTCACGGACTATCAAAAACCTCAAAAAAGGAAAAACATACTATGTTAAAGTGCGTGCCTACAAAAAGACAGGCGGTGTAAGATACTTCTCTTCATACTCGGCTGTTAAAAAGCTCAGGATCAAATAATTACAGGCGCTGTCCGGTCAGGGCAGCGCTTTTTGTATGAATTATTACTCTTTTTTCTTAAAAAGCCTTGTATTTTTTTACAAAAGGTGATATAATGTAAGGTATATATATAAACCTGAAAAGGAAGAAAAAAATTGAATGTAAATCAAAGAAAACGGGAGCAGTACAAAAGGATAATAAATCTGTTTGCGTCAATGATCATCATAGCGCTGTTTACTCTCTCGTTCAGTGAGGTTTGGAACAAGTCCTACAATGACATCATGGACGACCCGTTCTGGAAGAACGGTAATATCCTGCTCGTTCTTATCTACGGGGTAATGTATATATTTATCGCAAACTCCTTCGGGGCGTTTCATTTAGGCTACTACACGGAGCTGTCCCTGATCGGGTCGCAGATACTCGGCACGCTCGGGACGAATACGATAATGTTCGTTATCATATCCCTTATCGGGCGTGGCAGACTGTCGGTCAGACCTATGCTTTATCTGACGGTGTATGATCTGTTCATACTGGTGCTGTGGGTGTATGTGTTCAGCGCACTTTTCTCAAAGCTATATCCGCCCCGGCGTATGCTTATGATATACGGCAACAAAAACGCCGCCGACCTTATCCGCAAAATGGAAAAGCGTGGCGACAAGTATTATATTTGCGAGGCGATAAGCTGCAAGTGCAGCTTTGAAGAGATAACTGAACACCTTGACAATTACGATGCGGCGATAATAAACGACATCCCCCATGAGCTGAGGAGCGAGATACTCAAATACTGTCTTGAAAACTCGATAAGAGTATACATCAATCCAAAGCTGTCAGACATTATAATAAGAGGTGCTGATGACTTCAATCTCTTTGACACGCCGCTGCTTCTCAACCGCAACTCCGGTCTTAAATTCGAGCAGAGGTTATGCAAGCGCTCACTTGACATCATACTGTCATTTATAGGGCTTTTGATAGCTATGCCGTTTATGCTGATAACGAGCATCGCTATAAAGGTCTACGACCGTGGACCTGTTTTCTACAAGCAGAAACGTCTGACGCAGGGCGGAAAGAGATTCTATGTATACAAGTTCAGGAGCATGATAGTAAACGCCGAAAAGCAAAGCGGTGCAATGCTCGCAAAGGAGAACGACTCTCGCATAACGCCCGTAGGCAGGGTCATAAGAAAGCTCAGGATAGACGAGCTGCCGCAGCTTTTAAATATCTTTATGGGCGATATGTCGTTTGTAGGTCCACGTCCCGAGCGCCCGGAGATAGCAAGAAAATACCAGCAGACTATGCCGGAGTTCAGATACCGCTTAAAGACAAAAGCCGGGCTGACAGGCTACGCTCAGGTAATGGGCAAGTACAACACCACCCCCTACGACAAGCTGAAAATGGATCTTATGTATATTGAGAACCAGTCGCTAAAGCTTGATCTGAAAATAATGGTGATGACGCTAAAAACGGTATTCACCCCCAGTGCGACCGAGGGCGTAAAGGACAAGAAAGATTAAGGCAAGCAGATGGCATACAAAGGCGTGAGCCGGTGGTCATGCGGTGTTGCCTTAATAGCGCAAAACAGATGATATATCAGGATCCTTATTATGGTCAGTGAATAGTGAATAGTGAATAGTGAATAATACACAAATACCCCGTCACAAATGTGACGGGGTATTTGTGGTCGGGGCGACAGGACTTGAACCTGCGGCATCTTGGTCCCAAACCAAGCACTCTACCAAGCTGAGTTACGCCCCGTTTTTATTCGACTAAATAATTATACTACAAATCTCACACAATGTCAAGCACAAATTATAAATATCCGCAACCAAAAAATATTTTTAAGGCAACACCGCACGACCATTGTGTGTCAGTATGCAGTTGTTCAGCTTTGCTGAACACGCCGGATTTTCGTCAGAATGCCCATTTTTGCCGCAGTTTTACTGGCGTAAGACAAGGTAAAATTGGGTATTATGACGGAAATCCGGCAAGCAGATGGCACACAAAGGTATCCGCCGGTGGTCGTGCGGTGTTGCCTTAATTGTGCATTGAAAAAGGGCTGCCGCAGCAGCCCTTTTAGATTTACTTTATGTAGCTCTTGAACTCGTCGTTCTCTTTCTTGAGCGCTGCTATCTGTGACTCGATGTCAGCAGCCTCAGCCTCTGCCTTTACCTTATCAGCAGCTATCTTGTCAGCTTCAGCTCTCAGCTTAGCTATCTGAGCCTCTATCTCGCCTACCTTGGCAGCAACAGATGCTGCGCTGTCCTTAGCGGTCTTAGCCTTGTCCTCAAGCTCCTTTATCTTATCTTCGTTATCCTTTATCTGAAGCTCTGCGAACTTCCTCATTTTTTCCATAGGTGTCATATCTTCGTCCTCCTCTATATTGTAATCAGTGGTATCCTCTTCGTCAGCAGCCTTTTCCTGCTCAGGCTCTTCCGGCTGTGTCGGAGCAGCGCTCGGTATCTCATAATTCTCGGGCGCTCTTTCCTCTATCGTCTTCTCGACCTCTTCTTCTGTTTCCTGTACAGTATGAGGAGTCTTAGGTATATCTGAACCAAATGTCAGCTCATCAACATCAGGAACTATCAGCTCATCCATTGTCGGATTCTCAGGCACCGGATCATATACCGGCGGAACATACTCCTGCTGCTCCGGTACAGGCTCGGGAACTGCCACCGGCACAGGTCTTTCTGCTTTCAGCTCGGGAGTATTGCCTGTGAGCAGGTTGGTGCTTTCCTTGACCTTAGGACCTTCGTAGTCGGGGCCTGTCTTGAATGCCTCCTTCTTAGCAGCCTCTGCTGCTTCCTTACGTCTGAAATGTTCGTCCATGACAGCCGTTACAGCTGCAACATCAGCAGGTGTACAGTTTAAGAACTGGCATATATCCTTAGAGCTTCTGCCCTTCTTTATCATAGATGCTATACCGGCAACACTTCTGTCGATAAAGCCCTCATCGTCCATATCAAGATTGAGCGAAGATGCCGACGCATCAACAGGCTCTTCCTTCTTGCCCCTGTTGAACAGCGCACCGATACCGCCTGATTTCTTGCCCTTGTCGTTTTCTATCTCACGGGGCTTTTCGGGCTGTACATAGCTCTGATATTCGGGAAAATGCTTCTCTAAAATATTGGGGATATTGCCCTTGGGTATCTCCATGAGCTTGGAAATATCATCGGGAGTATAGCCCTCTTTATAAAGTCTTACGATCTTTTCGCTTGTGCTTTCGTTTCTTCGTGCCAAGAAAACCATTCCTTTCGAGATATTGTGGTAGATCTGAAAACGATGTGGAGCATATTACTATATTTATAGTCAAAATCTTACCTTAATATTATACTATATTTCTCATTAATATTCAAGTAATATTTTATACAAATTTGACCCATGTTTTAGGTGCATTATCCACAATGATATTATTAAGGCAACACCGCAGGCACAGCTTTTCTTATCTCTGAGGAGATCAAGTATTTATCTCCATGGCTGTGAACGCCTTCCCCTTGAATTATTCTTTTCTTTGTGTTATAATAGTGCAAAGGAGTGTTGAGATATGAAAACTGCATTTGTTACCGGCGGCTCGGGCGGTATCGGTACGGCTGTGTGCAAACGCCTTGCTGATGACGGCTTTGCGGTCGCAGTCGGCTACCACAATGACAAGACCACTGCTGATATTATCACATCTTTTATAAGACAAAAGGGCAATGATGCCGTGAGCGTCAAGACGGACATCTCAGACCCGGAGTCGGTCGAGAGTGCAAGACGGGTCATCTCTCAGTATCTCTCCCCTCCCCAGGTGCTGGTGTGCTGTGCAGGCACGGCGGACATCTCGCTGTTCACCGACCTTTCATATGAAAAGATAGCACAGCTTATAAACACCGACCTTACCGGCACGCTCTACACTATAAGGGCTTTTGCGCCTGATATGATAAAGGCACACTCCGGCAGTATCATCACGATAGCGTCGGTATGGGGCGAACAGGGTGCGTCCTGCGAGGCTGTATATTCGGCGGCAAAGGCCGGCATCATAGGCTTTACCAAAGCCTACGGCAAGGAGCTGGCACCGAGCGGCGTCAGGGTAAACTGCATCTCACCGGGCTTTATAGACACCAAGATGAACCGCACGCTGTCCCCGGAGGAGCGTGAACAGTTTATAAGCGACATACCTATGATGCGTGCAGGCAAGCCGGAGGAGGTAGCTGACACAGTGGCGTTTCTCGCTTCCCCTGAATCATCATATATCACCGCCCAGAACATAAGCGTGAACGGCGGCATCTGATACGGAGCATAATAATGACAAATGTAAAAAAACGTGTATTTGACATAATCTCAATAGGCAGGCGCACCGACATCGTGAGCCGTGCGTTCGATATATTCTTAGCTGTGAATATCCTTGCTAACATCACGGTGATGATAATGCAGACGTTTGACTGTTTCTCACCGCTGTCGGGGGCGTTCAGAATAGTCGAGGCTGTTACAGTGTCGGTATTTGCGGCAGAATATGTACTTCGCATATGGACGGCAGACCTGCTTTACAAAAAGCTCTCGCCTGCAAAGGCAAGGCTGAGGTTTTTAGTTTCCTTTGACGGCGTGGTGGATCTGCTCACGATCCTGCCGTTTTTCTTCCTGTCGGGCTTTATCGCTTTCAGGATACTCAGGGTGGTGAGGATATTCCACCTTTTCAGGATAAATGCCAGCAGCGACTCATTCGCTGTCATAACCGAGGTGCTTTATGAAAAGCGCCGGCAGATATTCTCATCAGTATTTATAATAGTAGTGCTTATGATAGCATCGTCGCTCGGCATTTACAGCGCCGAGCATGACGCACAGCCGGAGGCGTTCGACAATGCGTTTTCCGGTATGTGGTGGAGCATATCCGCTCTTCTGACGGTAGGCTACGGCGATATTTACCCGATAACCACCGCCGGGCGGATAATGGGCATATTAATAGCGCTCCTGGGCGTTGCGGTAGTGGCGATACCTACCGGTATCATAAGCGCCGGCTTTGTTGAGCGCTACACCAGAGAAGCCAACCGTGAAAAGCATTTTCAGGACATTCAGGAAATGGGAGAGGTGCTTGTCACGCCTGAAAGCGGCATGGTCGGCGAATACGTCGGCGACGTCGAAAAGGCTCACGGCGCAAAGATATACATGATACTGCGCGGCGATATGACGGTCATCGCAAGAGAAGAGCTGAGACTCAAAAAAGGCGATATACTCATACTCCGATCAGAAAAGATGAAAAAGTGACAGCAGGCTAAAACGCCGTCCCTACCCCATTTACAGGGGGCAGGAACGGCGTTTATCATTATCTATACCGGTATCGACACTATATAATCCACATATCCTTCATGCTCTACTTTCTTGGCATTTGCCTTGACACCGGCAAGCTGCATGACCTTTACTGCCTTGTTCATAGTATTTAAAAACAGCCGTATGTCACGCAGTATCGGCGCACGCTTTTTATAGCTCTCGCTCACCTTCTGCGCTTTGATGAGGGAGGATATGTATTTTTCTGTCTGCGCTGCATTGAGCGCTTTTTTTATAACATACTGTATCACCTCACGGCGCTTATCCTTGTCAGGTATACGCAAAAGCGCCCTTGCGTGCCGCTCGCCGAGCCCGGAGCTTATAAGGAGCGACGCTTCCTCGTCTGACAGCTTTAAAAGGCGCAGCTTATTCGCAACCGCCGGCTGGCTCAGTCCTAAGCGAAGTGCTGCGTCCTCCTGTGTCAGACCGTACTCGCTTATAAGTCTTGCTATCGCTGATGCCTGCTCGTAGAAGTTGAGATCCTCCCTTTGTATATTCTCGATAAGTGCATACACCGCACTCCGCTCGTCTGATATATCGGCGATGATGCAGGGAACGCTCCTCAGCCCTGCTATTTTTGCAGCCTTTAATCTCCTCTCGCCCGAAACAAGCTCGTAGTAGCCGTTTTTGTCCCTGACGGTGAGCGGCTGTATTATGCCGTCCTGCGAGATGCTCCTTGCAAGCTGTGCAAGTGAAGCTGCGTCAAAATTCTTTCTCGGCTGTGAGGGGTTTGGACGCACAGCCTCTGTCGGTATGTCGCACACACCGCCGCTGACAGGCGTTTCAAAGCCGAAAAGCTCCATATCCCTTGCCTTGCTCAATATTCCCATTTTCATGTTTATACCTCCTGTTTTTTTATTGACAGCTTAATGATAACACACATCAGCTGAAAAGAATGTCGGCATCGGTCGAAGGCTCTATACTGTCAGCACGGCGATTTTGCAGGATTGAAAAGTGAAAATTGCATTTTTTAAAGCCTCAATTTGCAAAAAAATTGTTAAACGGTGTATTTGCTCTTGACTTTAATGCTCAAAAGTATTATAATAAAGGAGTATTAAAATAAATTGGAGGTTTTAACAATGGGTAGAGTTTATAACTTCAGTGCAGGCCCTGCTGTTCTTCCCGAGGAAGTGCTTAAAGAGGCTGCAGATGAAATGCTCGATTATAAGGGCACAGGCATGAGCGTTATGGAGATGAGCCACCGTTCAAAGGCTTATGACACCATAATCAAAGAGGCTGAGGCTGATCTCAGGGATCTTATGAATATCCCTGACAACTACAAGGTCATCTTCTTACAGGGCGGCGCTTCACTCGTTTTCGCAGAGGTCCCTATGAACCTGATGAAAAACGGCAAGGCTGCTTACATCATCACAGGTCAGTGGGCTAAGAAGGCTGCTGCTGAGGCTGAAAAGTACGGCGAGGTAGTAAGGGTAGCTTCTTCTGCTGACAAGACATTCAGCTATATCCCTGACTGCTCTGACCTTGACATTCCCGAGGATGCAGACTATGTTTACATCTGCGAGAACAACACTATCTACGGCACTAAGTTCTGGACACTCCCGAACACAAAGGGTCACGAGCTGGTAGCAGACGTTTCTTCCTGCTTCCTCTCTGAGCCGATAGATGTTACAAAGTACGGCGTCGTTTACGGCGGCGTTCAGAAAAACGTTGGTCCTTCCGGCGTTCAGATCGTTATCGTAAGAGAAGACCTCATCGCTGACGGCCCTGCATTCAAGCAGACTCCTACAATGTGCGACTGGAAGGTACAGGCTGACGCAGGCTCGCTTTACAACACACCTCCCTGCTACGGTATCTACATCTGCGGCAAGGTATTCAAGTGGATAAAGAAAATGGGCGGTCTTGAAGGCATGAAGGCTCACAACGAGAAGAAGGCTAAGATCCTTTATGATTTCCTCGATGAGAGCAAGCTGTTCAAGGGCACAGTCGTTAAGGAAGACAGATCTATCATGAACGTTCCTTTCGTAACAGGCGACGCTGATCTTGATGCTAAGTTCGTAGCTGAGGCTAAGGCTGCCGGCTTTGAGAACCTCAAGGGTCACAGAACTGTGGGCGGTATGAGAGCTTCTATCTACAATGCAATGCCTATCGAGGGCGTTGAAAAGCTCGTAGAGTTCATGAAGAAATTTGAAGCTGAAAATTCTTGATCGAAGCTGAAAATTCCTGATCAAGTAAAGGAGGACGAGTATGTTACTTACAACTACTGAAAACATCGGCAGAGATTATGAAGTGCTCGGCATGGTAGACGGCGGCACAGTACAGAGCGTCAATGCTCTCAAAGATATAGGCGCAGGTCTTAAAAACCTCGTAGGCGGTGAGCTTAGAAAGTACACCGAGATGCAGGAATCTTCAAGAGCTATCGCTACTGAGAGAATGCTCCAGAAGGCTAATGCGCTGGGCGCTGACGCTGTTATAGCTATCCGTTACAGCTCGTCTGCTATAACACAGGCAGCATCTGAGGTAATGGCTTACGGTACTGCTGTAAAGTTCAAGTAAAAACTATAAACGGCATTGCGGCGTGGGGCTCTCCGTCCTGCGCTGTTTGCCGATTATGATGAAAAAACTTCCATTAACAGAAAAGGACTGAATTGAAATGATAAACGTATTGACACTTAATAAAATAGCTGCCTGCGGTACAAGCAGATTCGGCGCTGACTATGCGGTTTCCGACAGCGTTGACGCTCCCGAGGCAGTAATGGTAAGATCGGCTAAGATGCACGATATGGAGTTCAAGGACAACCTGCTTGCTATCGCAAGAGCAGGTGCAGGCACAAACAACATTCCTGTTGACAAGTGCGCTGAGCAGGGCATCGTTGTATTCAACACTCCCGGTGCTAACTCAAACGCAGTCAAGGAGCTTGCAGTGTGCGGTCTTCTCCTTGCTTCCCGTAAGATACCCGAGGCTATCGCATGGGCTCAGACCTTAAAGGGTCAGGGCGATGAGGTAGGCAAGCTCGTTGAGAAAGGCAAGTCCAACTTCGCAGGCAACGAGATCACAGGCAAGACATTAGGTCTTATCGGTCTTGGTGCTATCGGCGGCAAGCTCGCAAACATCGCTATCTCGCTCGGCATGGACGTTATCGGCTACGACCCGTTCCTGTCGGTAGGCGCTGCGCTCAACTTAAAGCCGCAGGTAAAGGTAACAGCAAACATCAATGACATCTACGCAGAGAGCGACTACATCTCGCTGCACCTCCCCTACAATGCTGATACCAAGGACACTATCAACGACGAAACACTTGCTCTTTGCAAGGACGGCGTAAGGATACTCAATTTCGCCCGCGGCGAGCTTGTAAACGCTGACGCTATCAAGAAGGCACTTGCTTCCGGCAAGGTTGCAAGATATGTAGTTGACTTCCCGTCTGATGCTGTACTGGGCGTTGAGAACGTTGTAGCTATCCCCCACCTCGGCGCATCGACTGAGGAGAGCGAGGACAACTGCGCTGTAATGGCAGCTGACGAGCTTATGGACTACATCGAGAAAGGTACTATCAGAAATTCTGTAAACTTCCCGAACGCAGAGCTTGCAAAGACTGCTGACAAGCTGGTATGCGTGCTCCACAAGAACGTGCCTGCACTTATCACACAGATAACAGCAGCAGTTGCTGACAAGGGCGCAAACATCGAGAACATGGTAAACAAGTCCAAGAAGGACTGGGCTTACACGATGCTCGACGTTGCAGGCGACGCTGACATCGACGCTATCAAGGCTATCGACGGCGTTGTAAGAGTAAGGGTGCTCTGATAATCAAATATAATATTGTTTTAAAAGCGCTGTCCGTGAAAGGGCAGCGCTTTGCATTTGAGAAGCAAGAAATTTTAGAGGCAAGAGGATAGTGTGCGGCGTTTTGTATTGACATATTGCTAATACTGTGTTATAATATTTTTATAAATTTATTAATATGGAGGAAGAAAAAATGAAAAGACAGCTAATTTCATCAGCACTGGCACTTTCTATGATATTCGGCGGCGCTGCGGCATTGCCGGAGAGTATCACACCGCAGAGCGGTATAGTCGCACAGGCAAAATCTATCCAGAGCGGCGACTTCAAATACAGCCTGCTCAAAGACGGGACTGCAAAGATTGTCAAGTACAAGGGCAAAGACACTGATGTGAAGATTCCGTCCAAGATAGACGGGAAAAAGGTCACGATGATTGGGAAGAATGCGTTTCGTGAAAATGAAACGATCAAAAATGTAACTATCCCGAAGGGCGTTACTAAGATAGGGGGTGCTGCATTTTGGAGTTGTTCAAGCCTTAAATCAGTAACTATCCCAAATAGTGTAAAAACTATTGGCGTAGAAGCATTTGGGGTTTGTTCAAGCCTTAAATCAGTAACTATCCCTAACAGTGTAAAAACTATCGACAATTGGGCTTTTTCCAGCTGCACAAATCTTAAATCCATTAAAATACCAAGCAGTGTAAAAACCATCGGCGATCGTGCATTTTCCGACACCGAATGGCTTAAAAACAAACAGAAAAAGAATCCTCTTGTCATAGTAAACGGTATACTTATTGACGGCACAACAAGCAAAGGAAAAGTCACGATCCCAAAAAGTGTTACCAAAATAGGCAATAAAGCATTTTGGAAATGTTCAAGCCTTAAAACCATTAAAATACCAAGCAGTGTAAAAACTATTAGCGATTCGGCATTTTCCGACTGCACCAATCTTAAAACCATTAAAATACCGAGCAGTGTAAAAACTATCGATTCGTTTGCATTTTACTGCTGCGAAAATCTAAAAACCATTAAAATACCAAGCAGTGTAAAAACTATCGGTGTGTCAGCATTTGCAGGCACAAAATGGCTTGAAAATAAACAGAAAAAGAATCCTCTTGTTATAGTAAATGACATACTTATAGACGCTTCAACAAGCAAAGGAAAAGTAACGATACCGAAGAGCGTTAAAGAAATAATCCATTTTGCATTTAGCAGATGTACTAACCTTAATTCAATAACTATCCCGAATGGTGTAAAAACTATCGGCGTTTATGCATTTTATGGCTGCACAAACCTCAAAACCGTAACTATCCCGAAAAGTGTAAAGACCATTGGAAAAGACGCATTTGCATACTGCCACAAATCCCTCACCATAAAGACCCCCAAAGGCTCTGCTGCTGCGAAGTACGCAAAGAAAAACAACATAAAGGTAAAATACATCTGACATCAATAAAACAGCATAAAACAAGAGAGGTATCTTAAATATGATACCTCTCTTTTATTATCTTTCTGACAGTCTGTCAAGCGCCATTTGCCACATATCCTTGCCCTCGTCCTCGGGGTTTAAGTCTACGTCCTTGACGCTCGCTATCCACTTTGAGTCCGGGGGGAGCATTTTATATGCTTCGTTATGCTGCTGCCACTCATACACAAGGCTCTCCCTGTCACGCACGCCGCTGCCGTCGGCTGTCGGTATAGGGTGGAGTGCTGTCAGCGCATCACAGATATATCCCATATCCTGCTCGTTGTCGATAAGGTACGAGTCGATGATCTTCCAGCTGTTCTCGGTATACTCCGCCTGAAAGGTCTTATCCCCGTAGTCAAAGCTATACACCTCGCCTCCTGCCGGAACAAGCACGACTTCATCTGCCGATGAGTACACAGCCGCCGCAGTCGTCACAGCTGATGTCGTTGTCTGCGGTGTTGTCGTTTCAGCGGTGGTCGTGGTGGTAGTGGTCGTTTCAGTGATACTGCCGCTTTCGACCGCACGCTTAGCCGGGTCGCCCCCGGAAGAGGACACCATGTCATAGCTGCACCCCGTCATAACAAGCGCTGACGCTATTATGGCTAATGACCTTTTTATCACTGCATCATCTGCTCTATCGCAGTTTTTATATTGTCGGCGTTGTCACTGTCAGAGTAGGTGTAGGAGAATACTAAAAACTCATTGTGCACCTGCTCGTTCCTGAAAACGAATGTATAAACATAGCTCTTGACATTCCTCTGTGTGTATGACGTAAACAGCGATTTTCCGCTGCCGCAGTCACCCTTGGTGGTCTCTATGTTTTTGGGCGCCATAGGGTCATCAGATGCGTCATCTGCGACCTTTTTATAAGTTTCCTCGAGCGTGCTGATGTAGTCATCAACTGTTTCCTGACCTTTAAATTTCATGCTCTGGATATTCGCCGAGACCGCAAGATCTGAATTTATCACCTTTGCAAGATCGCTTACAAGCTCGCTCTCATCATGCCCCTCCTGCTCGTCAGTAATGACCCAGCCATCCGGGTATTCGATATTAAGCTCAGGTGACTTACAGCTTATCTTGTTGTTTGTGATCGTGAGTATCTTTTCCTGCTGCACCGGCTGCTCGCCCTCTGATGAGCTTTCCTCTGCTGTGGTGGTGGTCGTCGTTTCCTCCGGCTCACTCTCGGCGGCAGTGGTGGTGGTAGTCTCTGCGGTAGTGGTGGTCTCCGTCTGCGACTGCTCCTGCTGTGTCGTTGTTGTCTGAGCAGTAGTTTCCTCATTGCTGCTGTCAGCCACAGACGAGCTGTCAGAGCTGCTGCACCCTGTAAGCACCGCCGCACAGATAACAGCTGTCAGTATTGTCTTCTTCATTTTTTATCTCCTTTTGTATCCTTCACTAAGGCAACTCCCCCAAAGGTCAGGGGGAGCGCAAAATTTTAAAATTCGATCTTTTTCTCGATATATGCAACAAGCTCTTCGATCTTTATTCTTTCCTGCTGCATAGTATCTCTGTCACGGACTGTGACACAGCCGTCCTCGACAGAATCAAAGTCATATGTCACGCAGAAGGGCGTGCCTATCTCGTCCTGTCTTCTGTAACGCTTACCGATAGAGCCTGCTACGTCATAGTCAACATTGAAGTGCTTTGCAAGCTCGTCATACACCTTGCCTGCCTGCTCGTCGAGCTTCTTTGAAAGCGGCAGCACGCAAGCCTTGAACGGTGCAAGATACGGGTGGAAGTGCATAACTGTCCTTACATCGGGCTTTTCCTCGGTGCCTATGTTCTCTTCATCATAAGCCTCTGTCACAACTGTGAGGAACAGACGCTCAACGCCTAACGACGGCTCTATGACATACGGCACATATCTCTCGCCCGACTCGTCATCAAGGTAGTCGAGCTTTTTGCCGCTGGTGTTTATATGCTGTGTAAGGTCGTAGTCTGTTCTGTCTGCGATGCCCCACAGCTCTCCCCAGCCGAACGGGAACAGATACTCAAAGTCGGTAGTAGCCTTTGAATAGAACGACAGCTCCTCCTGCTCGTGGTCACGCAGTCTGAGGTTCTCCTCCTTGATATTCAGGGAGAGCAGCCAGTCACGGCAGAAGCTCCTCCAGTAGTCGAACCATTCAAGGTCTGTGCCCGGCTTACAGAAGAACTCCAGTTCCATCTGCTCGAACTCTCTTACACGGAAGATGAAGTTTCCGGGGGTTATCTCGTTACGGAAGCTCTTGCCCACCTGAGCCACGCCGAAGGGTATCTTCTTTCTTGACGTTCTCTGGATATTCGAGAAGTTTACGAATATGCCCTGTGCTGTTTCGGGTCTTAAATACAGCTCATTCTTTGTATCCTCGGTGATGCCCTGGAAGGTCTTGAACATAAGGTTGAACTGTCTTATGTCGGTGAAGTTATGCTTTCCGCAGTTGGGGCAGGGGATAGACTTATCCTTGATATAATCCATCATCTGCTCATTGGACCAGCCTGCGACATTAGTGCCGTCAAAATCCTCAATAAGGTTATCAGCCCTGTGTCTTGTCTTGCACTCACGGCAGTCCATGAGCGGGTCGGAAAAGCTGCCTAAGTGACCGGACGCCACCCATGTCTGAGGGTTCATAAGGATAGCGGAATCAAGTCCTACATTGAGCCTGTTTTCCTGAATGAATTTCTTTCTCCATGCGTTTTTGATGTTGTTTTTAAGCTCCACCCCGAGCGGACCGTAATCCCATGTATTTGCGAGACCGCCGTAGATCTCACTTCCGGGGTATACAAAGCCCCTGCCTTTGCAAAGGGCGACTATCTTATCCATTGTTTTTTCGGTATTCTTCATAACATACTCCTTATAAATAATTTCTACCTTTCATTATATAATAATTACGCCCTTTTGTCAAGCAGGAGAGAGCAAAAAAGCGCCGCCCGTGGGGGAAGCGCTTTATTTATCAGATGTATTTTACCTTTATGCCGATTTTCTTAGCAAGCTTTGCAGCAGCCGAGCCTTTGGGGGTCTTGATGATGAGCTTGTCATAAGAGCATTGTAAGAACGCATCCGGTGATATTTCCTTGACACTTTTCGGGATAGTTATAGTTTTAAGATTTACATTGCCCCAGAATGCCATACCACCTATGCTGGTCACACCGCTTTGAATTTTTACGCTTTTAAGGTTTTCGTTGACGAATAATTCATTTCCTCCAAACGCATCGTCATTAATAGTCTTGACACTCTTCGGGATAGTGATGTTGCCTTTGCATTCGTTACCGTCTATAAGTATACCGTTTACTATAACAAGAGGATTTTTCTTCTGCTGGGCTTTGAGCCATTTAGTGCCGGTAAATGCACCTCTGCCGATAGTTTTTACACTGCTCGGTATCTTGATCGTTTTAAGGCTTGCGCAGCCGGAAAATGTCCATCCACCGATCTCTTTCACTCTCTTGGGGATAGTAATGGCTTTAAGACTTGTGCAGTCGGAAAATGCCCCTGCACCGATCTCTTTCACGCTCTTGGGGATAGTAATGGCTTTAAGGCTTGTGCAGCCAGAAAATGCACGATCAGCTATTTTAGTAACGCTCTTGGGTATCGTGACCGTTCCTTTGCTGCTTGTACCGTCTATAAGTATGCCGTTTACTATAACAAGAGGATTTTTCTTCTGCTGGGCTTTGAGCCATTTAGTGCCGGTAAATGCAACGCTGCCGATAGTTTTTACACTGCTTGGTATTTTAATGGTTTTAAGATTTGCGCAGCTGTAAAATGCGCCGGATTCTATTTTTTTTACACCGCTCGGTATCTTGACGGTTTTAAGATTTGTACAAAATGAAAATGCTGAAAAGCCTATCCTTGTAACACCCTTTGGGATAGTAATGCTTTTTATATTATCGCTATTAGGCGAATACTTGGGATAAAACGCATTCTTCCCGATCATCGTGACCTTTTTGCCGTCTATCTTGGACGGTATTTTTACATCGGTCTTTTTGCCATTGTACCCGACTATTTTTGCAGTGCCGTCTTTGAGCAGGCTGTATTTGAAGTCGCCGCTCCGGATAGATCTTGCCTGTGCGACTATACCGCTCTGCGGTGTGATACTCTCCGGCAATGCCGCAGCGCCGCCGAATATCATAGAAAGTGCCAGTGCTGATGAAATTAGCTGTCTTTTCATTTTTTCTTCCTCCATGTTAAAAATATTACATAAATATTATAACACACTATTAACACTATGTCAACTATCTGCGGTCTTGTCAGTTTTATGATTGTTGCATATGTGTATTTTGAAATGTTTGTTCTGTTTGCCGGTTGATTTTTTGTCATTTTCATGTTACCTTGAAATTAGAGGGAGGGGCAAGAGCCTGAGCGCCACCTCTTAATAAACGAAAGGATATAATAACATGACGATCTATTTGGACGAAAACTATTTTGCAAGACCCGATCACAACGTCCTCGGCTACGTCGGCGAGACAGACAGCCGCAGCATTTATATACAGGGTCTTGAAACAGACGGTGCTGACAGTTACAGCATCGTTATCTGCTATGATGACGGCGTGAAATACGAGCTTGACATCACAGACGGCACTCTTACGGTAGGCGGCTCACTGTTAAGGTCAGCCCAGACTGTAAGCTGCCAGATACTTGCAAAGGCAGCCGTCGAGGGTACGAATGCTTACAGGTACGTCAAGAAAAGCAATATCTTTCCCCTTGATATTCTTGACAGCATAGAGGGTGAGCCTGCCCCCGTACCAAGCTACGAGCAGAGCCTGTCGCTGCTCGATGTGATAAGAAAAACTATAAACAGCGGCGGAGTGACGAGAAGTGATGTCAAAAATATCATCACATCAAGACTTATAACGGCACTGTCCGCCGATATTCAGGAAAGCGAGGTATAACTATTGGCACAGATAATAAACAAAACTATAACTTCCGGTCCGTCTGCGGCAATGGACGAGCTTATAAGCGATCTGAGGAGCGTATTTGCATTTAAGCGGTATGATGCCGAGAACCAGCGTCTGTACATCACTGACGAGACTTATATTTACATCAACGGATACAGCTCGAGCTTCAATATAGCCTTCGGCAACTCGAACGGTCAGCTGATACAGCTGTATGAAAGCTCCGTAAACTTCATATACTACCAGATAATAAAGAGCGCATCAGGTGATGTGGCTTTAAGGCTCTACAAACAGCCGCTTGTTGACAATAAGTATTTCCAGATGGCGATAGTAAAAGTCAAAAACAGCGACGACAGCGAGAGCTATGCGGTATATACCCCGGCATATTCGGCTCCGGGCACGACCTCGGCAAATCTTGTAGCTTCTGTGTACGGCTCTATGATGCTGATCGCTGATGATACTACATCCGCCGGGTATACTGCTGTAAATAACTGCGCAGACAGCGAGTCGCCAAACGTGTCACCTGTTAATTTCGGCATGAACATTAACACACAGTCCGCAAAACTGATCCAGATATTCAGCACCTACTCCGACTACATGACTTCAAATGCCCGTATAATGGCACAGACACCACGTCCCTACAACGGAGAATGCTTAATAAACGGCAGGCAGTATTACTGCATCAGCTTCATAGCACTTCTTGATGAGTGATATTTATGAAATACATAATAATGCTCCTCATCGTGATAGGTCTTGCTCTCGCCGACTTTATCACCGGCTGGATAAAGGCTTATGTCAATGATGATGTGAGGTCGGCAAAAATGCGAAAAGGCGGGCTCAACAAGCTCGCCGAGATAGTCGTTATGGGTGTGGCGATAGGCTCTGAGGCAGGGTTTTCACAGCTCGGGCGGTACTACGGTCAGCAGTCGCTTGCAGATATTGCAGGAACGCTGACGGCATTTTCGGTATTCGGGTATATTTTCATCATGGAGGTCGTATCTATATTAGAGAACTACGGCAAAATAAATCCGCAGGCTGACTGGATAAACAAGATCACGAGAAAATTCGGTGCATTTGATAAGGAGGACAATGATGAGCGTAGTAAGTAAAGCAGTAGACTACATCAAGAAGATAGCTAATGACCAAAAGCACGGGTATTCCCAGACAAACCGCTGGGGCAGCCCCGATACCTGGAGCGATTATGATTGCAGCTCGCTTGTTATCTCGGCGTATGAGGCGGCAGGGGTCAAGGTCAAGACTGCCGGTGCGACATATACGGGGAATATGTACTCCGTATTTACAAAGTGCGGTTTCAAGGACATGACCTCGAAAATAAACCTGTCCACAGGGTCGGGGCTTATTGCAGGCGATGTGCTTTTAAATCACACCGATCACACGGCTATGATGATAAGCAAGACGCAGCTTGCCGAGGCGAGCATTGACGAGAACGGCGGCATCAGCGGCGGCAGGGTAGGAGACCAGACAGGGCAGGAAATACATATCCGCTCATACTATAACTATCCGTGGAACTGCGTGCTGAGATACCCCGTGGTAAAAACTCTGCCCACCCTCGACAAGACAGGCTACAAGAAGGGGCAGAAAACTATCGGCGTGCTTGCTCTCAAACAGCTGCTGCTGCTCGCAAAAGCAAAAGGTCTTATAACTGCCAAGCTCAACAACGACAATAATTTCGGAAAAGGCACACAGAAGGCCGTAAACGAGCTGCTTAAAAAATGGGGATACAAACAAAACGGTATCGCCGGGAAGAGGTTTATAAAGAAGCTCGGCGGTCAGCTTGGTTTAAAAAAATAATATCATTTTATATATTAATAAAGCCTAAAGACAAAATGCACAAAAAGCCTTTTTTGTATTTGGATAAATGGTAAAACCTTTTTCGGGCGTGCCTATAATCTTTGACGAGTGGGATTATTTGTGGTATAATTATCTTGCATATCAATAACAGTCACTAACAAGATCAACTGAAAGGACGGACTGATAACAATGGTTAAGATGAAAAAGGCTTTGGCTGTACTTTCAAGTGCAGCGATAGGTATGAGCCTGCTCACAGCAGTACCTGCATCAGCGGCTGATAAGGTGATGACCGCAGATGAGATAATCAAGGCTATGGGCACCGGCTGGAACCTCGGCAATTCGCTCGATGCTGTTGGCAGCGGTTTAAGCTCCGAGACTGCATGGGGCAACCCCAAGACTTCAAAAGAGCTTATCGACAAGGTACACTCTCTGGGCTTTGACTCGATAAGAGTACCTGTTTCGTGGGGCAGACATATGAACGACAAGTACGAGATAGACTCTGCATGGCTCGACAGAGTTCAGGAGGTAGTTGATTACGCATACGATCAGGATATGTATGTAATAATCAATATACACCATGACAATGATCTCAAGGATTCTTCGGTAGGAAAGAATTTCTTCTACCCCTCTGATGAATACAAGGAGCAGTCGCTCAAATTTGTTGAGAGCGTATGGACTCAGGTGTCGGAAAAGTTCAAGGACTACGACCAGCACCTTATTTTTGAAACATTAAACGAGCCAAGACTTACATATGACAAGAACGAATGGTGGTTCACATTCAATGATCCCGAGCCTAAGGTCAAGACGGCTATTGAGGTCATCAATCAGATGAATGCAGCAGGCGTCAAGGCTATAAGATCATCAGGCGGCAATAATGCGAACAGACTTATCCTCTGCCCCGGCTACGGTGCATCTCTTGACGGTGCAAGGCATTCGCTTTTCAAGCTCCCGGAGGACAAGAATGATCTTGTTGCTGTTGAGCTTCACGGTTATGCTCCGTATGGCTTCTCTATGGACGCAAACGCCACAGCCACCTATGATGACAGCGTAAAGAAAGATCTTTATTCGCTGTTCAACAACATAAGGACCGGTCTTATAGACAAGGGCTACAAGGTAGTCATAGACGAAACAGGTGTCATCGACAAGAGAAACTCCGCAGAGCGTGCTAAGTGGGCAACGGATTACAAGGCGTTCACAGAGCGTGCCGGTATCGGAATGTTCCTGTGGGACAACAACGGCTTCCTTTCGGCAAACGAATCTCTCAAGAGCGAGAAATTCGGTCTTATCAACAGATCTACTCTTGAAGCGAGCGATATGCCGTATCTCAAAGCACTTGTAACTCCGACAACTGTAACGCAGATGTATGACGACGGTGTTATCACATCGTATCCCTCTATCACAGAAACAGGTGTCAAGACCTACACAGACGTTGCAACAGGTGCAACAAAGACTGAAACTATCGCAAAGCTCATAGACATAAGCGGTGCAACACTTACTGCTAAAACTGACGGATACAGCTATACAGGTCTTGCTGTAAGACCTACGGTAACAGTCAAGCTCGGCAGCAAGATCCTTAAAGCAGGCACAGACTATAATGTAGTATACCAGAACAACAACAAGGCAGGTACTGCAACTATAAACGTTAATGGTACAGGTCTTTACGGCGGCAGCATAAAGAAGAACTTCACTATCGCAGCTATGAATGTTTCAAAGCTCACTATCTCCTCTCCTGCTGACGCTGCATACACAGGCAAGGCTATAACTCCCGAGCTTACTGTAAAGAGAGGCTCAAAGGTACTTGAAAAGGATACTGACTACACACTGTCCTACAAGAACAACATCAATGCAGGCACTGCTACTGTTACAGTAACAGGCAAGGGCAACTACACAGGCTCTGTATCGAAGACCTTCAAGATAACTGCCAAGAGCATTGCAAAGGCAAGCGTTACCGGGCTTACTTCAAAGGTCTACACAGGCAAGGCTATAAAGCCGGCTGTAACTGTCAAGCTCGGCGGCAAGACCTTAAAGAAGGGCACTGACTATACTGTTTCTTACAAGAACAACAAGAAGGTCGGCAAGGCAACTGTTACTATCAAGGGCAAGGGCGCATACACCGGTACTATCACTAAGAAATTCACTATCAAGCCCAAGGCTTCAAGAGTTCTCAGTGCTCAGAGCAAAAAGACCAAGAAGATGACAGTCAAGCTCAAAAAGACTGCTAATGTTACAGGCTATCAGATAGCTTACTCGACATCAAGCAAGTTCACAAAGGCTACTACCAAGACTGTAAGCACAAAGAAACTTACAAAGACTATCTCAAAGCTTACAAAGGGCAAGACCTACTATGTAAAGGTTCGCACATACAAGACAGTCGGCAAGACAAGATATTACAGCGCTTA
>JAFUYP010000013.1 GCA_017470535.1 Ruminococcus sp. | reverse complement strand
CTAAAACTTTTGACCCATTTTTTCATAAAGGGCATATATGCCCTTTATGAAAAAATAAATTAGAAGTCTTTGGAAAGGGGTTCGGGGGACAACCTTTCTTCAGAAAGGTTTCCCCCGATAAATACATAAGCATTTTTATAAGCACCACCCATAAAGGTACGGGGTTATTGTTTTAGCCTGCAAAATGCTGGTTGAGTTTACCTACGAGCACTTCGGGGTCTACGCCGTGTACCATGCAAGCCTCCTCGACAGTTTCGCCTCTTGATGAGGGGCAGAAAAGGCAGTGCATACCCATTTCAAGGAAATAAGGCTCAGTTGCAGCGTCTGCATCGAGAATATCGCCGATAATAGTATCCTTTGTTACTTCAAAGCTCATTTTTCAGTCCTCCATTCTTTTGTCAACTATATACTTATTATAACCCCTATCACCTCAAAAATCAAGTATTTTCACAAAAAATATACTATTTACATCTACTTTCGCAGTAATTTCAGGCGGACTGAAAGCCATTATTTACCACCTCGGGCAAATATATTGTTAAAACATACAATAAAATAACAATGAATCTGTAAAAACCTACAAATATTAATTTTTTATTTTCTAATTTTAAAATATGCTTGACAATAAAGTGTAAAAATGCTATGATAAATATGCACATTCAGTATCTTTTTTTCCACCGTGGGGGTGTTTAGTTGTCCAGAGTTTCAAAGCACAGTGATGAGGAGCTTGTCATGACAGCAGATAACGACAAGGCAGCGATGAACGAGCTTATAAGCCGTTACAGCTTTGTAGCGTCTGCGAAAGCAAGAGCAATATCCCCGGAGTATTATGAGGATCTTTTTCAGGAGGGGCTGATAGGTCTTGTGGCGGCGGTAAGGACTTACGATCAGGGGCGTGGGGCATCGTTTGCGACGTATGCGAACAGGTGCATAAAAAACCGAATGATAAACGCCGTCAAAAAGCTCGAGAGCAATCTGACCGAGCCGCTTGATGAAGAATTTGAAAATATGTGTGCTGACAAAAGCGAGATCATTCCCGAGAACATCATCGAGAGCCGTGAGCAGCTCGACGAGATCAACAGGCGAATGGCTGAGGTGCTTTCCGACAAGGAGTGGCGGGTGTTCAAGCTGTTCTCAATGGGGCTTGGGTACGAGAGCATCGGTGACGAGCTTGGCATCAGCGAAAAATCAGTGAACAATGCTATGCAGCGTGCGAGAAAAAAGCTACGGGCAGAGCTTGGGAATATTTAAAAGCATAAAGCGAGGTAAAAAATTATGTACGAAGACAAGACATTGGTTTGCAAGGAATGCGGAAACGAGTTCGTTTTCACAGCCGGTGAGCAGGAGTTTTTTGCAGAGAAAGGCTTTGTAAACGAGCCTCAGAGATGCAAGGCTTGCCGTGACGCAAGAAAGAACGCAAGCAGAGAGGGCAGACAGCTCTTTACTGCTGTATGTGCTGCCTGCGGCGGCGAGGCTAAGGTGCCTTTCCAGCCGAAGGAGGACAGACCCGTTTATTGCAGCGAGTGTTTCGCAAAGATGAAGGAACAGGGTTAAGCTATATTATTACTTCCTTAACACAAGTTTTCTTTACCGGGAGAGTTTTCAGCTCTTCCGGTTTTTGCGTTTAGGCAACACCGCACAAAGATTGCGGTACAGATACGCAGTCAGATTTTTTGTCAGATTGCCTAAATTTGCCGCAGGAATACTAACGTATTTCAAGGTAAATTTAGGTAATATGACGGAAAATCTTGGGGTAGATGTGCCGCAAAGCTCTCAGACGGTCTTTGTGCGGTGTTGCCTTTATATAATGACGCAAAAAAGCCAACGGCAAAACCGTTGGCTTAATGATCCTTATACTGCGTACTTTGCTCTGCCCTGCGAGAATATATCCCCTCCATAGCAGTCATCTGCCACCACAAGCGGAAAATCCTCAACATACAGCCGCTTTACGCTCTCGCAGCCGAGATCGTCAAAGGCTATCACCTCACACGACTTTATACAGTTGCACGCAAGCGCACCTGCACCGCCGACAGCGCACAGATAGACCGCTTTATTACGAACTATCGCCTGTCTGACCTCGTCGTTTCTTTCGCCTTTTCCGACCATACCGCCAAGCCCCAGATCAAGAAGTCTGGGTGCGAACCTATCCATTCTGCCCGATGTCGTAGGACCGCACGAGCCTATCGGCTTGCCCTCGGGCGCAGGGGTAGGACCTGCATAATATATTACCGCATTTTCAATATCAAACGGCAGCTCCCTGCCTTCATCGAGCAGCTGCATGAATCTCTTATGCGCCGCATCTCTTGCGGTATAAACGTAACCTGTCAGGAGTATCTTCATTCCGGCTCTCAGCTCACTGCTGCGAGCCTTCAGCTCCCCGGCATTTATCTTTAATATATCACTCATATCATATCAAACTTTATCTATCGCTTCATTAGCAAGTTCTTCCATAGACTTTGTCAGTCTTGAAATATCATCGTCTGCTTTTACCTCAGCGTCTGCATCACTTCCTTTCCCGCTATTATTAAAATCCTGGTTACCATCTACAAGCTCAAGACCCTCGTCTATAAGATCTCTTGCCTGATTTACTGAACCTATCGAAGAACCATACAGGTCATTGAGTGTAGTGATGAGCTGCTGAACGTTCTCGCTGAGCTTTGTATACTCTTCCTTGACGGAAGCTCTGAAGCCCGAGGACTTCTCTCTGATAGTAGCGACCTCGTTCTGAGCGTCTGTGAGCATCTTGTCTGACTTCATCTTAGCTTCGCCGAGAGTCCTGTCAGCCTCGCCCCTTGCCTGAGTTGTCATAGCCTCAGCCTCTGCCTGTGCGGTAGATACCATAGCGTCTGACGAGCTCTTAGCTGTTTCGAGTGTCGTTTCAGCCTCAGCCTGTGCATCAGCGACTGTCTTTTCAGCCTGTGCATTAGCGTCATCTATTATCTGTGCTGCGAGTGTCTGAGCTTCCTCCTCAGCCTGCTTTGCAGCCTTCTTAGCCTCTGAAACTATCTTATTTGCAGTATTCTGAGCCTCGATGAATACCGAGCCCAGGTCAAACTGCGGAGCAACTGAGCCTGCTGCGTTCTGCGCATTCTGCTCTGCCTGCTCGAGCTTCTCCTGAAGCTCCTCAGCCTCAGCCTTCATTCTCTCGATCTCAGCTTCCTTTTCCTGTATCTGCTGCTCATAGTCAGCGATCTGGAGCTTCATCGTATCAGCAGATGACTGAAGCTCTGCTATCTTCGACTTGCTCTCTTCTATTTTCTTTTCGTATTCTGCCTTTTCCTCAAACTCAGCGTGTGCAGCACCGCCTGCCTCCTGCTCAAGTCTGTCGTTAGTTTCTGTAAGATCATTTACCTGTGCTTCGAGTTTATAGATCTTCGAGTTGAGCTCGTCAACGTAAGCAAGAACGTCCTGCTTATCAAAGCCGCCCACTCTTACAGTTTTTAAATAACCGTTGCTTGACATTATACTTTCCTCCCTTGTGTTTTTGTACCTATAATATTATACTATATTTATCAGGATTTTTCAAGCTATTTTCAATTGCCCCGAAATATTTAGCCTATTTACCAAAAATTCGACGGCATTTTTATACATATTAACTATTCAGCGTCTTTATTGAGATAAACGGACGAAATGCAGTGAATTACTGCATTCGTCCGGAAAGATCACTTACTTATTCTTGAATATCTTGAAAAGATCGTTATAATAGTCGGTATTGTCAGCAGCCTTGACGCCAGCCTTATAGCGTGCCTCAGCGTCTGCCTTTACGTCCCTTGCGCTCTGCTTATAGTTTGACGAAAAGCTCGCCCTCTGTGCAGCCTCGGGCGCTTTGGGAGCAGCAGCTCTCATTGAAGCTGCGCCGTCAAAATCAGCAGCGATGACTGTAACGAATATCTCGTCCTTAGCGTCAGGATCATAGCCGTTACCGAAGATGATCTCTGCGTTCTCGTCAGCAGCCTTTGTAAGCTCGTCCGTCAGCTCGTCGATCTCGTCAGTTACTATATCCTCGCTCATCGTGATATTGACAAGCAGTCTCTTAGCGCCTGTGATAGATGTTTCAAGCAGCTCGCTGGCTATTACCTGGTTTACAGCCTCCTGCACCTTATCCTTGCCCTCGCCGTGACCGATAGCCATATGTGCGTAGCCTGCGTCCTTGATAATTGTTGTAACGTCTGCAAAGTCTACGTTTATATCGTCATGTCTTGTGATTATCTCTGCTATGGAGATAACGTCTGTTTTAAGCACGCTGTCTGCAAGTGCATATGACTCCTTCATAGTCAGCTTCTGACCGCCTTTAAGGAGGTTCTGGTTAGGTATAACGATAAGTGCGTCAACGTGCTCGAGAAGATTCTGTATGCCCTGCTCTGCCTTTTCCATTTTCTTAGGACCTTCAAACTTGAAGGGCTTTGTAACAACAGCGACTGTGAGCTTGCCCAGCTCCTGAGCTATCTGTGCTACCACGGGAGCTGCACCTGTACCGGTACCGCCGCCCATGCCTGCTGTGATGAATACCATATCGGCATCCTCTATCACCTTGGAGATCTCTTCCTTGCTCTCCTGTGCAGATGCTTCGCCTATCTCGGGCTTTGCGCCTGCGCCGAGACCGTGGGTCAGCTTCTGACCGATAGCTATTTTCTCTGTTGCCTTTGATGCTTTAAGAGCCTGGATATCAGTATTGATAGCTATGTATTCAACGTTGCCGACTATACCCTCGCCTGCGATACAGTTAAGAGCGTTTCCGCCGCCGCCGCCGACACCTATTACCTTTATCCTTGCTCCTTCTACCGGTGCCTCTACATATTCGTATGACATATTCTACATCCTCCGTTCAGCCGCCCTGAAAAACGGCATATTTTCAATTAAATAAAATGATACATTATTATATTAGCATAAAATCCCGAAGTTTTCAAGTGCTTATATTACTTTTTTATAAATTTTTGGTGAAATAATAGTTAACTATCCCTATTTTCGTACAAATTTGTATATATTAACGATTATCCCGCACTTATTTCTTACATCTTACCTCTTATCTCTTACATCTGATTACCAGCCTGCCCATGTTGTTGTTTCGGGCGGAAGTTCTGTTTCCGCCGGGGCTTCGGTAACTGCCGGCTGCTCGTCCGCCTGTTGAGCGTCGCCGTCTGCGGGGGTATCATAAGTCTCGGCTGCTGCATCGGGGTCAGTTGCCGTGTCGGGGTCTGCAACTGCATCAGGTTCAGCTGCTGCATCGGGGTCAGTTGTTTCCGGCTCTGCTGTATCTGCAGAATGGGTCTCCTCGCCGGTATCGTCAGTGCCGTCCTCGCCGGTATCGTCGGTCGTTGTCTTTTTGACGGTCTTTTTCTGATCCTTGACCTTTTCATGGGTCTGTGCCGCCCCCTCGGGTATAGCGGAGATACCGCTCTCGGTACCATTATAGCGGATCACACCGGTGAAGTTATCTTTAAGCCCCTTGTCGATGACCGCCTTTATCTCCTCGAGCTTATACTCCATATCGTATGACGAGCCGATATAAATATCAAGTCTGTCGTCATAGCGCAGGACGATATTCGTCCTGTCGGTCAGGTCTATCTCGCTTACCTTTTCAAAGCCGTACCTGTCAAGTGCCGACATAAGTGTTGACACTATCTTGGCTTTAAGGTTGTCCTTTGACTCTATCTGCTTACCCGGAGTGATGTCGGGCTTTATCTCAAACCCCTTTATCACCGGATGCCCGGAGGCAGGCGCTTTGACATCTGTTTCAAGTGCCACGCCCTTTGTGGATATTATCACATATCTGCCGTCCTGTTCAAGGCTTGCGCCCTGCTCAGCCTCAGTTATCTCTATGTCTATCGAATCCGGGAAGCGCTTTGTGACCTTCGCCTGCTCGACATACGGCAAGCCCTCCACAAGGCGTTTTTCAACGGTGTCGGTATTCATTCTGAGAAGATTCGTTCCGCCTGACACGCCGCTCATAGCTATCACCTGGTCATAGGTATACAGCTCACACCCCTGTATATCCGCCTGGCTGATGTTGAAAAACAGTGTGAACGACATCACCACCACAACGACCAGCGCCGCCGTTATGCCTAAGGCATAGACCATACTCGGCGGCAGGTCGAGCTTAAAGCGCTTTCGCTTTTTCTTTTTTACCCTTGCACGCACCGCCGGCACATCAGGCTGACGGGTACGCTCTTTTCTCTTTTTACTCATTGTCCTTATCCTTATTTTTACAGCTTTTTTCTGTCTTTCCGCCTGTCAGGGCGGTGTTTATCTAAATTATACAGCGTCTGATCTTTGCGCCGACCGACGAGAGGGTATCTTCAAGATGCTCATACCCACGGTCTATATACTCGGTCATGCCAAGCTCGCTCACGCCCTCGGCGGACACTGCCGCACACACGAGCGCCGCCCCTGCTCTGAGGTCTGCTGCCATTACCCTTGCGCCGTAAAGCTCATTTACGCCCTCGATAACAGCTATCCTGCCCTCGGTCTTTATATCTGCGCCCATTCGCACAAGCTCGGAGTTGAGTCTGAATCTGTTCTCGAAGATATTCTCGACCACTATACTTGTGCCCCGGCACTTTGCAAGCACTGCCGTCACAAGCGGCTGCGCATCGGTAGGAAAGCCCGGGTAGGGCATAGTTCTTACTGTACCTACGCTTTTAAGCGGCTTTTTACGGCTGATATACATTCTGCTGCCCGAAAAATAAACATCGCACCCGGCTTCTGCAAGCACATTGCTCACCGGCGTGAGCTGCTGCTCTATACAGTTATCTATACAAAGCCCACCGCCGGCCAGAGCGAGAGCACACATATATGTAGCCGCCGCTATCCTGTCGGGCATGACCTTATATTCGCAGCCGTGCAGGCGTGAAACGCCCTCTATCCTGACTGTCGATGTGCCGTCGCCTGTGATCTTTGCGCCGCACTTTCTTAAAAACTCCGAAAGATCGGCTATCTCAGGCTCTCTTGCTGCGCCGTATATGACAGTCTCGCCCCTTGCGAGCACTGCTGCAAGTATCACATTCTCGGTCGCCCCGACTGACGGGAAGGACAGGTTTATCTTAGCTCCGTGCAGTCCTCCAGGTGTCGTACACTCTATAACTCCATGCTCCTCAGTTATCTTAGCGCCCATTTTTTCAAGGGCGTAGAGGTGCAGGTCTATCGGGCGCTGACCAAGCTCACAGCCGCCCGGGTAGGAAACATAAGCGCTACCCTTTCTGCCGAGCAGCGCCCCGAGATACAATGATGACGACCTCATAAGGCGCATCAGCCTGTCGGGGATATGGTCCTTGCTCACATCACGGCAGTCGGCGTAAAACTCACCATTTACAGCCTTTGCCTTACACCCCAGACAGCCAAGTATCCTGACAGAGGAATAAACATCGCTGAGCCCCGGGCAGTCGGTGAGCCTTACCTCACCGTCAACGAGCAGGCACGCCGCTATTATCGGAAGTGCTGCATTTTTTGCGCCGCTGACTCTTATCTCGCCTTTAAGCTCCTTAGTTCCCTCTATCAGAAATCCCTGCATATTATCTCCCTCTTTCGCTATGTAAGTTTACAAAACATACTATGCGAAAGAAAGAAGCAAGGTTACTTTTCAAGTCAAATGTTAACTATTAACCGACCTTATGGGTTTAGTTTAACGTCTACCGAGTCGGATACGAAGATGTATGCAGGTATCGTCGGGCAGTATGTGGTCTTGGTGATTTTTCTGCCCATATCCTTTGTCTTTATGACCATTCCCCTTACAAGGTCACGGAATGCGTAGTCATCAAGGTTCTCTACATTTATAAGCACCTTGACTGTCACCTCGCCCTTTGAGAAAGGCTGCACCACAGACGCATTATCATTGAGCTGGTCGTTGCCGACGTATATTATCCTGTCGGGGCTTGTGGACTTGCTCGCCGCAAGCTCGAACTGCGGTATCCTTGTCTGGAAGAAGGAGAGGTTATAAACGTTGAACTTCAAAAAGACCTCTCTGTAATTCTCTGCCTTTTCTGATGAGAAGGACGAATTCTCCACCATAGAGTAATTCTTGGCATACTCGACCTTCAGCTCGCTTATGCCCTTGCTGGCGAAGATATTATTGTTCTCTGCCTTTGAATCAACAACATTAGTCGTGATCACCGGCGGCACGAACAACGCAAACAAGGCAAGCACCACCACAAGTATAACTGCGATCTTGACGATCTTTGACACCTTGATGAATTTGCTGCCTATCTTGACGACCGCACCTGCATTATCCTCATCTATCGTTTTTCTTACCGGCACCGGGCGCTTCGCCATAGACTTCATGAAGTCGTTTTCCTCTTCCTTTTTGGCTTTCTTCTTAGCCTTTGAGAGGTCATCGACCTTTTCTATACCGTCGTAGCGCTTTGATGCAGATGCAAAGGAGCTGTTGTCGAGCATATTTATCTGATTCGACACAGGTCCGAAGTTTCCGCCGCCGTTACTGTCTAAAAGCTGCCTGCCAAGTTCCTGGTTCAGGTCATCGGTCTCGGGCACTTCAAGTCCGCCCATTGAGGGATTATGTTTCGCCATAATACTTCTTTCTCCTTAATTATTTAACGTCTTTTACAAGCGGCTGCAATACTCCCCAGATCCTGTCGTTGGTATCTTTTATATAGAGTGATGCACACTTCCTGCCAAGCTCATCGAGCTTTTGTTTATCTCTTATCAGCTCGCTCACCGTGCCTATGAATTTTTCATCTGTCAGGTCTTTTTCCTCTATTACCCTGCCTGCGCCTGCGTTTTCAAGCACCATGCCGTTATGGTACTGGTGGTTCTCCGCCACCATAGGCGACGGGATAAGCACAGCGCCCCTGCCGATAGCTTCAAGCTCCACGAGCGTAGATGCGCCGCATCTCGTTATAACAAGGTCTGCTGCTGCCATACACACAGGCATATTTATATAGCTGTTTACAAGTCTGTGCGGGTCGTTTTCATGATCTACGCCGAGCGCTCTGAGCTTATCGGGGAAATCCTTATATCCCTCATATGTACCAAAGGAATGTATATGATCGACCTGTATGCCGTTATCCTGATACCATTTGAAGAGCTTTAAAACATTATCATTTATAGTCATTGACCCGAGGCTGCCGCCGCAGGAAAGCACGCAGATACTGTCCTTTGAAAAGCCGAGCTTTTCCCTGGCCTGCTCTTTTGACATAGCGTCAAATGCCTTTCTTACCGGCAAGCCCGTGACTGTTGCCTTTCCCATAACGTCCGGGTCGAGGTTCTTGGTATTCTCGACTGTGAGCATTATAGCGTTCACCTTTTTGGAGAGCAGCTTTGTAGTAACGCCTGCAAAGGCATTTGCCTCATGTATCGCCGTTGGTATGCCCATCTGCGCTGCCTTTCTCACAACAGGTCCGGAAACATATCCGCCCGTCCCTATAACAAGATCCGGCTTGAAATCCTTAATTATCTGCTTGCTCCTTGCCCCCGTCCTCATAAGGCACCAGACAGCGTGGGCATTTTTCTTTATATTTTCAAGGCTCGGCTTTCTCTGTATGCCCTCGACATTGATAGGCTCAAAGCGGTAGCCTGCCTTGGGTATTATGGTCGCCTCGAGCTTTTTGGGGTTGCCTGCAAAGCAGAACTCGGCATCGGGGCGATGCTCCTTTATTATCTCAGCTATCGCAAGGGCAGGGTTTATATGACCTGCCGTTCCTCCTCCTGCAAGAAGGACTCTAAGCATAATTATCACTCCATTAAGATACTATCTTTTTTTGTTCTTTCTCGCCTGACGGGAGACATTGAGTATTATACCTATCTCACCGAGCGTGATTATGAGCGCCGTTCCGCCGTAGCTGAAAAACGGCAGCGAGATGCCTGTATTCGGGAATGCGTTGCAGGCGACCATCATATTAAGTATCGCCTGCGAGCCTATCTGGATAGTGATACCGGATGCAAGCAGCATACCGAACCTGTCCTTTGCCCGTGATGCTATATAAAAGCCATGCACTATCAGAAGTGCAAACAGCAGTATCACCACTATCGCACCGATAAGCCCGAACTCCTCGCAGACTATTGCAAAGACGAAGTCGTTCTGCGATTCCGAGAGGTAGAGGTATTTCTGTCTTGATTCACCGAAGCCCAGACCGAATATACCGCCCGACCCGATAGCGAGCAGTGCGTTATACGTCTGATGCGTACTGCCCTGTATATCCGACATAGGGTCTATCCAGCCGTTTATACGGTCCTCTATATAGGAGAAGCTGCCTGTCGCAAAGTACAGCACCAGCGCCCCCACCACCACAAGGGAGACCAGGATACCTATGAATTTCAAAAACGTCCCCAGCGGCACACCGCTGACAAACATAAGCGAGATGCCGAGGATACCGATAAGCATTACCGCCGAGATATGGCGCTGCAATGCGAGCAGTATGACCGCTATACCGAGATATGCCGCAAAGGGTATCGTCGAATAGCGCCAGTTCTGGTAATTCGGGAAATTGACCGCACCGGTATATGCAAACACTATGATAAGCGCTATCTTTAAAAGCTCTGACGGCTGGAAGCGGAACGACCCTATAACTATCCACCTTGATGCGTCCGCAGTCGCAGTACCTGCTATCGCCGTATAGAACGTGACGACACACATAAGTGCGAAAAACCCGAACGCCAGCTTGGTATTTAAGTAGTTATGGTAGTCAACGATAGATGCAAACCACATCACCGCAAGACCTATCACCGCAAACATCGCCTGCTTTTTTATATAAAAGTACCCGTCGCCCATTTCAAGACCCCAGGCGTAGGATGCTGAGAACATCATCATAAGTCCGAACCCCAGCAGCACCAGCACCAGCAGCAGAAACGGCTTATCTATCCCGGATAACACAGGTCTGATAGAAAATACATTTCGCTCTGTCGCTATATCCTTTGAGCTGCCAAGCTCTATCTCGGTATGCTTTTTGACGCTAAAGCCCTTTCTTTCGTAAACAAGGCTGCCGTCACGCATACGCTTTATTCCCTTAGACGCCAAATAAACACCACCTTTGCAATGCACAATGCACAATTCACAATTCACAATTATATCAGTTCTGTGCTGTAAACATAAAATGCCGATGCTGCCGCTATGCCTGCAAGGGTAAAGGGCAGTGAGAACAGTATTATGCTTACATCGCTCCTGCCGCTCTCCTTTAAGTGAGAGTGGAGGCTGCCGCCTTTTAGCAGCACTTTCTTTGTAAGTTTATAGTACACATACCTCGTAAGAGAGGCTAACATATCTATTATAACAGAAACGGGAAGAATAATCAATAGCAATTCTCGCCCCGAAATTATACACATCGCACAAAAAAGTGCGCCGCTTATGAGCTGACCGCTCTCTCCGGGGTATATTTTTGACGGGAATGCGCTCCACACGAGCAGCCCGGCACTCGCTCCGGCGGTGATATAGCCGAGCAGGGAGCATTCCCCCTCGCCCATTACCGCAAAGAAAAGCCCGAAAAGCGTCACCGTTACACCAAGCAGCCCGTCACAGGAGTACTGCTCCTGCCCGCCGAAGGTATCGAAGTTCATAAACGCCATACAGCTTATCGTCATCAGCAGCCCCATTACGGGGTAATACGCTGCCCCGAAGCCTAAAAACCCAAGTCGGAACGGCAAAAGCACCTTGCCGCTCATGCCGCTTATTAGTTTAAGTGACAGCACAAAGCCTGTTGACACCAGCCACAAATACAAAAACAGCAGCGGCAGCTTCACTCCGGCAGGCCGTCTGAGCTTTTGCTTCAAATAGTCCTGCAAAAAGCCTGCGATAAATATAAAAAACACATACACAAGCGCCGCTGTGAGCCTTTTTGCCGGGGAATCATCAAATTCATTGCCGAGCTTTGAGAGGATATACACGCCGCCCACCGTACCTGCTGTGACAGCGCCCATTAAAAGCACGCCGCCGAAGCGTGGCGATGAATCGTCCTTTCTGAGTCTGTCGCCTATGTGCATCTCGAAAAAGCCGGTCTTATAAAACCTGAAAAACGGTATCAGCACGACCCCCGACACGGCACACAGCACCATACAAAGCGCCATTATCACGCCGCCGTAAGGGGTAAGCTCATTATAGTGCATCTACGACTTCTTCGAGCTTCATTCCACGGCTGCCCTTGAACCACACAGCATCGCCGCTTTTTACCATATCTTTAAGAGCTGCTGCAAGCTCCTCTCTTGTTTCAAAGTGGAAGGTATTCTCCTTAGCAAAGCCCTTCTTTACAGCGCCCTCGATATAATACTTTGAAAGGTCGCCGAAGCAGTATATATAGTCTATCCCGGCAGTACCGAGAGCTTCGCCCACGCTCCTGTGGAGCTTAGGCGCCATTTTGCCCATTTCAAGCATATCCGCAACGACAGCTATCCTTCTGCCGCCCTTTGGTATCTCCACCTGTGTCAGCACCGAAACGCCGGACTTCATGGAATCGGGGGCTGCGTTATAGCAGTCGATTATGAGCGTCACGCCGTCCTGCTGTCTGATATTCTGCCGCATACCGTCAGGTCTGAACGCCGCTATGCCTGCTGCTATCTCCTGAGGCGTCATACCAAGCTCCTCACCGACTGCGAATGCCGCAAGTGCGTTTTTGATATTATGCTCGCCGTAGCAGTTTATAGTTACAGGTGTAACGCCCGACTTACTGTTTATATCAAGCGTTATCACTCCGCCGTTTATCTTTATATTCGATGCGTACACATCGCAGCTTTTCTTTGACATCGAGTAGCTGACAGTGCGTCTGCCGCCCCTCGGGGTGACGTTTGCAAGCAGCTTGTCGTCGCCGTTTATAACGAGCGGCGCATCATACGAGCAGCCGTCAAGTATCTCCATTTTGGCTTTGAGGATATTCTCCTGCGTGCCTAAGTTCTCTATATGCGAAAAGCCTATATTGGTGATGACTGCGATAGTCGGGCAGGCGCACAGCGAGAGCCGTGAGATCTCGCCCGGGTGGTTCATGCCCATTTCGATGACTGCCGCCTGAGTGGACTGCTCTATTTCAAAAAGCGTAAGCGGCAAGCCTATCTCGTTATTATGATTACCCTGCGTCTTTAAAGTCTCATAGTGCTGTGAAAGCACGCTTGCTATCATTTCCTTGGTAGAGGTCTTGCCGACACTTCCCGTAACGCCTACGAGCGGCAGCTTGAATTTATTCCTGTAATAGCTTGCAAGGTTTAAAAGCGCCTTTCTTGTGGAATCGACAACTATACACTTGGCGTTCTCTATCGGGCGCTCGGTTATGACCGCCTCGGCGCCCAGCTCTGTCGCCTTTGCCGCAAAGTCATGCCCGTCGAAATTCTCGCCCTTGAGCGCTATGAACACGCACCCTGCCTTGATAGCCCTCGTATCGGTACACACGCTTGATACGCTTATATCCGACGGAAAGCCGAAGCTGCCGTCTACTACCTCAACTATTTCCTTTAATGTCATCTTAACCATTGAAGTCCAGTCCTTCCTGCTCTGTCAGTCAAGCTGTTCAAGAGCCTTTGCTACTTCCTCACGTTCATCAAAATGTATCTTTTTCATGCCTTTGAGTATCTGATAATCCTCATGCCCCTTGCCTGCAAGCACGATTATATCGCCCGGCTGTGCGTTCTTTACAGCCCACACTATCGCTTCACGCCTGTCGGGGATAGTCACATACGGCTTATCTGTTCCTTCAAGACCGGCAAGAATATCTTTTATTATAAGCTCGGGGTCTTCGTTTCGGGGGTTATCTGATGTAACTATCAGGAAATCTGCATTATCAGCCGCAGCCTTTGCCATGAGAGGGCGCTTTTTAGCGTCCCTGTTGCCGCCGCAGCCGAAAAGGCATTTAAGCGTCCCCGAAGAGCATTCCTTGATAGCCGAGAGGACATTTACAAGTGCATCGGGCGTATGTGCATAGTCACATATCACCGTAAAATCACGCCCCGTGGGTATGACCTCGACTCTTCCTCTTACGCCCTCTATCTCGCCTATGAGCGGTATGATCTTTTTCAGGTCAAAGCCCAGAGAATCAAATATCGCCGCCACAGTCAGAGAATTTGAGGCGTTGAACATTCCCGGCATAGCAAATTTCACAGGGAGCGTCACCTCGCCGTCCGAGAAGTCATATTCAAGCCCCTGAGCCGTAAGTCTTATATTGCTTGCGTTAAAGTCGCCGCCGCCCCTTACCGAGAGGGTCTTTACGGGGATAGTTATTTCTTTGCAGTATCTCCTGCCGTACTCATCGTCGATATTTATTATAGCTCTGTCGGAGAGCGAAAAGAGTATCTTTTTGGCATTATAATAATTTTCCATAGTGCCGTGTACATCAAGGTGATCCTGCGTGAGATTGGTAAACGCACCTATCTCAAACCAGCACCCCTCGAGCCTTTTCTGCTCAAGCCCCTGAGAGGATACCTCCATGACACAGAACTCGCACCCCTCACTGACCATTTCGCCAAACAGCTCAAACAGATCATACGGCTCGGGCGTTGTACGCTCTGTATGTATCACACGCCCGCCTATCTCGTTGCTTACAGTACCTATAAGTCCTGCCTTTATGCCGAGCTTATCGAATATCCTCTTGGTAACGGTCGTGATAGTAGTCTTGCCGTTGGTACCTGTAACGCCTATCAGGCGGAGCTTTTTCTGAGGGTCGCCGAAAAATCTCGCGCACAGTCTTGGGTAAGCCGCCCTTGTATCTTTAACTATCACCTGGTTTTCAAGCCCTAAGTCTTTTTCGCATATTATGACCTTTGCGCCACGCTTTATCATTTCCTCAGCGCTGTCGTGCCCGTCAAAGGTATTGCCCTTTATACACACAAACGCAAAGCCGGGTGCAAGCTCCTTTCTTGTATCGCTCGTGACATCGGTGATGTCGGTATCGGGAAGAGAGGAATGTGCTATCCCTTCAAGAAGCTGTGAAAGTTTCATTTTTATTTCTCCTTATTATTCTGTATATTCAAATTTAACGCTGCCGTCGGCTTTGAATGTCGCATACACATCTCTTTCTATCGCAAGGCCGGCATATTGCTCTAATGAAAAGACGGTATCGCCGTTTCTGTATATGCTTATATGTCTGAAGCTAAAGCAGTCTGCAAGTGCGTCTATACTTTCAGGTATCTTATCATAGAACAGATCTCTGCGCTCGTTAAAAAAGTATTCTGCCGCCGCTGTCACGGCTTTTCTTTCAGTACCGCTCTTATCAGCTGCATACTCCTCGAGCTTTTTATAGCAGTAGTCTGCCTCGGGTGAGTCCATCGTATCTCTGTCGATATAGACGCCGAGCAGCCTTTCATACGGGTCATCGGTATCGGGTACATCGAACCAGTCTATCTCGCCCTCGTAGCCGAACTCCGGCGGTATGCAGTTCGGAGCCTCGACAAAGGTAAACTCCCCGAGCGGAAAAGTCTTTTTCTTAGACTCAGCCTTTTCTTCTTTTACAGGCTCTTCATTTACAAAAGGCTCCCGCTTTTTTTCACCGCCGAACAATGCGCTTAAAAATCCCATTTGTTTTTGCTCCTTTATTCATGAAGTGCGTCTACCGCCGTGATAGTTACCGATACTATCGTACCCTCCGGCACGCTCTCCCCTGCGGCTATGCTCTGATCCTCCTGTGCTGTTGCAAGGTCATTATCGGAGTCGTTGCCCTTGACGTTTATGTTAAGCCCTGCAAGCTCGAGGGCATCTATTGCGTTTTGCTTTGAAAGTCCCTGCAGCGACGGCACAGACTTCATCTCCTCGGCAGTATCGTCGGTATAAAGCACCACCGTACCGCTCTTGACCATAGTTCCGCCTGCCGGCGACTGCTTTTTGACCTCGCTGCCCGAGCCTACGACCTTGACCTGAAGTCCGAGGGCTTCGAGAGTCTTCTGTGCGTTCTTGACAGTCTCAAACTGCTCGTTGGGAACGGACACCTGGAGGTTTTCAAGCTCCTCCTCAGTATATTCGGGATAGAATCCCAGATACGGCAGCAGCTGCTCAAACACCTCAACGCACACAGGCGTTGCGACCTGTGCGCCGTAGTAGGCATCGCCTGTCGGTGCATCGACCATTACAAGCATGATGACCTCCGGGTCGTCAGCAGGTGCGAATGCACAGTAGGAACCGACGTGCATATTCTCGTCAACGTCCATTTTCTGCGATGTACCCGACTTACCGCCGATCTTATATCCCTGTATATAGCAGTTGCCGGAATGCTCGGTGCTTACGTTGTTTTCAAGCACATCTCTCATATCGGCGGAGGTCTCCTCGCTGATGACCTGGCGCTTTATCACAGGGTCAAATTCCTTGACTATATTGCCGTCTGCATCGACTATCTTATCCACCACCTGCGGTGTTACAAGGTAGCCGCCATTGATAGCTGCAGCGTATGCTGTTATCATCTGCAAGGGCGTTATCTTATTCGCCTGACCGAAGGAGGATACCGCAAGGTCTACCTCCGACATAGTGTCGGCAGAATAGAAAAAGCTGTCTGCTTCATTGGGCAGGTCTATGCCCGTTTTTTCTGTAAGACCATACGCCTTGAAATAATCACAGAAGCCCTTGACACCGAGCTTTGCGCCTATCTCCATGAACGCCGGGTTACAGGAATTGATTATAGCCTGCGCAAATGTCTGCGCTCCGTGGCCGCCGGTGTTCCAGCAGTGGATAGTCTGCCCGAGCACTGTAAGCTCTCCTGAACAGCCAAATGTTTCTTTAAGGTCGATGACCTTTTCTTCGAGCGCCGACGAGCCTGTTATGACCTTGAATACCGAGCCGGGGTAATAAAGCTCCGATATAGCCTTATTCGTCCACTGCTTTGTGAGCAGTCTTATATGCTCCTTATGGTATTCATCGCTCTCCTCGTCAAGACCCTCGAGCTGCTTTTCATAGCTTTCATCATAAAGCTCGTTAGGCTCGTTCGGGTCACAGCCGTTGACAGTCGCCATAGCGTAGATCTTGCCGTTTTTAGGGTTCATGATGATACCGCAGGCACGCTCACGGGGGTTGAATTTATCCACCGATTTTTTGAGTGCCGATTCAAGGTAGAGCTGTATGGTCGTGTCGATATTGAGATACAGAGAATCCCCGTCCTTTGCATCGAAGCTCTGCTTATACTTATACGGGATAGCCTCGCCGTCACGGTCCTTTGCACTCACCGTTCTGCCGTCAACGCCCGAGAGGTAGTCATCATAGTAAGCCTCCAGCCCGTAAACGCCGTCGCCGTCGTTATTGATATACCCCAGCACTGCACCTGCAAGCTCGTTCTGCGGATAGAACCTCTTTGTCGTAGGCTCACACCTTATGCCGTCAAGCTCGTTGTCGGTCAGGAATTTATTTATCTTGTCGCAGGTGGTCTTTTCGACCTCCTTCTTGATGATCTCGTACATAGAGTTTGCTTCGCACTTTTCCCTGACCACCGATGTTTCCACCATAAGCTCATCTGCAAGCACGGTCACAAGCTCATCATACAGCTTTTCGGAGCTTTTGCACTCATCGAGCGTTTTCTGGTACTGTTCACGCTTTTTGGCATCAGACTCCTCGGCTATATCCTGTTTTATCTTATCTATCTTTTCGTCCTTGGCTTTGAGCTGCTCTGCGAGCATCACCGGGTCGGCGTAGACGTTATACACCGTCGAGCTTTGTGCGAGCACCTGCGATTTTGAGTCGTATATAGCGCCCCTTGACGCCTTGACGATAGTGCTTTGCAGCTGCTGAGAGTTCGCAAGCTCCTGCCACTTTTTAGCGTCCTTTACAGTTACCTGAAAGATACTGTAAACAAGATATACAAGTATCCCTGCTATTATCGGCAGCACCACAAGATTTAGACGTTTTTTCATTGATATGGTCGGTTTGTCTGTCATTTTTCGTCTGTATCCTTTCAAGCGGCTTTTATGCAAAATAAACGGTTTTTTTGCCCTTATCATCGCATTTTTGCCTATTACTACAATTTTTGTCTTTGTTTTTTATAGAACAAGAAAGCTAAGCACAAAACTGTCCCTAACTTTCCTGATTAATTATTATTTTATTTAGCGCCGATATATTCCAGAAAATCGCCGAACCAGTTTTTGATCTTTGTGAACAGGCTCTCATCGTCCTGACTCACCGGCTCGGATACCGGCTGTTTGTCGAGCTTGATATATTCTATCTGCGACTTATTGAGCTTCTGCAATCCCAGCTCGTCCTCAGCGTAAGCCTCGACCTTTGTAAGGCCTGTCTTCTGAGCAAGCTCCGATTCAAGGCTCTTATTCTCATTTTCAAGCTGTGCAAGCTCCTCCTGCATCTGTGCCTGCTGGCTGTAAAGGCTCGAAAGCTCTACCTTGCCGTACATGATAGCCGCTAAAAATGCCGCTGTCAGCGCAAACACTATAAAGAAGACTGCTGCCGATCTTCTGTCAAATGCCTTGGTGCCCTTTGCGTGAGCTATCTTTTTGCTCTGCTCCTCCGCCCTGAGCTCATCAAGGTCATAATCATATGCCAGATTCTGTTTTGCCATTTTTAGATCTCACCGCTCTCCCGAATGGTTTTTTAGGCTGTTACGTCCTATCCTCTGTCTTTTATCTTCTCAATTATCCTCAGCTTTGCCGAATGCGAACGGTTATTGCGTTCAAGCTCACCCGGCGCTGCCGTGACAGGCTTTCTGTTCACAAGTCTGCCGCACGGCGTTTTGCCGCACACGCACACCGGGAAATCCGGCGGACACTCGCAGCCCCTGCAATACTCTGCAAACCTCTGCTTTACAAGCCTGTCCTCCAGCGAATGGAAGGTGATGATACACAGTCTGCCGCCTTCGTTAAGGCAGTCAAACGCCGCATCGAGCGCAAGTGCCAAATGCTCAAGCTCACCGTTTACCTCTATCCTTATCGCCTGGAAGGTCTTTTTGCAGGGGTTTTTCTCCCGCCTTGCCTTCTGGGGGACATTTTGCTTTATGATCTCCGCAAGCTGCATTGTCGTCTTTATCGGGGAAAGCTCCCTATCTCTGACTATGCCCCTTGCGATGCTTCTTGAATATTTCTCCTCGCCGTACCTGAAAATAATATCGGCGAGCTGACTCTCGCTATAATCGTTTACAACTTCATAAGCGCTCATGCCCTCGCCGCTCATACGCATATCGAGCGGTGCGTCTTTTTTATAGCTAAAGCCCCTCTCGGCGTTATCGAGCTGATACGACGAAACGCCCAGGTCAAGCAATATGCCGTCAGCACGGCTTATATGAAGTTCTTCAAGCACCGATGCTATCTCAGAGTAGTTTGCCTGCACCACCTGAGCATTAAGCCCCTCGAGCCTGCATGATGCGACCTTTACAGCCTCCGGGTCACGGTCGATAGCTATGAGCCTGCCTGTGGTAAGGCGTTTTGCTATCTCTTTTGAATGCCCTGCACCGCCTGCCGTACCGTCAACATATATGCCGTCAGGCTTTATCGCAAGCCCCTCCAGGCACTCATCAAGCATTACCGGGAAATGTGAAAACTCCATATCAAAGCTCTGTCCCTTCAAGAGCCTTCATAAGCTCCTCGTCATCAACGCCCGAGTTTATCTCGTCAAAGTGCTTTTTATCCCATATCTCGCAGCGGTCGAAAACGCCTGCCACGATGATCTCTTTTTCAAGTGATGCCTGCTCACGCAGATTCTGCGGTATCAGTATCCTGCCCTGCTTGTCCGCTTCGACCTCTATCGCCCAGGACATGATGTTTCGCTGTATAGCCCTGCCCCTTATCATCGGGATAGCCATTAGCTTTTTGCATATCCTATCAAAATCTTCGAGCGAATATACGAACAGACAGCCGTCGATGCCTTTGGTAACGATGAACCTGTCGCCTATTATCTCCCTGAGCTTCTGCGGAAAGCTCATGCGCCCCTTTACGTCCATCGACTGGGAAAAATTCCCCATAAGCGCCTTCTGCAACAAGTCCACCCCCTGCGGTGCTGATCTTAAAGCACGCTGCAAAGTGAACGACCGCACCGGAAGCCTTCACAGCCGCCGCTGCCGTTTTGTCACCGCTGCCGCCGTTTGCCGCTGCCGTCACCCACCATTTGCCACTTTTTCGCACTTTTTGCCACCGTAAGTCTATTATACACTATTTTAAGGGAAAATGCAAGTGTCGAAATTGTTACAAGTGCAGGGGTATATATGGGCGCTTTTTGGTACAAATACTGTCAGATACGCACTTTTTACGAGGGTAAATGTAATAATTGTACGAATTATAGTTACCAAACTGTAATATGTAAACTTTTTATGAAGTGTGCCCGGTGCAAAAATCCCCGACTTGCGCCTGTCAGCACAGCCGGTCTGAAAAATGCCCTGATAACTATATCTTGTGGCACAGGTGTTCTGCACACACCACATCTATTTGTTGTCCACATATAATACTATACCACAATATCTTGTATTCGTCAATAGGTTTTACATCATTTTATCGTATTTTTCATATTTTTTTACAATTAAACTCTCTTTTTGTACGAACACTACATATAGTCCTCGCAGACAGGTTGCAAAACGGTTACGCAGATTTTGTTAATAAAATTAATTATTACATTTGACCACTTTCAAAAGGTTACAGAACGGTTAAATTGTACGAGATTGCGTTAAATCCATTATATAAATATCATATTTTTATTACAAATAAGAACGCCGCAGCTAAATGCCGCAGCGCTTTTGTATACCATGTTCTTTTGTCAGCTGCGAAATACCGCTGTGACAGTAAAGCTGTTCTCATCTGTCACGGCGAATATATCTCCGCCCATTTTCCGCATAAGCTGTCTTGCGATATAAAGCCCCAGCCCGCTGCCCGGCTTACTGCCGACGTTCGAGCCACGGAAGAAGCTGTCAAATATATGTGCCGTTTCGTCATCATCGAGAGTACAGCCTGAGTTTTTAACGCTTATCAGCCGGCAGTCCTCCTCCTTGGTGACACTTATTCGTATACTTACGCCGTCGCCGTATTTGACAGCGTTTTCCATAAGGTTTTGCAGCACCTCCTCGGCACGGTCGGGGTCGGCGCTTATGATACAGTCGGAAAACGGCTCTATCTCAAACTCTGTCCCTGACTCGCCGAGCCGCTCGGTGTAGAGCGCCTTAATACGGCTCATAAGCTCGCTTAAATACATCTCTGACATATTTACATCAAGTGCAAAAAGCTCCTCGCTCGCCGTCTTTCTGAGCTGCGAGAGATACCCCTCTATCTGCTGCACGTTATCGCCGATAGAGGCATAGACGCTCATGAGCTTTTCGGGGTCGGTATACAGCCCACGCTGCAAAGCCTGATCTGACAGCTTTATAGCAGACAGCGGCGTCTTTATATCATGCGAGAGCGAAAGCACCAGCAGCTGCTTGTCACGCTGCAATGCAAGCTCACGCTCACGCTGCTTTTCAAGGCTCTCACGCAGCATATCAGCACCCCACACAAAACGCCCGAAAAAGCGGTTCCTGCCCTCCTTGAGCGGCACGGTGAGGTTGCCCTTGGCAAGCTCATACGGCAGCTCTGACAGCCTGTAAAACGGCTTTATCAGCTTACGCCCTATGTACATAAACACTGCCGCCGTCACAATGATAACAAGTCCCAGTATGACATTGACTGCGACAAGCATTCTGTATCTGCCGCTGCCGTCGTCCTGTGTATAGTCGATACGATAGATACGCCCGTTCGCTTCATAGCAGACGTAGCTGCCGGGGCGTGTGAAAAACTCCTTATCTTGCGGTGAATACTCAGTTACCTTTGTGATAAACGAATGCTGTGACACATCGGTGCTGCCGCTGTCAAGCTCACGCTGCACACGCTTTATATCCACCTTTACTTCATCAAAAGAGCTGCCCCCGGTGTTCAGAAGGTAAACATTCGCCGCTATCGTCACCGCCGCAAGCAGCAGCATCACAAGCGCAAATACACGTCTGAAGCTCTTCATGGTGTCTGCTCCTGTCCGCAGTAGCGGTAGCCCTTGCCCCAAACAGTAAGTATGCGTGTGGGGTTCTTAGGGTCTGGTTCTATCTTTTCACGAAGCCATTTTATATGCACTGTGAGCGTCTGCGGCTCTGAATCACTGTCTGCGCCCCAGATACGGTTAAAAAGCATATCCTTTGACATAGTCTGCCCCTTGTTCTGCATAAGCAGTGAGAGCAGCTCTGTTTCCTTGGCGGTCATCGTGAGTGCTTTGCCGCCCTTAGTGACAGTCATATCCGCAAGATTTACCGTCAGGTCGCCGTCCGTCACTATGTCAAGCGACAGCCGACGCCTGAAGATGCCCTTTATCTTCGCAAGAAGTATGTCGATGTCAAAGGGCTTTTCTATATAGTCATCAGCGCCTAAGATTATGCCCGAAAGCTTATCCTCCCTGCCTATTCGTGCGGTGAGTATTATTATAGGGGTGTTATACTGCTCCCTTACCCTGCGGCATACGGCAAAGCCGTCCAGCCCCGGCAAATTCACATCGAGCAGCATAAGCTTAGCGCCGTATTTATCAAACAGTAAAAGCGCCTTTTCGCCGCTGTCGGCACAGCTTACCGTGTACCCCTCTGCCCTTAAAAAATCGCTGAGCAGCGAGGACAGGTCTTTATTATCCTCGACTATAAGTATATCTACCATAATACCCTCCCACGCCGCCTGAGATCAGAATCCCATTTCAAGCAGCCAGTTGTTAAGATTTCTCTCATTATCCCGGAGCGTTGCTTTATTATCTTTATTATACTCGTCTTTTATGTTCCCGTCAACTATAAATAACACTCTGCTGCATCTTGCGGCTACCCTTGCGTCATGTGTAACGAGCATTATCGTAGTACCCTCGCCGTTCAGGCGTTCAAGCTCGTCCATTACTTCATCTGACGAGGTACGGTCAAGCGCACCCGTCGGCTCGTCCGCAAAGATTATCTCAGGCTCGTTTATTAAAGAGCGGCATATACACGCACGCTGGAGCTGTCCGCCGGACACCTCGTTTATGTCGTTGCCGGCAATGCTCTCTATGCCGAGCTTTTTCATAAGCGCAGTACCTTTTTGTGAAAGCTCCTTTCGGCTGAGCTTATTCTTTGTGCTTTTTACCGCCGGCAGGATTATATTATCAAGGACGGAGAGGTTTTTCATCATATACATCTGCTGGAAGATAAACCCCATATCGTCAAGTCTTATATCCGACAGCTCGTCGTCTTTAAGCGTTTCTATCTGCCTGCCGCAGAAGCTCACTCTCCCGGCGGTCGGCTTATCCATTCCCGACACGCCGTAAAGAAGTGATGACTTGCCCGAGCCGGAAGGTCCCATTACAGCTATCATCTCGCCCTTATCAACATGGAAGTTTATATTCCTAAGCACGTTTATCTGCCTTTTGTTCACTATATATGTCTTGCATAAGTCATTGACCTCAAGTATCTTTTCCATAACGCTCTCTCCTTTACTCGTTTCCTGATGTGTCGCTTGCTTTTATCTTCTTTGAATAAACAGCCGTAAAGCCGCACCCCAGCACTGTCGCTGCCGCTGTTATGAGCGGTATCAGGGCAAATTCCTCAAAATAGCTTATACGGTAGGGTATATTGCCTTCAAGACCCATTATGCCGAAAATAGGGTCCATTGTAAGGCGTGTCGCAGGCACGCTCAACGCACAGGCTATGATGACCGCCGCTGCTGCGACTATCGCCGATCTGTAGGTATGCACTGCTATTATGCTCCTGCTCTTGAAGCCCAGCGCCTTTAACAGTGCTATCTCGTTTTTCTCCTTTGAGATGAATGATCTCTCCATAAGCACGCTTATCATTACGATTATCACCACCATCATCACAAGCAGCATATCCTTGATGCTCTTTATCGCACTTGATGCGCCCGTACAGTCGTCTACATACTCGGCGCCGTTGAGTACGTTATTGCAGTCAAATATCTCGCTGATAGTTTCTTTTCTTTCCTCTATCGTCTTTTCGTCGGGGTCGTCCTTAAAATCTATCTGGAATGCGTAATTATTTGATATAGCGTTATCCGGCAGGACAGTGCTTTCGTGAAATCTTGCGATCTCGCCCAGATTAGCCATAGTCTGGAAGTACCCCGTGATCAGGAATTTTTCCTGCCTGTTATCTATCGTTATCTCTATCTCGTCGCCCATTGTGACATCAAGCTCGTCTGCGAGCTTCTTTGTGAGCGCTATCTCTTTGTCATTCTGAGGGGCAGAGCCTTCTGTATAGTCGTAGTCCTCTGCATGAGTGTCTGAATTTTGCAAAAACGACACAGGCTGCTTTTCGCCGTTTACCGTAACGGGGAACTTATACCATATTTCTATCGAAACATCGGCAGGCATACCGTTTTTAGCAAGTATATCGCTTACCTGAGCCGTCGCCTCGTCAACCGTCAGACTGCCTGTCAGTATTTTCGTCGACCTTGCGGTATCGCTCAGATACAGGTCGCTCTTTGTGAGCGATAGCGTTGTCAGCATACTGTCACTGTTAAGGGTATTCGCAGTAGTTGAAAGTATCATCACAAGCAATGCGCAAAGTGTGAAAATAAGCGTCATCATGCTGTACTGCTTAGGGCTTGAAAGCACATCATTGAGTGCTAAGAACCCGTTGCCCGAAAGTCTGCTCTTTGAAAGGCTTATAAGCCCTCTCTTTTTAAATCTCTCTCCTGTCTGACCGTTTCTTACGGCGTCTATCGGGGAGAGCTTTTTGATCTTTCGGGTACATCTGTAACTAAACAGCATTATTATCATCACGACTGCCGCACAGCAAAGCAGTGATACAAGCACCGAGGAGTCGTTTTCAAGCACGATCTTTTTATTTACGCTGTCCATGAGCATTCTGCCGAGAGGAAAGCTCAAAACAAAGCCCACAAGCGTTCCCACCAATGAAATGCCTAAGTACTTGACTAAGTACAGCCCCCTGACAGAGCGGTTTTTAAGCCCTACTGCCTTCATAACGCCTATCTCACGGAATTCCTCCGTTATCGTAAAGTTGATAGTGAATCTCAGCACCACGAATGCTATCGCAATAAGGCAGATGCTTGCAAAAAGCATTATCGCCGCTGCAAATATCTCCATTAAGTAGGTGGTATGCATCAGATCCCTGTCAGCTATGAGCATTATGCCCGGCATCTGGGAAAGCAGCTTTTCGGTCTTCTTTGTATCAGGTGTATCAATATATACCAAAGCGCCGCCTGCGTCTTTTTGTATTTGCTCATCATCGGCAAAATAGCTGTAATCCTCGTGGTTTACAAAGAACCTGTAATTTGACAGCATCTCCGCCCCGAAAAAAGCGTCCTTGATAATGCCGGCATATTCAAGCTCTTTGCTCCTGCCGTCTATCTCTATCGTGATGATGTCGCCCTTTTCGATCTCACAGCGGTAGGCAAGTGAAGCCGCTATGCGTATCTTTCCCTTTTCAATATCTTTTACTTCTTTGTTATCCTCATCAAAATATGTAAGCTGAGCCGAGCTTATATCATTTATCAGTGACATACTCGACCACTCACCGAGCTTTTTGCCGTCCTTTGAGAAATTCTTATAATTAGTCATCAGTGCCGGTTCAAGTCTTACCGAGGCATCGCTTTGCTCATTTTGTACTTTCTCACAGATAGCCTTTGCATTATCCACACCGCTTACCGCAACATTCTCATCACTAAGTCCTGCCCTGTCAAGATATGAGTCTATACCGCCGCCAACGCTTATGATATTATTGACAGAGCTTGCCATGAACATAGCCGAGAACACCACGAACAGCAGCAGGATACAGTTCATGGTCTTCTTGCGTTTGAGATCTCTTTTAAGGATCGTTAAAAACATAGTATCTCTCCTTTGCTTTCTTCGTTGTCTAAATTATATCATGGCAATTATTAAATAATCCTTAAATGGCTGCATGAAGCTCTCCACGGGAGCCGGAGCGAAGCGGAGGCGGTGGGGCGCCCGCAGGGAGACAAAAAAAGCCCGGGAACAAGCGCCCCGGGACATTATTCAAATATTTATCATCTTGTCGGATTGACAATATCTCTCCAGTCAAGATCGCCACGCTCAAGAGAGTGGATAAGTGCCTCTGCCGTTGCGATGTTCGTAGCAACAGGGATGTTGTGAACATCACAAAGTCTTAGCAGGTTCATATCATTTGGTTCGTGAGAGCCGGCTGAGATAGGGTCTCTGAAAAACAGCAATAGGTCGATCTCGTTGCAGGAGATCCTCGACGCTATCTGCTGATCGCCGCCCTGCTGACCGCTTAAATAACGCTGTATACGCAAGCCGGTGGCTTCACCTACAAGCTTGCCTGTCGAACCAGTGGCACAAAGATTGTGTCTGCTCAAAACTCCGCAGTACGCAATGCAGAACTGCACCATAAGCTCCTTCTTTGAATCGTGAGCGATCAAAGCAATGTTCATTTATAATCCCCCCAGTATTGATAGAATGCTTTATTATTAAGCCTTGATTGAGAGCGGTATATGCTCGCCCTTTATACGCCTTGAAATTGCTGAGAACGCTAAAAAGCCCATAGAGCTTGATGAGAGCGGTGCGCCCTTGCCTGTTGCTATCGGGATAGCACTGTCCTCGGGGATAACGCCCAGGAGCTGAACGCCTACCGTGTCGATGATAGCATCAAGGTCGTCAATAGTGTCAAACTCAAATATCCTCTTGCTTGCCTTATTGATGAGCAGCCTCTGCTTCTGGTTGCCCCTCTTGTAGAACTCGTCAGACATCATCTGAGCGTCACGCACGCATACAGGGTCAGGTGTAGTAACGATAAGTATAAGGTCTGAATTTGTGACTATGTCAAATACCGAACCGTTGATACCGGCAGATGTGTCTATGATTATATACTCGAAATACTTACGCATCTCGGTAGTTATCTTTTCAATATCCTCAGCCTTGAGCTGAACGAACGGGTCGGACGGAGCGCACAGCACGCTGAGATTCGTTGCGAGCTTTACCGTTGTGGTCGCCTTGTACACATCGCAGGTACCCTCTATAACATCACCGAGGTCGTAAGGTATATTTCCCTGCATACCGAGCATGATGTCCATACATCTCAGACCGAAGTCAAGCTCGATGATAAGAGTTCTGTTGCCCTGCTTAGCAAGGGCATATCCAAGGCAGGCACTGATAGATGATTTGCCAGTACCGCCCTTACCGGAGGTGACCGCAATGATAGTAGATTTATTTGCCATAAACTTATGATCTCCTTTCGATATGAAACCACCGCCCGGCACCCGAGGGGCGCAATGGGTGATGATAATAAGTATAGGTTACTATTCTATTTTACCACATAATTTCAAAAAGTCAAAGCAAAAAAAAGACAAAATCACAATTTCGTTGCATTGCATTGAAAATCCCGGCTTTCTTTGTGAATTTTGCACAATGAAAACCTTTAAGAAAAATAAACCTATATGGGATATTATACAGAAATGCTGTCCGTTTTATGTCAAGAATGACAAAGCCTTATTCTTGTTCCAAAAAATCCCATATACAAAAAGCCTCCCCTTATGGGTGGTGCTTATAAAAATGCTTATGTATTTTATCGGGGGAAACCTTTCTGAAGAAAGGTTGTCCCCCGAACCCCTTTCCAAAGACTTCTAATTTATTTTTTCATAAAGGGCATATATGCCCTTTATGAAAAAATGGGTCAAAAGT
>JAFUYP010000086.1 GCA_017470535.1 Ruminococcus sp. | reverse complement strand
TTGATTTTTGCGATATTCGTGCTTGCAGAGCAGTTTGTGTTTGTTTACTATTTTCTTCTTGCAATAGAGCTTATCATCGTCATGTATATCGTGAATTCGGACGAGAACCCGGCATACAAGCTGGCGTGGATAGTGCCGGTGCTGCTGTTCCCGATGTTCGGGGCGTTTGCGTTTATATATCTTAAATTCCAGAGCAGCTACCGGTATGAGAAAAACCTGATAACCAAAAAGATAGAGAACACAAAGCCTTTTCTAAGGCAGAAAGCCTCTGTTATAAAGGCGCTCGAAGAGCATGATATGAGCGTGGCGAACCTTGCACATTATGTGAGGGTGTACGGCGGCTACCCGGTGTATCAGAACACAAAGGTCCAGTATTTCAGCCTGGGCGAGAAAAAGTTCGAGGCAATGGTCAGAGAGCTTGAAGGAGCAAAGCACTTTATCTTTATGGAGTATTTCATAATAGACAAGGGCTATATGTGGGATACGATACATGAAATACTGGTGAGAAAAGCCAGAGAGGGCGTTGAAGTAAGGCTTATGTACGACGGCATGGGCACGCAGTCGATACTGCCCTTCCGCTATGAAAGAACGCTCAGAGCCGAGGGGATAGATGTTAAGGTGTTCAATCCTTTCGTGCCGCTGGTAGCAACTATACAGAATAACCGTGACCACAGAAAGATACTGGTCATAGACGGGCATACGGGCTTTACGGGCGGTGTGAATATCGGCGATGAATACATAAATAAAAGGGAGCGCTTCGGGCACTGGAAGGATACGGCAGTTATGCTTAAAGGCGAGGCTGTGTGGAACCTGACTATGATGTTTTTGCAGCTGTGGGAGATCACAGGAGATCAGACGGTAGCAAAATATGAAATGTACAGCCCGACTACCTTTGAGCATCTTGATACGCAGGATGACAGCTTCGTACTGCCGTTTTCTGACTCGCCGCTTGACAAAGAGAACGTAGGCGAGCTTGTGTATATGAATATAATAAACCACGCAAAGGAGTATGTTTACATCTCCACACCGTATCTGATACCGGATCATGAGATGATAACATCACTTTGCTACGCCGCAAAGAGCGGCGTTGATGTGAGGATAGTTGTGCCCGGCATACCGGATAAATGGTATGTAAAGCTGATAGGCGAGTCGTTCTACAAGCCGCTTATCGCAAACGGCGTCAAGGTGTATGAGTACGACAAGGGCTTTATCCACGCTAAAAACTTCGTGTCTGACGACAGCACGGCAGTTGTAGGCACGATAAACCTTGATTACAGGAGCCTGTATCTGCACTTTGAGTGTGCGGCGTTTATGTACGGGACAGATTGTGTAAAAGATATAAAAGAGGATTTTTTAGAGCTATTTGAGGAGCATTGTCATAGAGTTACCTACGAAGAATGTAACGAAAGACCGATAGCGCATAGAATGCTCAGCGCAGTGCTGGGACTGTTCGCACCGCTGTTGTAAGGGTATAAAACTATGATAAGAGAACTTAAAGTCAAAAGTATAGCTGCAATTGCGACGGCACTGCTCATATGTGCCGGGGTGAGCGGCTCGGCGCAGATGTCAACATTTGCGGCGAAGGAAGCGCAGAGCGCTGCCGACGGTCAGGGCGACGAAGATATGGATATGAGCAGCTACCGTGAGCGCCTGGGTGAGATAGCCAAGGAGCAGGCTGAGATAGACAAGCAGCTCGATGAGGCGCAGGAGAACCTTGACAAAGAGGCTGAGATACAGAAAACACTCAGCAAAAAAATAAACTCTGTCAATGAAGAGATCAAGGTGTCGGAAAACTATATCGACGACCTTGACAAGAAGATAGCATCGCAGCAGGAGCTTGTTGAGAAAACCGGCGCTGAGATAACACAGGGCGTCAAGGACTTCAAGGGAAGGCTCAGGGCTATGTACTTAGCAGGCAGCGAGGGGTATACGGATATTATTTTAAGCTCGGGCGACTTCTTTGATGTGCTTATGAGGACTGAGCTTGTAAAGAGAGTAGCCGACCACGACAAGAATGAGCTTGACAGGCTGGTGGCTTTAAAGTCTGACTACGAGCAGCAAAAGGAAGAGCTTGATGCAAAACAGGAGGAATACAAGGAGCAGCTTGATTCTCTGAGTGATAAGAAAAACACGCTCGATGAGCTTTACAAGCAGAGCCTCGCCGCACAGGAGGATACAGAGGAGTTAAAGGAAAAGCTCGAAAAGCAGAACAAGATACTAAGCTCTGAAAAGTCAAGCTATGCCGACAAGCTGTCGGAGTTTTTAAATGATGACTACGGCGACAGCGCTGATGAAACGGGAAGAATGAAAACAGAGCTTGCCGCTGCCAAAAAGCTCAGAGAGCTGTGGACTGCGACTCCGTCTGCTGATGATAAAAAGACCGATGAAAAAACTGAAAGCAAGGGCAGCTGTGCATATGTATTCGGCTGGCCGTGCCCGTCTACCAAGACGGTGACATCCGGCGTAGGTCCGAGGTGGGGTACGACACACAAGGGGCTTGACATAGGCGCTGAAATGGGCAGCGAGATAGTCGCATCAGAGGGCGGCAAGGTCGTTATCAGCTGCAACGACTGTACGCACAACTACGGCAAGGACGGCAGCTGCGGCTGCGGCGGCGGTTACGGAAACTATGTCGTTATAGACCACGGCAACGGCTTCCTGACGCTTTACGGTCATCTGACCGAGGCTAAGGTGAAGGTCGGCGACAAGGTGGACAAGGGCGAGCTTATTGGTATAAGCGGCACGACAGGCTGGTCAACAGGTCCGCACCTGCACTTTGAGCTGAGATACGGCGGCAACTATATGAATCCTTTGTCGTTTGTGACATATTGACATATGAAGAGTAATGAGATAAGATACAGAGGGGAGCGTTCAAAGTATTTATGGGCGCTTTTCTCTTTGGCGATAATAACGTTTTTGGTATTCACGTTGATAAGTGTATTCTCTGGCGGAAAGAGCTTTCATTATCACCGTGAAGGGATAATGTGTGCTGTGCTTGCAGGGATAATGCCTTTGTATATGACGATAAAGGGGTTTTACCTTGCATATAAAAAGCATATGTGCAAAAAGCACGGCAAGCCGTCTGACGGCTGGATAAAATGCAAGACCTATAAAGGTGTCAGAGATCCTTACTATATACTGCATATATCGGCAGACGGCGGCGAGGTCATAACTCCGCCTGTGAGCCTGTCAGAATCAGACCGCATAGGATCCAAAAAATGCACGGTCTACCGGTATAAAGACCTTTGCTACATCAGCATAGAGCGCTGCGGCAGGGGAGAAAAGGGCGTCAGTATCAGCTCGAGGTAAAATAGCAGATATAACAAACACCGCCTTATATAAGAACGGTACGCATAAAGAAGTTTTACGCCATAGTATTTCTGATGTAAGGTCAGAAGTACTATGGCGTTTCTATTGACAGTACAGAGATGATGTGCTATAATTGTTACTGACAAAAATCGGAATTTGCGGAGATGATTTATTTGAACTATAAAATAATTGACAAAGAAACATACTATCGAAAAGGAGTGTTCCGTCACTTTTCGGAGGACTGCAAGTGTTCAACTTCCATGACTGCGAGAATAGATGTCACTGCTCTTGTACGCTATTCCAAAGAGACGAGGACAAAATTCTATATCAATTTTCTATATATCCTGTCAAAGGTTCTTAATTCCCGTGAAGATTACAGAATGGGTTATCTTTGGCAGACTGATGAATTGATATGCTACGATGTGATAAATCCAACACAGTATATTTTTCATGAAGATACTGAAACTTGCACACCCGTTTATACCGAGTATTTCGAGGATTATGACACGTTCTATGCAAATGCATACAGCGACATTGAACGTGCAAAGAAAACAAGAGAGTATGGATTGGATATGATAAATCATCCAAACTGGTTCGATGCCTCCTACATCTCATGGCTTTCCTATGATTCTCTGAATATTGAGCTACCTGATGGTCACTTGTTTTTTGCACCAATTATCAATTGGGGAAAATATAGAGTAGAAAACGACAGATTTGTTATGCCCGTAAGTGTTCGTTTGAATCACGCAATTGCAGACGGTTATTTAATTGCAAATGTATTTCGTCTATTGCAACAGGAAATAGACACATTCAGTCAAAGATAGATTCTGATTTAGCTTAGCAACATAAATATGCACAATGCCCCTGAGTGCTTTGTAACACTCAGGGGCAAAACTTTTATATAGGTATCTGTTTTACAGGAACGGTGTTTTCTTGACAAAGAGCTTATAATATGGTATAATAATCTGTAAATCATATGTTCATAAGAAAGGACGATCAAAATGGAAAAGGAACAGTATTTGGAAGTATACAGACACTCGCTCGCACACATTTTAGCGAAGGCTGTTATAGAGCTTTACGGCAAAGAGGTGCAGTATGCGATAGGGCCGCAGATAGCTGACGGGTTTTACTATGATTTCACTTTCCCGGAGGGCGTGACTGTCACATCTGATGACTTTGCAAAGATAGAAAACAAAATGCACGAGATAATCAAAAGGCGTGAGGACTGGAGAAGAGAGGAGATCTCAAAGGCTGATGCTGCGAAGATGTTCTCGGCGCAGAAGTTCAAGGCTGAGATCATAGATGAGCTTGCCGATGATGAAACTATAACTATATACTACACGGGCGACGATTATGTGGATCTGTGCCGTGGACCGCACGTTGACAACTCGCAGGAGCTTATGGGTGCGGCATTTGAGATAAGGAGCGTTTCCGGTGCGTACTGGAGGGGCGATGAGAACAAGGACAGTCTGACCCGTATCTATGCGTATGCGTTCCCCGACAAGGCAGCGCTCAAGGCGCACAAGCAGCTTATAAAGGAAGCTCTTGAAAGAGATCACAAAAAGCTCGGGCGTGAGCTTGACCTGTTTATGTTTGACCACACTGCACCCGGTATGCCGTACTGGCTGCCGAGGGGCTGGAAGCTCTTCAACTCCCTGCTCTCCTACTGGAGAGAGGTACATGAAAGACACGGATACACGGAAATATCTGCACCTGTCATCTCCAAGAGAGAGCTGTGGGTGACATCAGGTCACTGGGATCATTACAAGGACGGTATGTTCGTTATCCCCGGCGAGAACGAGGAGGACAGCGACACCTACTGTGTAAAGCCTATGAACTGCCCGACAGCTATCAAGGTATACATGAACAAGCAGCGCTCATACAAGGAGCTGCCTATAAGGATAAACCAGGTGGACACTATCCACAGAAAGGAAAAATCCGGCGAGCTCAACGGTCTTTTCAGAGTGCAGCTTTTCAGGCAGGACGATGCACATATACTTGTGACCGAGGAGCAGATAGGCGACGAGATACTCGATATCATGTCGATAGCGACGGAGCTTTATAATACCTTCGGGCTGACATATGTGGCTGAGCTTTCCACACGCCCTGATGACTACATGGGCGACATCAATGTATGGAACAAGGCAGAGGCTGATCTTAAAGCCATACTTGAAAAGGTATACGGCGAGGGCGGCTATGAGCTCAATGAGGGCGACGGCGCATTCTACGGTCCTAAGATAGACCTTAAAATGAAGGACGCACTCGGCAGAGAATGGCAGATGGGCACTATACAGCTTGACTTTCAGCTGCCGCTCAACTTCGGTATGAAGTATATCGCAGCAGACGGCTCGGAGAAGCAGCCTGTTATGATACACAGAGCGATATTCGGCTCATTTGAGAGATTTATAGGTATCATCACCGAGAACTTCAAGGGGCTGTTCCCGTTCTGGCTCAATCCTTATCAGGTGGGCATCGTTCCGATAAGAACAGAGCATAATGAGTATGCAAAGAAGGTCTACGAGCTGCTTGTTAAAAATCATATCCGTGCAGAGGTGGATTACACCGACGACAATATGAAAAACAAGATAAAGAGATTCAAGAATTACAAAGACCCCTACATCATAGTTTTAGGTGACAGCGAGGCGGAGAACGAAACT
>JAFUYP010000085.1 GCA_017470535.1 Ruminococcus sp. | reverse complement strand
TTTTAGAGGCAATAAAGCCGCTCGTTGCTAACGCAGAGGGTAATGTCGAGGTCATCGCTTGTGTGCCTTTTACAAATCTTGAAACAGCAGTAGCTGCAACAGCAGGTTCTAATGTCAAGGTGGGCGCTGAGAACGTTCACTTTGAAAAGAGCGGTGCTTTCACAGGTGAGATCTCAGCTGATATGCTCGTTGAAGTTGGCGTAGAGTACGTTGTTATCGGTCACAGCGAGAGAAGACAGTATTTCGGTGAGACTGACGAAACAGTAAACAAGAGAACTATCGCAGCACTGGACGCAGGCTTAAAGCCGATAGTATGCGTAGGTGAGCTTAAATGGGAAAGAGAGTGCAACATAACCGAGGAAGTTATCGCTCGTCAGATAAAGCTCGATCTGTGGTCGCTCACAGCAGAGCAGGTAAAGAACGTAGTTATCGCTTACGAGCCTGTATGGGCAATAGGCACAGGTCTTACTGCTACTCCCGATCAGGCTCAGGAGGTATGTGCATTTATAAGAGCGCAGCTTGCAAAGCTCTATGACCAGGCAACTGCTGATGCTGTAACTATCCAGTACGGCGGTTCTATGAATGCAGGCAATGCAGCAGAGCTTTTAGCTAAGCCTGACATCGACGGCGGTCTTATCGGCGGTGCTTCGCTCAAAGCTCCTGACTTCAATACAATAGTACAGGCAGCTGTAAACGGCTGATAAAAAGCATAGCGAGTGCAGGTGATACCTGCACTTAGCTTTTATAAAAGCGGTGTTGTCTATGGCGAAGAATGAGAGAATAGTTATCGAAAGCGTCGATACACTTATGAATAACCGCAGACGTCCACGCAGCAGCTGGCGCAGAGCTGATATTTTTTTAGGGCTTGCGTTTTTAGCTGTGCCGGTGATACGGCAGTGGGATCATCTGATAATTACTCTTATCGGGGCAGTCATTGGTGTGATCTTCATTATAGTCCAGAGGATAGTCAGCAAAGACCCAAAGACCTATGCCGATGAAGAATCACCTGCCGGCAGGAAAAGGGCGTGCATGATAATTCGCATCACAGCGCTTGTGATACTGCTTTTTGAGCTGTCGGTGACATTCGGGGCGTTTGGTTCTTCAAGGGCGGTGTATCCTTTGAAAAAGGCGCTTTACTGCTTTGGCAACAAAGTTGACAGCGAGCAGCTTGGATTCATGCCGGGGTCGCTCCCAAAAGGGATAAAGGATCTTCAGATGAATTTTATCACGCCGAAAAAGTTTGATGAAAGTACGGCGCATATCAATATTTGTTTTTATGCCGACGAGGACGCACTTGATGAGATAAAGAGCAGCATCAATGACAACAGCGGTGAGCTGTGCGATGAGGACAGCTTTGCTTACAAAAAGCTGAAGGTCTTCTGCGAAAAAGAGGCTCTTGATATGAAAGGCGCTCAGGTGTATCTTACAGGCAATACAGGCAGTCACTGCCCGGCGTATCTTATAAGCGAAATGACGGGGCTGTGCGTTATTTATTGGTAAAAGAAGGTGTATTTATGAGCAAAAGGATGATCGTTTTATGTCTTATGTGCGCTCTGCTTACAGGGTGTGGCTCGGGTGAGAGCAGCTCCACAAAGGACACATCATCAGATACCGTCAGCAGCACTTCGGAAAGCTCGTCAGCAGATACAGACAGCAGCAAGGCGGACACTACTCAGGTCAGTGAAGAAAAATATGTCGTTATCTACATGGACAACAATGAGTATAGCGGCGGTAAGGTCTTCGACGACAAGGAGCTTTTAGACAAGGTCCTGGAGCTGTACAGCTCTATCCCCACAAAATACGAGCCTGTAAAAGCAAAGGAAACCAAAAAAGGAAACTATATCAGGATAGGCACAACTAATGAAAAGCAGGAGCTGGGGACTTTTGTTTCAAGCAATGAAAAGCTGTATATCCCTAACAAGAGCGACAGCTATGTAAGGATAGACGGCAAGCATTATAATGCTGACGGCGGCGAGATAAAAGAACTTGTTGATCTGGTGCTGAAAAAAACAGAGTCATAAACGGCACTTAAAGATGTCGATAAAAATTGTTTTTTATAGAAAGGTTGGTTTTTTATGTCAAAGAAAAAGCCGGTAATTTTAGTAGTAATGGACGGTGTGGGAATTTCCGTAACAGGTCTTGGTGACGCTGTGACGGAGGCTAATACTCCTACACTTGACAAGCTCAGAGCAGAGTGTCCCTACACAACGCTCAAAGCTCACGGAAGCGCAGTCGGTCTGCCGACCGATGATGATATGGGCAACTCTGAGGTAGGTCACAACGCACTGGGCTGCGGTCAGATCTATTCACAGGGCGCAAAGCTCGTAAATGAGAGCATTGAGAGCGGCAAGATGTTTACCTCTGACACATGGAATGCTCTTATAGGTAATGTTAAGGAGAAGGGCTCCACACTCCATTTCCTGGGTCTTCTCTCGGACGGTAACGTTCACTCTAATATCCACCACTTAGAGAAGATGCTCGCAAAGGCAAAGGAGGACGGCGTTAAGAAGGTAAGATGTCATATCCTGCTTGACGGGCGTGATGTTCCTGCGACAAGCGCTCCTGTATACATCAAGGAATTAGAGGACTGCATAGCAGCTCTTAATGATGACAGCTTTAATGCAAAGATAGCTTCCGGCGGCGGCAGAATGAAGATCACTATGGACAGATACCAGGCTGACTGGGGCATGGTTGAAAGAGGCTGGGAGACACACGTTCACGGCAACGCAAGGCAGTTTGAAAATGCACTTACAGCAGTTGAAACGCTCCGTGACGAGACAGGTGCGATAGACCAGGATCTTCCTGAGTTCGTTATAGCTGAAAACGGCGAGCCGGTCGGCAAGATGAATGACGGCGACAGTGTTATACTCTTTAACTTCCGTGGTGACAGAGCTATCGAGATCTCAATGGCATTTGATGGCGGCGATGAATTCAAGCACTTTGACAGAGGTGTTATCCCGGACGTTATCTATGCAGGTATGCTTGAATACGACGGTGATCTGAAGATACCGAAGAAGTATCTTGTTGATCCGCCCGAGATAAAGAACACGCTTTCCGAACTGCTTGTTAATGCAGGACTTTACTCCTACGCTGTATCGGAAACTCAGAAGTACGGTCATGTTACATATTTCTGGAACGGCAACCGCTCCGAGAGATTTGATGACGAGCTTGAAACATGGAAGGAGATACCCTCTGACAAGGTATCATTTGATGAAAGACCGTGGATGAAGTCTGCTGAGATAACAGATGATCTTATTGAGGCTATCAGATCTGAAAAGTATGACTTTATCAGATGCAACTATCCTAACGGCGACATGGTAGGTCACACAGGCTCTATGGACGCTACTATAATAGGTGTTGAGTCGGTCGATCTTCAGCTTGCAAGGCTCTTAAAGGTCGCTGACGAATATGACTGCACAGTTCTTATAACTGCCGATCACGGAAACGCTGACGAGATGTTAGAAAAGAACAAGAAGGGCGAGATACAGGTAAGGACCGCTCATTCGCTCAACCGTGTACCTTTCTACATAGTAAGCAAGGACAAGTATGTTATCAAGGATGCAGAAAGCACAAAGTACGGTCTTGCAAATGTAGCTCCTACTGTTGCAAAGATATTAGGTCTTACACCTCCTGATTGCTGGGAAGAGTCAATGATCTGACGATGATATTTATACACGCCGGGAACAAACAGTTCCCGGCTGTTTTATTATTTATTATGTAGATAATAAGCATAAAAAGAGCTGCTGCATTATGCAACAGCTCTTGATTTGTTGATAAAAATGTTGAAAATCACTTTTCAAAAAGGTTTATTTTGCTGCCTTAGTTTTCTTGTCAAGCACGAGCTTATTGATAGCCAATGCGCAGGCTGAGTACACAAGTACGCAGGTAGAGAGCATTATAAGTATGAACTTGATAACGTTCGTAGCATCAAAAGCACCAGTCTTGGGGTTAGCGTCTGCCTGTGCTGCTGCGGAGCTTACCTTCTCGGTAACTGCCTGTGCCTTATCATCAGTCTGTGCTGAACCGGAGGCTGTGACAGCTTTTGCGGTATCGCTTGCAGATTTTGTCTGACCGGCTGTTTCTTTACTGCCGTTCTCTGTTGCAGGCATAGCAACAAGGTTTGCATTGTCTACGCTCTGAGCTGATGCAGGTCTTGTATCGTCCGAAGAATCGTCCGTGTCGGTCTTTTCTTTCGTATCGGCTGTTATTTTTTCAGCCTTATCCGCATCATCTGAGGTATTTGCTGCTGAATCTTTCTCATCGGTATCTTTTTTGGTGTCTACTGTCTTATTCTCAGCATCATCAGCCTTTGTATCCTCAGCATCGTCCGCTGTAAGGGTCGCATCAAGAACGACTGGAGTGCTGTCATAAGGTGTAACGGTTATGCTCTTTATCTGAGCATCAGTATCGGAAGGCACTGAGAAGAACTGTACTGCGCCTGTGCCATTGAGTGAAGCAAGGTCAACATCTGCTGTCCATATTGCATCGCCCGAGGACTTGCCCTCATACATATTCCAGCTGCCGTCTGTTGCGCCTAAGCCTATCGCACCGGTTATCGTCTTGTCAGATGCGACAACCACCTCGACCTTTGCCTTGCCGGAGGTCTCCTTGGTATAGTCTGAGACGTTAAAAACATACTGTGTATTTCCGCTCTCATTATAAGAGTAGATATGCTCGCTGACTGCCGGTTTTTCATAGGTGATGCCTTCGTCCTGCACCTTTGATACTACGGCTGTCTGCTCGTTCTCGCCCTCGCCTGCCTTTAATTCTTCAGTATCATCGTCGTTATCCTCATCATCAGGAAAAATCTCTATAAGCTCACCCTCTGTTGAATTGAGAGCCGCTGCCGGAGGTGCATCGACCTTTACAGACACAGGTGCGCTTTCAGTAGGAACGCTGTAATCAGCGTTTATATACTCTGCACTTGAATCACATACCATGTTTTCTACATCTATCCAGTATTTAAGATCACCGGCTGAAAGGTTATTCTTGATGTCAAACATAAGGGTCGTGATATGTGTGGAGTCAGATACGTTTGAACCGCTCTGTTCTGAACCTATTATCCTTATAGAGCCTGTACCGGTATCTGTATTTGTGATAACAGAGAATGCGCTTGAAGCACTCATATCGTCAGAAGGCACGAAAACATTCATCTGCGACGGGTCATAGCGCACGTCGATAGTAAATCCTGCAACTCCCGAATCGGAAGGTACATAGTCTACTGAAAGACTAAGACGATCACCGGGCTTTACTATTGTCTTATCAGGTGACAGGTTTATCCTGTTAGCGCCTGACGCTGATGTCACCGGTGTCAGCAGTGTTGATGTCATCAGCACCGCAGTCGAAACTGCAACTGCCGCACGGCTTACTTTTAATCTTTTCATATTTTGCACCCTCCTCAAGGTTTAGATTTCTTTTCTTTTGTCCTGTCATGCTGTGAAAGTGGAACAGTCTGACAGGCAGGTATTTTTATGTGACATCTCCTGCTCTGTCATCCGCTCCGAAATTTTTACACACTTGGTAACTTGTGCGAAAATTTGTACTTTTTATTTCTGTCAGATCCTGCACTGTTCCCCAAATATACCGAAAAAGCGCTATTTATTCGCCAGTCGGTAAAACATATTATAACAAAAGATTCCAAAAAAATCTATTGTTAATCCCAACAAAAAAGTGTCCAAAAATTTGGTTATAATTTGTTTGAAAAATGTTTAAAACTAAATATCGTGTCGATGTGCGGCTTGAAACACTAAATATTGATGTAACCGAAATGTAATTTTTAAAAATTAGTAATTGCGTTCTAATGTAAATCTTTTGTTAATATGTTCCGCTCTTGACAAATCCATTTTTTTGCACTATAATACTAAATACAGCAAAAATGTGCAAAAATTTTGGAAAGGATGATAAAAATGCAGCTGCGAACGGTTCTCATAAGCATAGCAGCATCGGCGATAATGGCAGGAACGGCTTTGCCGTCGGCAACGATAGATGCAAATGCAAAGACCACGACAGGCACCGTCACGGCAGGCACTCTTAATGTAAGATCAGGTGCCGGGACGGATAAAGCGATAATCTCGGCTATATATCAGGGTGCTAAGGTCACGATAAAGAGCGAGAAAAAAGACAAGTCCGGACAGAAGTGGTACAAGATAACATCCGGCAGCGGAAAAAACAAGGTGTCAGGGTATGTGAGCGCTCAGTACATAAAGAAAAAAAGCACCAAGAAAACCACCGCAGCGACCACCAAAAAAGCCTCGACCAAGACTGCTTCAAAACAAAAAGCAAAGACCACAGAAAAAAAGGCTGCAAAAACAGCTGCCAAGACTACAACAAAGGCGACGACTAAGACTACCACAAAAACGACTTCCAAGACGACAACAAAGACAGTATCGGCGGAAAATACTGTCACAAAAGGTGTTATAAAGAAGGTCGATAATACATTGGACAGTGATTTTGAGGCTTATCTGACAAAGCAGGGATTTCCCG
>JAFUYP010000084.1 GCA_017470535.1 Ruminococcus sp. | reverse complement strand
CCCCGATACGCTTGCAGCAATGGTAGTTTTTCTGCTGCTGTGCGCCCTTGCCTGTAAACGTGAGAGCAGGAACCTCTGGGGCGTGCATAGTATATATGTCATACCCTTTGTTATAAGTATCATAATGCAGACTATGAGTGATAAGGACGATCTGCTCCTTATGACGTTTATATACCTCTCAGTTTTGTGCGTGGGGCTTGTGTACAGAGCCTTTCCGCTTATAAGGTCTGACATCTCCGATAACGTCTATCTCATAGCCGGAGCTGTTATCCTTATCGTGAATATCGGCACGAACGCCGACTATTCCCTTGTCCCGGCGCTGCTTTACATTGTCCTGTTCGGGCATCTTTGTATTTTCGCCTTTGATAAGCGTGTAAAGCCTGACAGGAATATCTACCCTCTCTGCCTGCCCATTCCCCTGCTTTTTGCAGCCGTGTGTGTAAGGCTATATGTAAACCACAGCCTGCCCACCGCTTCCGATACGCTTTCAAGATCCGACAAGTCCTCGCTCATCATAGCATCACTTGTCGTTATATATGCAGCGGCAGAGTTTTATTTTTCATCACTTTATAAAAGCAAGAGCTTCTACCGCTTGCACGCATATGCCTTTACAGCAGGGGCGGTTATAATGTCAGTGTTCCTGTTCGACACGGGGGAAAATATCCCTGTTATGATATTTGCGTCCTTTGCAGCGGCATTAGCGGCTGCTGCAACGCACCTGAGTACGGCACAGCCTGCCTCGGCAGTCCCGGCAGCGGTGTGTATGCTCGTTGTCACTAATATAATAGTTTCGGCAGTCGATGACGGATATGCTTTCACAGACCTTTTCGTCCGTGCAGGTGTTACGGCATTTGCGGCACTGCTGTCAAGACTTCTCTTCCCCGGCTCGCTTGTAAAGACCGAAAACGGTAAAACAAAAGCCGACTTTCTTGCCGCCGCATCAATGATAGGTCTTGTCAGTCTGTTTATGCTTGATGTCTTTGAAGTACCGGCAGGTGACGCTAAGACAGCACGCTTTGTATTCTGGCTGCTTGCAGCGTTCATCGCATTTATGTTTATAAGGAAAAGCGCCAATGACAGCTTTAATACAGCGCTCAGGCTGATATCGTCATTTGCACTGATGAAAGCCTTTATCGCAAGACCGTTCCTTGTGTCGGACGAGCAGAGCGTCAATACAAAGATCGCCGTTACGCTGGTCGCACTTTTCGGCTTTGCGGCAAGGTATATCCTTCGCAAAAACGAGGTCTTTTCCGAAAACTTCGCCATGACCGTGCATATCATCTCACTTGTGATACTTGTGGGAGATGCGCTCACACACCAGACGCTTGCAAATACCCTTATAGTAATGTCCACGGCGGCAGTGATAATGGTAGTGTCATTTATCATCAAGAAAAAGCGCTGGTTCCTTATCTCCGCCGTAATGCTCACAGGGCTTACGATATATGTGTGCAGGGATTTCCTTATGTCGATAAGCTGGTGGGTGTACCTTCTTGTTGTCGGCTCGGCGCTTATCGCTATCGCCGTCACCAACGAATACTTAAAGAACCGCCCCCGTGACGACAGCGAAAAGCCGCACGGCAGATTTTTTGAGGAATGGAAATGGTAGCCGGGCTCCACGGATATGTCATTGACAAAAAATTTAATATATGGTAATATATTTCTATATGGGTCATAATAGTACCCGGTTTATTAAAAAGGAGGAGAAAATATGGAAAAAGTGCTGGAAGTCAAGGGGCTTTCCAAGCAGTATAAGAAGGGTGTCTACGCATCACAGGGCGTTACGTTCCATGTGAATAAGGGCGAGATATTCGCACTTATCGGACCAAACGGTGCCGGCAAGACCACCACTATCAGAATGATAGCCACACTTCTTAAAGCTACGGAGGGCGACGCTGTTGTCGCAGGTCACAGTATACTCACAGAGCCTGATAAGGTGAGGGAGAATATCACCTACCTTCCCGATGAAGCAGGCGCATATAAGAATATGAAGGGTATAGATTACCTTAAATTCATGGCAGGCATCTACGCTAAGGACGCTAAAAGTGCCGCAGAATATGTAGAGCGTGCAAAGGAGATATGCGGTCTGGGCGACAGACTCAATGATAAGATAGGCGGCTATTCCAGAGGTATGGCAAGAAAGCTGCTCATAGCCCGTGCTATCATGCCGCAGCCTGCACTTGCGATATTCGACGAGCCGACATCGGGTCTTGATATAATAAACGCCCTTGATGTAAGGCGTATGATAAAGGATCTTGCCGCAAAGACAGGCATGAGCTTCCTGCTTTCCTCGCATAATATGCTGGAGATAGAATATGTCTCCGACAGAGTGGGCATAATAGCAAAAGGTCACGTCCTTGAGGTCGGCGAGCCCAAGGAGCTTATCGAGAAATACGAAGCACGCAATCTTGAAGAGGTCTTTGAAAGGGTGGTGAAACAGCAGTGAAATTCGTTCATCTTTTCAAAAAGGAATTAAAAGAGATGCTCAGCCCCTCTACCATCGCCACCATGATAATAACAGTTATGGTCATGATAATGGCAGGCAATGCTATGTCAGGTGCAGTTGACGAAGCAGAGGAAGAGAGCAGCGCTATCACTATATGTAATCAGGACGATACCGAGTTTACAAAGCAGGTGCTTAAATTCCTTGAAACTCCGGCAGGCGGCGAGAAAAACGATGTCAAGTATGTAACACTTGATTCTGATGACTATACAAAAGAGCTTAAAGACAAGGACATCAAAAACGTAGTCATCATACCGGCAGGCTTCTCCGAGAAGATCTCAAACAGCGAGCAGGCTACAATAAAGTACGTTGCAAGAATGACATCACTTTCAACTATGTCAAATGTGTCTACCGGCTCTACAAACGCTATGAACCTTATAAACGCAGCGGTCAAGAGTGCGTTCTATTCATCAAAGGTGCAGTCGGGCGCTCTTGCGGATAAGGAAGTCGCAATGCTCGAATCCCCGGTCAAGGTCGAGGAAACGACAGTAGTTGCCGATAATTCTCAGAGTATATCCCCGAGCCTTATAATAGCTGCGACCCAGATGAGCAATATGTTCCTGCCGATAATGGTGTTCGTGCTGGTTCTGTATTCATCGCAGATGATACTCAATGCCGTTGCGACCGAAAAGATAGACAAAACGCTCGAAACACTTCTTTCAGCGCCCGTGTCAAGACTGTCTGTCCTTACAGCGAAGATGCTCGCAGCAGGCATAGTTGCAGGTATAAACGCAATTGTGTATATGTTCGGTATGAACCGTATGACAAGCTCTGTCTCAAACCTTACATCAAGCTCAGTCGATAACCTTGACGAGGTGCTTAAAAACTTAGGGCTCACACTGTCAGTAGGCGACTATGTCCTTGTAGGCGTGCAGATGTTTTTGACTATACTCATAACACTTTCTATCTCGCTCGTCCTCGGCGCACTTGCCAAGGATATGAAGAGCACACAGTCCTACATACTCCCCGTAATGGTAATGGCTATGATACCGTATATGCTCTCGATGTTTGTGGATATAACCACCCTGACACCGGCACTTAAATATGCAGTATACGCTATACCGTTCACACATACCTTTATGGCGACACAGAACGTAATGTTCGGCAACACCACACTTTACTGGGCAGGTCTTGCATATCAGCTGGTACTGCTGATACTGTGCATGGGCTTTGCAGTAAGAGTGTTTACAAGCGATAAGATATTCACAATGACCCTTTCCTTCGGGAAAAAGAAGCATAAGAGTGCAGAAGAATAATTACCTATGAAAAAAAGAAAACTTTTGTTGTGCCTTGCCCTGGCAGCTTTGATGCTGTCAGGCTGCGGCAGCAGCTCCTCATCATCTGAACCGGACAGCGAAGAAAATACCGTGACCGAAAGCTCTGACAGCAAGGTCATAGTCACACTTCCGCAGGACAGCTCTTCCCCCGATGAGTCATCGCAGGAGGATACTCAGTGTACACCGCTCACCTGGCGCATCACCGCCGAAAACGGCAATACTATGACGCTTATGGGCTCAATGCACGCACTTGATCCCGACATCTTTCCTCTGCCCGAAAAGATCACAGACGACTATGAAGCCGCAGATGTTCTTGCAGTCGAGTGCGATGTAAAAGAGTTCAACAACAATCTCACCGAGCAGCTCAGACTTATGAATATGACGACCTATGAAGGCGATGAAACGATCTTAGACCATATAAAGCAAAGCACCTGCGACAGCCTGCTTGAGTTTTTGAATAATAACGGCTATAATATGCAGAGCTTAGGCTCCTATAGGCCGTGGTATCTGCAAAGTATGTGCGAAAATATCATACTGCAAAAAGCCGGGCTCGATGCGTTCAGGGGCTTTGATTTTACGCTGCTCAATATGGCGCACGATGACGGCAAGGAGATATATGAAGTCGAGTCTATCGAGATACAGCTGCAAATGCTCACAGAGCTTCCGGATGAGATAATGGATATTCAGCTTGCAACATATACAGTCGGGAACGACCGGCACCTGACCGACCAGATGAGAGCGCTCTATGATGTGTGGCGTATAGGCGACATTGACAAAACGGCGCAGTTTATCAAAGACGATGAAGAAGCAACAAAAGAGTCTGTCGGCGAGGAGCTGGCGCAGCAGCTTGAAGAGTATAATAAAAAGCTCGAGGACGACAGAAACGTCGTAATGGCAGACGCTGCCGAAAAGCTGCTAAGCGAGCATAAAAATACAATGTTCGTAGTCGGTCTTGCTCATTTTATGGGCGATAACGGAATAATAAAGCTGCTTGAAGACAGAGGCTATACAGTAACACTTGATAAATAATATGACCATACCCACGGAAAGGACGTGATCTTTATAAATATCACATTTAATGAAAAGACAAGGACATTCAAGCTCGATGCTAAGGATACGACATATATGCTCATGGTGGCAGACGGCGAGTACCTCGCTCATGTATACTACGGCAGAAAGCTCCCCGATGATTCGCTCATATCTGTAATGAGATTTGACGAAAGCCCCTTTACACCTGCAACAAATAACCGTGACAGGGCGTCGTATCTTGATACACTTCCTATGGAGTACCCATGCTTTGGTATCGGCGACTACCGTGAGCCGGTGCTGCGTATAACCGCACCCGACGGCACATCTACCTGTGACCTGAGATATAAGGGGTATGATATCACATCAGGCAAGCCTTCCCTTGAAGGTATGCCTGCGACCTTTGCGACCGATGACAGCCCGTGCAACACCCTTGAGATAATACTTGAAGATAAGCCGGCAGGGCTTGAGGTGTCGCTTTTCTATACAGCCTTTGAAAAGCTCGATGTCATCACAAGAAGTGCAGTTATAAGAAATGTAAGCAATGACAAGAGCGTGTACCTTACCCGTGCGCTGTCTGCGTGTGTTGAGTTCGATACACATGAATTTGATATGATAACATTAAACGGCTCGTGGGCAAGAGAGCGTGCCGTCGAGAGATGCAGGCTTCACCACGCAAAGCAGCTCGTTGATTCCTGCAAAGGCGAAAGCTCCCACCAGAACAATCCGTTCGTAGCTCTCTGCGAGCATAAGGCAGACGAGGATATAGGCGAGGTGTTCGGCTTTAACTTCGTTTACTCCGGCAACTTCATGGCGCAGGCAGAGGTCACACAGCATAAGAAAACACGCTTTGTAATGGGTATAAATTCGATAGACTTTTCGTGGAAGCTCGATAAGGGCGAGAGCTTTACCGCCCCCGAGGTGGTAATGGTCCATAGCGACAGCGGTATCGGCAAGATGTCACGCACCTTCCATGACCTGTATAGAAACAACCTTATCCGTGGCGAGTATAAGGATAAGCGCCGCCCGATACTTATAAATAACTGGGAGGCTACATACTTTGATTTCAATACCGATAAGCTGATAGATATTGCCCGTGAGGCAAGTAAGCTCGGTATCGAGATGCTCGTTATGGACGACGGCTGGTTCGGTCACAGAGACAGCGATAATTCCTCCCTCGGCGACTGGTTCGTGTATGAAAAGAAGATAAACGGCGGCTTGAAGCACCTTGTAGATGAGGTCAATAAGCTGGGGCTCAAATTCGGTATCTGGTTCGAGCCTGAAATGGTCTCCCCCGACTCCGAGCTTTATAAAGCGCACCCCGACTGGGCGATACAGATCGGCGGACGTGAGCTTACCATGTCAAGAGAGCAGTATGTGCTTGACTACTCCCGTAAGGAGGTCAGAGACTACGTCTACGGCATGATGAAGAATATCCTTGACTCTGCGAACATCGAGTATATCAAGTGGGATATGAACCGCCAGCATACCGAGGTCGGCTCAAACGCACTTCCTGCCGACAGACAAAAGGAGCTGTGGCATAGATATGTCCTGGGCGTCTATGACCTTATGGACAGACTCACCACAGACTATCCGCATATACTTCTTGAAAACTGCTCGGGCGGCGGCGCAAGGTTTGACCCTGCAATGCTTTATTATAGCCCGCAGATATGGTGCTCTGACGATACCGATGCGATAGAGCGCTTAAAGATACAGCACGGCACATCTGTCTGCTACCCCTGCTCGGCAATGGGCGCACACGTTTCCGACTGCCCGAACCATACCGTCGGCAGGAACACACCCTTTGAAACAAGGGGCGATGTCGCACTTGTCGGTACATTCGGCTATGAGCTTGATGTCACCCGTATCCCCGAGGAGGACAGGAACGCTATCCCCGGTCAGATAGAGAAGTTCAAGAAGTACAATCCCCTTGTGCGTACCGGCGACCATTATAGGATAGGCAATGTGTTTGAGGATAATACCTGGGACGCATGGATGTTTGTAGCAAAGGATAAGAGCGAGGCGCTGTTTGAGTTTGTCCAGGTGCTTGGAAGACCTAACGAGCGATCACGCAATATCAAGCTAAAAGGCCTTGACCCCGACGCATACTACTATGAGGAAACAAAGCCCGATGAAAAGCTCTCAGGTGCGGCACTCATGTATGTCGGCATCAATATCGCCAAGATGTGGAACGTAGACGGTCTGTACGGCGATTTCAAGTCAAAGACCCTGCATTTTGTGAGGGCTTGACAAACAGAATAAATGATGCTATAATAAAAGTGTCAAAACAAACAAGTTGACCGTCAGGTCAAAACAAAGCACCCCCAACGAAACTGCTACTTTCGTCGGGGGCTTTGTTTTAGGCTGTTGCTGTCAGTTAGTTTTACTTCCTTTTTCCGTTCAGCCATTTACGAATGCGCCTGCGAAGATATGTAAAAATAAAGTTTGCAAGCACACCCGTTGCAACGGGCAAAAGAATATACATCAAAACAAACAAGTCAGTCCCCCCTTTCCGCTATCGGATTGGGTTTGACAGCACTATAATTATACCACACCTATTCCAGGAAGTCAAAGGACTTGACAAACAGAAGAAATAATGCTATAATAAGTACAGTAATGAACGAACAACTAAACTCAAAAACAAAGAACCCCCTCAAGAGTTGCAGCTCTTTTGGGGGTCTTTGTTTTAGGCTGTTGCTGTCAGAGTTTTACGTCCT
>JAFUYP010000002.1 GCA_017470535.1 Ruminococcus sp. | reverse complement strand
TTGGTCAACTAAGATATATGAAGTTGTCCAAAGTCGAACAAATTGCGCATTAAGCATATTTGCTTAGATTGGTCGTTTTACGATGTTTGAGGCGCATTATAGAACGTTTGTTTACGATAGACGATTTGGGTGTTTTAATATCATATAAAACGCCGTTTGTCAAAAGATTTATATGACTGCGGCTTCAAATTGTGGTCACTGACCCTTTGTTATCAATTGCGTATTGTGAATTGTGCATTATGCCAAAATTTCTATGATAATTTTGTTATATCGTATATAGAAAAGTATATGAGTATTATGTTATAATATAAGATGTATAGTTGTGTATCTATGTTGCAGGAGGGCTGAGCTTATATGCGTGAATATAAAAATATGAAATCGAATATCTCTTTGAAGCTGTCGGCGCTTGCGGTCTGTTCGGCACTTATGATGAGTGCGTCAGGCTGCGTCTTTCTCCCTGATGAGGAGGAGGTGCTTTCCGCTCCGTCGGTAAAGACTTCAGACGTCAAGTATACCACTGTTACTGCTGAAAAGAAAACACTTGAAAAAAAGATCGTCAGCTCGGGCGTTGTGACAAGTGAGAACCAGTACGTTCAGTCGTATGCTGACAACAGCGGTGTTATAAAGAAATTCTACGTCAACACGGGTGATGTTGTCAAGAAGGGCGACAAGATATGCTCGCTCGACACCACAGAGATAGATTATCAGATAGCTGAGCAGGAGCTGTATCTTAAAAAGGCTCAGCTCGATACTCAGGTGATAAAGAACAACAAAGGCTCTCAGGCGGAGATCGACCGTGCAGGCGTTGAGGAAGAGCTTATAGAGAAAAAGCTCGACAAGCTGTATGATCTTAAAGACGGCGCTACCCTCAGGGCTGAGGCGGACGGGACTATAACCTATCTTACCTCAAAGCGTGCCGGTGACAGCGCCCAGCCGGGTGAAACGATAGTGACTATACTTGACACCGATGCGCTATACATTGAGATAAAGCCGAAAAACAATGACGCCAAGGAATACAAGATGGATCAGAAGGTCACTATCCGTGTGGGCGATGAGCAGTACAAGGGTACTGTATTCATGACGCCGAAGGCTCTTACCAAGTACCGTGAGGAGCAAAAAAAGAGCAAGGAAGAGATAACGGACAAGATAGATTATCAGGCGGACGCTGTGTATGTGCGCTTTTCCGGAAAGAAGTCACCGGCATCTGCTGTGGGGCAGCTGGGTGATGTGACGCTTTTGCTTGACAAGGTGGAGGACGCTATAATAATATCGAACAATCTTATAAAGACAGTAGACGGTGAGCAGGTGGTCTATGTACTCAAAAACGGCGAAAAGACCGCCGTTGCAGTTGAGGTGGGCTTGCAGACAGGCTCGCAGGCAGAGATAAAGTCGGGGCTCAGCGAGGGCGACGAGCTTATAATACGCTGATAAAGGAGAAGCAAGTTTATGTTTACACTGCTGCTGCGCAAGATGCGCAACACCAAATGGATGGTGTTCTGTCTGCTGATAGGGTGCATAATGGCGTGTGCTATGATGGCGACTATCCCTATATACATGAATGCGTCCTTACAGCGTATGCTTGTCAAGGACTTGCAGGCCTTCCAGGAGGATTATGAGATATACCCGGGTATGTACAATACCAAATACTCTTTGAATATGTCAATAAACGCTGACGGTCAGCGTGAGCTTATAGAGACTGCCGACAAGTCGGTGGACGAGAGCTTTGACCAGCTGGGCGTTTCGGCGACGAACAAGAAGTTTATCAGTGATGATTACTTATATGCAGCGAATTTCACGACCGAAGCAGGCGGCGACACGCTGAAAATGCACTTAGGCGCTATGACAGACCTGCCTGACAATGTGGACATCACGCAGGGGCGTATGTTTGAGCCGGGCAAGAACAGTGACGGCGCTTACGAAGCGATAACGACAGAACGTGCTATGAAGGTCACAGGCATCGCCGTGGGGCAGACATATGAGCTGGCGAATATCTTTGACGACTCGGCAGGGTCGGTAAGAGTTGAGATAGTAGGCGTATTTGAGCCTAAGGAGGGCAACGAGGAATACTGGGCTGAGGGGCTTGATGATTATGTAAGCTCGGTATTCGTTGACTATGACACGCTGCTCGGTGAGATGCTCGACACAGGGGCTTTGCACCTTTCACAGTTTGTGAGCAACTATGCGATAGACTACAAAAAGCTCGATATGTCAAGGCTCGACTCTTTTATTGAGAAGATAAACGAGCAGGTCAACGCCTACAAGGAAGTTAAGATACAGTTCACGCTCCCGGCAAAGGAGATCCTGGAGGACTATGCAGAGCGTGCTGTACAGCTGCGGCTCGTGCTATGGCTTTTACAGATACCGATAATGCTTATGATACTGTTCTACCTGTTCATGGTGGCAGAGCTTAATGTAGAGCAGGAGAAAAATGAGATAGCGGTCTTCAAATCCCGTGGTGCGAGCAGGGGGCAGGTCATACTTATGTATGCGCTCGAATCGCTGCTTATAGCTGTTGTTTCTGCGGCGGCTGCGCCGTTTGCAGGGCTGCTTTTGTGCCGCATACTCGGTGCATCAAACGGCTTCCTTGAATTTGTCAACCGCTCGGCGATACCGGCAAGGCTGTCACTTGAAGCATTTATTTATTCCTTTGCGGCATCGGCGGTGTTCTTTGTGACGACCATGCTGCCGATATTCCCGGCGACAAAGACTACGATAGTCGGGCACAAGCAGTCAAAGGCGAAAAAGAGAAAGCTCTCTCTGTGGGAGAAAACGGGGCTTGACATCATATTCTTGGGCGGCTCGTGTGCCTGGCTGTTTTTCTACAAGCGTGAGCAGGAGCAGCTCATAAGCGAGGGGCTTACGGATATTTCCGCAACGGTAAACCCCATGCTGTTCGTGGCATCGACAGCGTTCATACTGGGTGCAGGGCTTCTGATAATCAGGCTGTATCCGTTTGTGATAAGGCTGATAGCATTTGCAGGAAAGCGCTTCTGGCCGCCGTCGGTACACGTTTCGCTAAATAACATCGGGCGCTCGTCTACCGGCAGGGAGAAATTCCTGATACTGTTTTTAGTTTTGACCGTATCGCTGGGGTTATTCTTTGCAAACACCGCAAGGGCATTGAACCGCTCGGCGACCGACCAGATAAACTACGCAGTCGGCGCTGATGTACGGCTGTCGGAGGAGTGGAAGAGCAACAAGACCTCGTCATCATCGTCATCGCAGGCGACGGGAACGTTCGGGCTTGCAGGGTACAACAACCCCGGTGACGAGGAGGAAGAGGAGACCGACGCATCGACGCTCAGCTACGAGGAGCCGGACTTCACAAGGTACGAGAAGTTAGAGGGCGTGAAGGCTGCGGCGAAGGTGTTCACCAAGAATGGTGTGACGATCAATTCAGACCGCATGAAGGTGCCGAAGAAGACTACCTACAAGGACAAAAAGGGACGTGACAGGGAAGACTTTATGAATATGGAGGATGGCTCCACATCTAATTCGACCAAGGACGTAACGCTTATGACGGTGCAGCCGGGAGAGTTTGCAAATGTTGTATGGACGACACCGAGGCTGCTGCCTACGCACATAAATAATTATCTCAATGCGCTTAGTGATTACAACTCGGGCGTGATACTGTCGGAATCCTTCCGTGATACATACGGCTTGAAGCTCGGCGACACGGTGAATGTCAGCTGGGGCAGCAACAGTGAGTTTACAGCGACTGTACTGGCGTTTGTAAAGTGCTGGCCGTCGATACAGCCGTATGCCAAAACGGAAACGGGCGAGTACAGGGATTTTGCGATAATGAACTTTGACTACGTCAGAGTCGCTACGAATGTAGAGCCGTATGAGGTATGGATAGACCTTGATGATGACACGAAGGTGGAGGATTTCTACGATTCGCTCGAAAAGAGCAAGATAGAATGTCAGACGCTTGAAGTCGCAAGTCAGCAGATAGTGCAGAAGAAAAACGACCCTATGCTGCAAGGCATGAACGGTGCGCTGACGCTTGGATTCATCATCATAATGATAATGTGCATTATAGGCTTCCTTATCTACTGGATACTCTCTATCAGGTCAAGGACGTTGCAGTTCGGCATACTCAGGGCTATGGGCATGAAGTTCAGGGAGATAGTCGTAATGCTCATCACCGAGCAGATACTTGTTTCAGGTGTGGCGATAATACTGGCGTTCGTGGTAGGGTCACTTGCAAGTGACTTGTTCGTGCCGCTGTTCCAGTCGTTTATGCAGACAGGCGCTTATCCTGAATTTGCAGTGATACCGTCAAGGTCTGATTACTTGAAGATCTATGCGGCGATGGGCTCGATGCTGCTGTTCTGCTTTATAGTCCTCGGCAGACTTATAGCAGGCATAAACATCAGCAAGGCACTCAAGCTGGGTGAGGACTGATATGTAAAAAAGGCTGCGCAGAGTGTTTTTTGCGCAGCCTTCGGTATGTATCAGAATATTTTGTGCCGGCAGGCACTCGTCAACAAGGCAGTGCTGCAAAAAAGACTGCCGCACAAAAAAAGACTGCCGCACTCAGCGACAGTCTTTAAATGTTTTAGTTGAGCTTTAATGCGAGCTGCGACTTCTTTCTTGCAGCCTTGTTCTTGTGCATGATACCCTTGGAAGCTGCCATGTCTACCTTCTTGATAGCTGTTCTTACGACCTCTACCTTGTTATCTGCGTTCTGAGCTACTGCTGCGTCTGCTTTTTTGAGAGCTGTTTTGAGATCGCTCTTGATAGCCTTGTTCCTTGCAGTCTTTGCAGCTATTACCTTAACTCTTTTCTTAGCTGACTTAATGTTCGGCACTGCGAACACCTCCCTCATCATTGATCTGACTTATTCAGATAGACTTTCGTTGTACGACTGAGAGGGAACGTACAATTTTATCTCACTAAACAAGTATTGGATATATTATATCATATTTTTAAAGGTTTTGCAAGGGGTTTACAGTAAATTTTACGGCGTTTGAAAGGGCTTTAATTGGTCAAGGTGCATAATTTTTGCCCTTTTGCGGATATATGCCGCCGCTTTCCGGCTGCCCGAGGGCAGATCTTTACCTGTTTTATACTATTTTCTCACCGTTTTTTTATAAATCACACATTTAAGCCCTTGACAAACTGTACAAAACATTGTATAATTATAGTTGCACAGCGGCTGATGACAGGTGCGGTGCAGTTTGTGCATAATGCTCATATGCTGAGGAGATAATTTTCAGATGTATCATATAAATAAAATACCGGCAATGCTCATCGCAGCGCTTATGTGCCTTTCCCTTGCGTCATGCAAGAGCAAGACCGCAAGCTCTGAGGAGCAGAAGCCTAAATCAACAGTAAAGCCGCCCGTGGCAGCGCAGGAGTCATCAAGTGAGCCTGAACCGCAGCCGCAGGAGCAGGAGGACCACATAGGGCAGAAGTTGCGTGCGGTCTATGATAATTTTAAAAGCGATAAATATTCTTTCAAATGCACGCTTTTGTCGAATGAAAACGATGACAAGGTGCAGATAGAGCGCTATAAAAGCGGCAGCAAGCTCTATCAGTCGCAGCAGACTGATAAGGGCAAGCGTGGCTTTCTGGCAGACGGCGAGAAGGTCTATGAGTTTGACTACCTGACTTATTCGTATACCGATGAGGGCAAGGTGCTGCCGGATATTATCGAGAGCGTGGTCGATGAGAATCTTGTTCAGTCGTCATCGCACATCGACGCCAAGAAGGGCGAAACGGCTGAGGAGTACACCTATATGGGGGATACTTTTATAACCGTTTATGATTTCTATTTCAATGAAAAGGATGATTCACTTGTCCGCTATACGGCAACGTATTCGGTAGAGGGCAATGATGATGTGATAGAGAGCAGGACTGTCGATGAGCTTACCTCATCAGTCGGGGACGAGAGTGTTTTTGAGGCATCGTTCGTTACGACGCTCACTAATTTTTCGGCGTTCTCGCAGGCTGACAGAAAGACTTACTGCTCTGACATCTGCACACGCTTTGGTATCACCGAGCAGATGCTCGTTTCAAACGGCATGACCTCAGAGAGCTTCAGGAAGATCGGTTACAGTGATTTTCTGGGGCTTGTTTACAGATATTCGTCAGAAAGCGGGGCGGCAAAGAAGCAATGAATATGCTATCCCTGTTAAAGCCGAAGGCACTGCTTGATTTTGCCTACACCGACAACTCGGTAAGGCAGGTGCTTGAACGGCTCAAAAATCACGGCTATACAGCCATACCGGTCATTGACCGTGACGGCAGATATGTGACCACTGTCACAGAGGGGGATATACTCAGGTATATGCTCAAAAATGATATTCTCGACCTTAAAGACATGGAGCGTGTCCCCATTACAGATATAGATATAAGGGGCAAGAACAGACCTGTGTATATAACATCGGGAATGGACGAGCTGATACTGCTTTCTATGGAGCAGAATTTTGTTCCCGTCATAGATGACAGGAACGTTTTCAGCGGTATAATCACAAGACGTGATATTTTACAGTATTGCTATAATACAATATCCGACTACCGCAAGGCGGTAGAGCTTGGTAAAATAAAGGAGAATGAATATGAACAAGTTCAGACGCAATGAAAAAGGCGGCGCAGGAGTTGTCGCTCTGCTGCTGGTGATACTTATCCTGGCGGTGGGCACTGCTGTATTGGTGGTAATGGACAACGGCAGTATAAACAAGTCCGGCAGCATCGACGCTATCAAGATAACGACTGAGAGCAGCTCAAAGGAAGAGGAAAGCTCGATAAAAGAACCCGAGCCTATCCCCGAGCCGGAGCCTGAGCCTGAGCCGGAAACTCTGCTCCCTGTACAGGCTGAGGATTACAAGGACGTAAACGCTAAAAAGATAGCAAGCAAATACTGCGTTATAGTTGACGCTGATACAAACGAGATGATCGCAGGTACAGGGTATGACAAGAAGATGTACCCTGCATCTCTCACAAAGCTGATGACTCTTCTGGTGGCTGTTGAGAATCTTGATGATATGAAGGCTACATACAAGTTCAGGAGCAAGGACATTGACCCGCTGATAGAGCAGGACGCTTCCCGTGTAGGCTTTGAGGTCGGCGAAAAGGTAACTGTCAAGGATATGCTTTACGGCACTATCCTTTGCAGCGGCGCTGATGCGACAGTAGGTCTTGCAAATCTCGTATCCGGCTCGGAAAAAGCATTTGTTGAGCTTATGAACCAGAAGGCTGAAGAGCTTGGTATGGAGAACACACACTTTGTAAACACAAGCGGTCTTTACAACAAGAATCATATATCCTCATGTCAGGATATGGCTGCTCTTATGAAGGCGGTGCTTGATAACAAGACCTGCAAGAAGATAATATCGACAGAGAAATACAACACCGGCAAGACAAAGCAGCACCCCGACGGCATGGAGCTTTACAGCTTTGTATTCAAGAACATATATGAGTACGGTCAGGACCCTGACTTTGAGATAGGCGGCGGCAAGACAGGCTACACTGATGAAGCAGGCACACTTCTTGCAACCTATCTTGAATACCCTAAAAAGAACGGCAAGACATACATTGCAGTTACCGCAAAGGGTCTTACACAGGGCGATGCTGTTCTTGACAATGAGTACCTCTACCACACATATGTAGTAAAGGCTCTTGAAAAGGCAGACAAGGAAGAGAAGGAAGACAAAGAAGAAAAGTCTGACGAAAAAAAGTCAGACGACAAAAAGACTGACGAAGAAAAAGACGACGCAGCCTGAACCGATAAAACAGCAAAAAAGTCCGCTCCACGCAGGAGCGGACTTTTTTATAGGCAACGCCGCACAAAACTGTACGGCATTGCCTTGATATTTACTTAAAACTACGCATCAAAGCCGCCACGGTTAAAGAACAGCTCTCTTATTGCAAGAGCGCAGCCTGACAGGAAGCGATGCTTGTCCTCTATTATAGAAAGCTCTATCTTAGATGCGACGCTCTCGCCTGCTATCTTCCTGATGCTCTCTCTGAGATGCTCAAATTCGCCCTCTGAGATATTGAACTTATGCAGCACCAGCTTCTGGGGATTAGTCGAGAAGAAAAGGTTATTGAGCAGTACCGCAGTAAGATCTGTAACTGAGTCATATATTGCACCGACGCCTTTATCGCCCTGGCGGTTAGCCTCTACCACATCATCAAATGTCATCTTAGCCGGATCGCCGCCGCACATCTCATAAAGCACGGGTGTCTTTTCCTTTGAGAACACCTTTCTCACCTTATTCAGGATCGCGTGAGGTGTTATCTCATTTTCAGCACAGCCACGTCTGCCGCACTTGCAGATCTCTGCTGACTGCGGGTCAATGATTATCTTATCAACGAAGTCTGTTCTGTTATCATACGACACGATAGGGTCGTTTAAGTTAGTAACGACAAAGTTGAGATTTGAGCCGTACTGCAAAAACGCTATATTATGTCTGTCGGGGTCTTTGGACTTCTGGAAGTCGATATTCGCCATAGACGTACCCTTGACAGAGTTATCTATAACTATCGGCAAATTGGTGTAGTTTCTTATAAGCTCTATCACCTTTGTATAGTCGGGCTGACCGCTTGACATATCAACGCCGAGCCTTGCGTTCATAGTCGGGAACACGCCGAAGCCAAGACCTAAGATATTATCCTGATTCAGGCAGTTATCTGTAAGCACTTCCTGTATAGACACTCTGATATACTCGACAATATCGTCCTTTGTGGTAGACGCATCTATCGGAAGATTCCTCTTATCCAGCACAGCGCCTGAAAGTGTTGACAGACCGACGCTTATAACGTCCTCCTCGATAGCGATACCGAGTGCGAACTTATAGTGGTGATTGATGTCTATAAGTATCTTCTTCCTGCCCCTGGGTGCTTTTTCGGTGGTATGCTTATACTCACCTATCTCGGCGATTATGCCCTGCTCTATCATCTCATTTGTTATGATAGTTACAGCCGCCCTTGTAAGCTCCAGTGTGCCGGCAATATCTATTCTTGACGTAGGACCCCTCTGCTTTAATATTTTGAGGACCTGCATCCTGTTTCTTCGTTTAAGATCGAGCTTGCTGATACCATGCTGCTCCATAAAACGTCATACCTCCCTGCATAGCAATTGCTTTCAAGTAAAAAGTATAACAAATATTTATTACAACAGTATGAACATATTTAAGTATAAATAATTGTTTAATTAATGTTTACCATTTATACACATATAGTCTCAGACGAAGTTTGCCTCATCAATATCGTCCTCTATCTCTTCGCCGTTAAGGATAGCCCTGAGTCTTTCTATCTCCTCCTCCGAGAGGGTAACGCCCTTACCCATTCTTGTATGGTCGGGGCTCCATTCTCTGAGGTCATACTTAGGCTCACGGTCGTTCCAGCTTACCATATTAAGCTCCTTTGTCCAGCCCTTTGCGTTCTCGGAAAGGATACCAAGCTCCTTTGTGATCTCATACTTTAATTCTGCCATTTTTAAAATCTCCTTACGTTTATTATTGATATTATTATGAAGTGGTCGTCGGCACGATTTGAAAATCTTACGCTTCGTTACCGTGGGCGGGGGCTCTGCCCCCGTACCCCTGCAAGCCCTTTTTGAGGAAAAGGGCTTGGCGGAAAACCTTTTTGCCTTTGCATGACCAGACACCCTGCATTGTTACTGTGGCACGCCTTTCATTGTCAGCGAGATCCTGCCCTTTTGCACATCGACCGACAGTACCTTGACCTTTACTATCTGCCCTACCTTTACCACATCGAGAGGATGCTTGACATACTTATCGGCAAGCTGTGATATATGCACAAGCCCGTCTTCATGCACGCCTATATCCACAAATGCGCCGAAGTCGATGACGTTCCTGACTGTGCCTACAAGCTCCATGCCCTCTTTGAGGTCTTTAAGCTCCATAACGTCTGCGCTCCTCATAAGCGGAGGGGGCAGCTCATCTCTCGGGTCACGCCCGGGCTTTACAAGCTCTTTGATTATATCTTCAAGTGTAGGTATGCCTGCACCTGTTTTCTCGGAGAGGTTTTTGAGCCCTATCTTCTTTGCCTTTTTAGGCAGCTCGGAAACAACACTGCTGTCGCCGAGCGAAAAACCGCAGCTTTCAAGAAGTGCCTTTGCAGCGTCATAGCTCTCGGGGTGAACGCCTGTATTATCGAGCGGATCGCTGCCGTCACGCACCCGCAGGAAGCCTGCACACTGTTCATATGCCTTTGGTCCTAACTTGCTGACCTTTAAAAGCTGCTTACGGTTTGTGAACGAGCCGTTCTCCTCACGGTAAGCGACTATATTCTTAGCGACCGTTTTGCTGATGCCTGCGATATATGAAAGCAGAGAATATGATGCCGTATTAAGGTCAACGCCGACGGAGTTGACGCAGTCCTCGACTACACCCGAGAGGGCTTCGTCCATTCTTGCCTTTGGCATATCATGCTGGTACTGACCGACACCTATTGCCTTTGGGTCTATCTTGACAAGCTCTGCAAGAGGATCCTGCAAGCGCCTTGCGATAGACACAGCCGATCTGAGTGACGCATCGTACTCGGGAAATTCCTCCGCTGCGAGCTTTGATGCTGAGTATACCGACGCACCTGCCTCCGATACGACCATATAGGACACGCCGCCCCCTATCTTACCGATAAGTGATGCTGCAAACTGCTCAGTTTCACGGCTCGCAGTTCCGTTGCCGATAGCTATTGCGGTAACGCCGTGCTTTTGTATCATTGTGGTGATGATACGCTCTGCCCTTACAAGATCCTTTCTTGGGGGAGTGATATAGATTATCGCTGTATCAAGCACCTTTCCCGTATCGTCAACGACAGCGCACTTGCAGCCGTGAGCATACCCCGGGTCAAGACCGAGCGTGACCTTGCCCTTTATCGGCGGCTGCATGAGAAGCTGACGCAGGTTTGATGAAAATACTTTTATAGCGTTTTCCTGAGCGGCTTCGGAGAGCATATTTCTTATCTCACGCTCCATTGACGGGAAGATAAGACGCTTATAGCTGTCAAGTGCCGCTGCTTCAACGAGGGAGGAGCATTTATTATCACCGGTCACAAAGCGTGAAGTGACTGCACGCTCACCGACACCCTCGGGGAGAGTGATGCTTACCTTTAAGAAGTCTTCCTTTTCGCCCCTGTCTATCGCAAGCACTCTGTGACCTGCTATCTTTGAAACGCTTTCGGAAAACTCGTAGTAGTTTTCGTAAACGCTTTTGAGTGTTTCATCGGCAGCTGCTGAAACCACCATACCCATATCGGTAAAGAGCTTTCTTAAATATTTTCTAAGCTCTGCGTTATCGGATATATCCTCAGCGATTATATCCATAGCACCTTGCAGGCACTGAGCTGTATCGGCAAGCTCCTTTTCGGCGTCGATAAAGCTCTCGGCTTCCTTTTCAGGGTCGGTATCATCTGCCTGTGCGAGTATAAGCTCTGCAAGCGGTTCAAGACCCTTTTCCCTTGCCACAGATGCTCTTGTCTTGCGCTTTTGCTTGTAGGGGAGGTATATATCCTCGACCTCTACGAGCGTAACTGCCTTTTCTATCGCTGCGGCTATCTCGTCAGTCATCTTGCCCTGCTCGGTGATAGAGTTCGTTATCTCCTCTTTGCGCTTTTCAAGGTTCCTGAGGTAACTCAGCCTGTCGGACAGCGCACGAAGCTGTGTGTCGTCAAGAGAGCCTGTAAGCTCTTTTCTGTACCTTGCGATAAACGGTATAGTTTTGTCATCATCAAGCAGCGCCACGGCGTTATCCACCTGCTGCTGTGTGATACCAAGTTCAGCTGCTATTATCTTGTTTATTTCCATGCGGTATCTCCTTTTTTAAGAATACTATAATTATAGCACATTTCTTGTCAAAAAACAAGTACAGGCATTTTGCACAAAAGTTTTTGACATAAGCGGAATATATTGACAAATACGGCAAAATGTGGTAAAATGTTTTCGATGAATTGTGCATTGAAAAATGAAAGGACAGATAGAAATGAAAAAGATAATATCATATGCACTGGCGTTTTCAATGGTGTTCGGGTCGGCGGCTATGCTGCCGCAGGGTGCGGATACGGCGCTTGGTATGCCGGGCGTTATCGCAGCAGCGCCTGCTGTGAATGCAGAAAGTGCCACTATTTATGCTTTATCTGACTGGTCACAGAAGTTTATCAGCGTTCCGGCTGGCAAGGAGGCTCACCAGATAAAGGTCACAGGGGCGAGCGATGTCACATACAGTGTTTACAGCGGAAATTCGGTCACTGTCAGTGACACCGGGCTTGTAGAGCCTAACTACAAAAAGACCTACTGGTACAGCACGGGCGGTATGTATATGATAGGGTATTCTTCACCGCAGGAGGGGCAGGAGCCTATCAAGGTATCGACTGACCTTATCACCGGGCAGAGCAAGATAAAGGTCACGGCGGACGGGACGGTGATGTATGTGGATGTCACCGTTACAGGATATGAAAAGATATACGCCGAGGAGGTGCTTGATGACTACATAGCCGGGCATATCACGAGCGGCATGACCGACAAGGAAAAAATAACCGAGGCTGCTAAAATGGCGGCGGGCTACGACTACTCGGCAAGCGGTTCAAGTGCGACATATATGATAGTGGCAAAGGGCGGCGACTGCTGGGCAAGCACAGACCTGATAATACAGTTTTGTGAAAAGCTGGGGCTCAAAGCATGGTCAAGAAACGGCAACCGTGACATTGGTGCAGGCTCGGGGCATATGAACGCTATGGTAAAGACCTCTGACGGTACATACTACGAGGTCGAGGCAGGGTACAGCGGCACGGCGCCGAGAATGTATTCTGTGAGGGAGAGAAAAACGCTGTTTTCGTACAGGACGAATTCCACGCTCGGCGGCAAAGAGGTATATCAGTATGACGGCGAGGAGAATCCGGAAAAGCTCGTTGTTCCGGACGAGATAGACGGCGTACCGGTAGTCAGCATAGGTGAGAGCTTTGTATCGTCTGAAAGCGGCATAAAGGAGATAGTTCTCCCTGATAGTGTTAAGAAGATATGTGAAAGTGCGTTTGGCTCCTGCTCTGATCTTGAAAAGATAAACCTCCCGGCGTCGCTTGAAACGATAGAGCAGTATGTGTTCGCCAAAGACTATATGCTCAAAGATGTAACAGTGCCTGACGGCTGTGCATTCGTATACAAGGACGGGGCGTTCTATGACAAGGGATACACGACGCTCATTTCTGCACCTGCTGCAAGTGAGATAGAAATACCTGACACAGTCACAAGGATAAGTGACACTGCTTTCTTCAACAACAAAAACATAAAGATAATCAGTCTGCCTGAGAGTGTTACCGAGATAGGAATGGGGGCGTTTTACAACTGTGGATCGCTTGAATGGGTAAAGCTGCACGAAAATGTAAAAATGATAGGCGACTATGCTTTCGGGCAGAGCAAGAAAATAAGCAAGCTGGTCGTTCCTGACAGTGTTGGAACTATCGGCAGCAATGCATTTGCCGGGTGCGAGAAGACCATGACTGTTTATGCGTCACAGGGCAGCAAGGCATCAGAGCTTGCGCAGTCCAAAGACATGGCAGCAGAGCCTGAAACAAGAATATCCGGTGATGCTGACAACAGCGGAAAGCTCAATATAAATGATGTGCTTATCACACAGCAGTACATCGCCGGCTGGGACGTAAAGGTAGACTATTACGGCGCTGACGCAAACGGCGACGGCAGGATAAACATAAATGATGTCCTGCTCGCACAGCAGAAGATAGCCGGCTGGGATGTAACGTTATTCTGATAAAACTAAAAGCAGAAGAGGGTGACACCTCTTCTGCTTTATATCTTGTTATCCTTGAACAGCTTTTTATTGTTATACATAAACGCATCTGCACGCTCAAAAACGTCCTGCACACACATATCCTTTTTTCGGTCAAAATCGGATATGCCGCAGGCGATAGTCACGCCGCCGTTTGTTTTATGCTCTGTTTGTATATCACTGAATCTGTCCATAAGCTCGTCACGCATATTATAATCGTTCCCTGCGACTATGACTGCGAACTCATCGCCGCCTATCCTGAACACGGGGCTGTGCTGGAAAATATCGCATATATCCTTACAGCCGTTTTTGATAAATTCATCTCCTGCGTTATGACCCATTGTGTCGTTGATAGTTTTAAGACCGTTTATATCACAGATGACTATTGCGAAATCTTCTATCGTATTGTCGGAGATCTTCTTATCAAGCTCTGTTTCAGCCTGTGCGTATGCACGCTTGTTCTTTACTGCGGTGAGAGCGTCACGGTTAGCCATGTCGATAAACGTCTGTGTCTTCTTTTCCATTGACTGCTCACGGCGTTTCTGGGCATCGATGTTCCTGACACCTATCACGATACTGTCGCTGTCGCCCTGCTTGAAAAACGCCAGCAGCTCGACATACTGTATCTTGTCATCAAGTATCTGTCTGTATGTCATCTGAAGGACACCGTTCTTTTCAAGAGAATCAAGCATAGTTTCACGTTCAAGCTGCGCAATGACACGGTTTCTGTCATCGGGGTGTATGACAAGGTCGATATCCTGTCTTGCCTTTATGAAGAAATCGTCGCCCTTGTTATTCAGCCCGAGCCTTGCATAGCTCTCGCTCGAGCTGTACTCGGTATAGTGGCTAGTGGAAATATCCACATGATAGATGACCTCAAAAAGACTTGCAAGCGACTGTGCTATCTCAGAGTATGCTCTGCTCTCAGCCTCGGCTTCAAGCTCACGCCTTTTCTGCTCGTCTATATCCTGGACGCCTATTACGATGCTTCTGTCTGTTGCACGGATAGTCTTTAAAAAGAAATAGCGTGGCGTGCCGTTTATTACAAGTCTGTATGTCATGGAAAACGATCTGCCGTTATTGAGCGCTGCCGTTATGACCTCCTTGCGGAAGGCTGCAAGAAACTGTTCGAGATCCTCTTCATACACCTGTTCACGGGCATTGTGGGGGACATCTTCAAAGAAATTCTCGCCGACTGCCACCTGCTCGATAGTGTCGGTATCGTCTTTATGGGAATACTCGACATAGCTGTCGTTTTCAGCATCTATCACATAAAGCTGAACGTAGTCGTTTGCAAGTGCGAGCGCAAGATTGACAAATGTCAGTGGTTCACGCCTGTATTTTCTCATCGGACGATACCTCCTCACATAATTTATTTGTAACAATTATATCATAGAATGGAAAATATTACAATAGTGATATGTAACAAAAATATTAATTTTTTACTCTTACTTATTGCTTTTTACGGTATTATTTGTACTCACGTCGAAAGGCGGCAGGGGAGCAGCCCTCGTGTCTGCGGAACACCGTACTGAAATACCCTGCATCATTAAAGCCGCACCGCTGTGCTTTTATTTTGCAGTGAGCTTATCCACAGCGTCGGGAAGCTCGTAAATGCTGTCAACGATGATGTCGGCGCTTTCAAGCTCCTGCCTGCTGCCAAAGCCGTAGGCGCAGCCTATCGACCGAAGACCGTTTTTTACAGCCGTTTCTATGTCGTGAAACCTGTCGCCTATGACGATGAACTCGCCGTCATGCTTTGGGGAAATCTTTTTGAATATCTCATACTTCGGGATAAAGTCATACTCCTCGCAGCAGTAGAACGCATCAAAGAAACGACCAAGTCCGAATACACGTCTGTGGCGCTCTAAGTAATGCACCCGGCAGTTGCTTAAAAATATCAGCCGGTAGCCTTTGTCTTTGAGCGTTTTGAGCGTCTGCTCCGTGCCTTCGTAAAGCTCGCCCTCGCCTGCATCGACCCTGCGTGCCATATCCTCGCCGAGCATTTTTCTTGCCTGCTCCTTTATGTCGGCAGGGAGCTGCGGCATGAACTGCGACCACATATCGGTGGAGTTAAAGCCAAGCCAGCAGCTTATCTCTTCGTCCTTGTATTCCTTGTGCTCTGCGTACCCCTCACGCTCGAGCCACTTCATGGTGGTGCGGAATGCCGGGGCATACGTCTTCATGGAATTGTGGATAGTGCCGTCGTAATCAAAGATAAGGTTTGTCATTTAAGCCTCTATCTCTCTGATAAGGTTTATCATCTCTATCGCACCCTCGGCGCACTCGCTGCCCTTGTTGCCTGCCTTTGAGCCTGCACGTTCGATAGCCTGCTCGATGTTCTCGGTAGTGATAACGCCGAACATCACGGGTATGCTGCTTTGCAGTGACACCTGTGCGATGCCCTTTGCAGCCTCGTTGCACACAAGGTCATAGTGCGATGTGCTGCCCCTGATGACAGCACCCAGGCATATAACAGCGTCGTACTTGCCGGAGCTTGCCATTTTTGATGCTATGAGCGGTATCTCGAATGCACCAGGCACCCATGCGATGTCGATGTTGTCATCATTTATGCCGTGACGCTTTAATGTATCGACAGCGCCGCCGAGCAGCTTTGATGTTATGAACTCGTTGAACCTTGCAACGATGATACCTATTTTAGCGCCCTCTGCTGATACAGGTATAAGCTTTCCTTCAAATGTTTTCATGATGTATTTCTCCTTTATAAATGTATTTTTAAATATGCCGGCGCAGCCGACACCATAACTGTTATCTTAGGCAGTGTCCTATTTATTATCGTAGTCAAGTATATGTCCCATTCTTTTCTGCTTTGTCTTTAAGTAGAAAAGATCATACGCCGTAGCGTCCATTTGTATTGGCACACGCTCTGTTATCTCCATGCCGAAGCCGCTGAGCCCGTAGACCTTGTCGGGGTTGTTGGTAAGCAGCCTTAACGTCTTGCAGCCAAGCTCCCTTAGTATCTGTGCGCCGATGTAGTATTCACGCATATCGCCGGGGAAGCCCAGAGCGAGGTTCGCATCGAGCGTGTCCATGCCCTGATCCTGCAATTCATACGCACGCAGCTTGTTTATAAGTCCGATGCCTATGCCCTCCTGACGCATATAGAGAAGTATGCCCTTGCCCTCTTTCTCTATCATAGTCATGGCGGCGGCGAACTGCTGACCGCAGTCGCATTTGAGTGAGCCGAACGCATCACCTGTAAGACATTCCGAATGTACTCTGCAAAGGATATTCTCACCGTTGCCGATGTCGCCCTTTACAAGTGCCACATGATGCTCGCCCGTGAGCTTGTTTATAAATCCTATCGCCCTGAACTCGCCGTACTTTGTGGGCAGCTTGGTGTTTGCGACACGCTCTACAAGTGTGTCATGGACCTTTCTGTATTCCTTGAGCGCCTGGATCGTTATGAATTTAAGCCCCCATTTTTTTGACATTTCCTGAAGCTCGGGCGCTCTCATCATTGTGCCGTCATCACGCATTATCTCGCAGCAAAGACCGCATTCTTTGAGCCCTGCTATACGCATAAGATCGACTGTGGCTTCTGTATGCCCCTCACGTTCGAGCACGCCGTTTTTTCTGGCTGTCAGCGGGAACATATGCCCGGGTCTTCTGAAATCCTCAGGTCTGACGTCATCGCTCACCGTCATTCTTGCAGTATACCCCCTCTCCTCGGCGGAGATGCCTGTGGTGGTATTTACATGGTCAATAGATACCGTGAAAGCCGTACTGTGATTGTCGGTATTGTAGTCTACCATTTGCGGCAGGTGGAGCTTATCGCAAAGCTCACGGCTCATGGGCATACAGATAAGACCTCTTGCGTGCGCTGCCATGAAGTTTACATTCTCGGTCGTTGCAAACTGTGCGGCACAGATCATATCGCCCTCATTCTCTCTGTCCTCGTCGTCGGTGACAAGTATCACCTCGCCGTTTCTGAGAGCCGCTGCTGCCTCCTCTACTGTGTTGTATTGAAATTCTTCCATTTGTATCCCTCCGTTACATAAAGCCGTTTTCCATAAGAAAACCTGCTGTGATGCCGCCCTTGTCATTGTCTGCCGGCTGCATCAGCTTTTCAACATATTTGCCTATTATATCATTTTCAAGATTTACGGTGTCGCCTGCTTTTTTGAAACCAAGCACTGTATTTTTCAGTGTGTGCGGTATCACCGATACGCAGAGATCCTTGTCAGTCACCTTTGCGACCGTAAGGCTTATGCCGTCTATCGCCACTGAGCCTTTTTCAACGATATAGCGAAGTATCCTGCTGTCCGCCGCTATCGTTATCCATACTGCTATGCCGTCGTTTTTCATGCTTACGATACTTCCTGTGCCGTCTATATGCCCCGACACGATATGACCGCCGAACCTGCCGCCTGCCGCCATAGCTCTTTCAAGGTCTACCGGGCTGCCCTGTGACAGAGAACTAAGCGATGACCGCCTGAGCGTTTCATTCATAACGTCTGCTTCAAACCAGCCGCTGCCCATTTTCGTGACAGTCAGGCACACGCCGTTGACAGCGATACTGTCACCTGTTTTTGTGCCTTCAAGCACGGTCTTTGCATTTATCCTCACACCGGAAGAGCTGCCGGTATTTACGACTGCACTTACCGTTCCTACTTCCTCAACTATCCCCGTGAACATATCTCACCCTGCTTTCTATAACAAGATCGTCGCCTATCGTTTCTGCCCTGCTGTCGGTGAGCATAAATGCCTTTGACGGTTCATCAACGCCCTCGCCGCCGACAGGAGCTTTGGCGCCGCTGCCGCCGAATATCTTAGGCGCTATATATGCTCGCACCTTGTTTACTATACCGCTTTTGAGTGCTGCCCAGTTAAGCTCTGCGCCGCCCTCCAGAAGCACGCTGTCGATGTTCATTTGCTCACCGAGATACTCCATGAGCGCCTTGAGATCGACCCTGCCGTCTGCGCCCTTTGCAACGAACACCCTGCAATCCGCACCTCTGAGTGCTGCTGCCTTGTCAGCATCAGGCTGTGCTGTCGCTATAAGTGTGGGGATACTGCCTGCAGTCTTTACGATGTTGGATTCCAGTGGTATCCTAAGTGTGCTGTCGCATATCACCCTTAACGGATCTCTGCCGCCTTCGAGCCGGCAGTTGAGCATAGGATTATCGGCAAGTACCGTGCCTATGCCTGCCATTATCGCACTGTGTTTAAGGCGCTGCTTTTGCACATCAAGTCTTGCAGCCTCGCCGGTTATCCATTTTGATCTGCCGTTTTTGCAGGCTATCCTGCCGTCAGTGGTCATGGCGTATTTCATTGTGACAAACGGTGTCTTTGCCGTGATGAAGTGGAAGAATATCTCATTTAAGCTGTCGCACTCGTCTTTTAGCACGCCCTGTGTCACCTCTATGCCATGCTCTCTGAGCATCTTAGCGCCCTTGCCTGCTACCAGCGGATTAGGGTCTGATGAGCCTATAAAAACCCTTTTGATACCATGCTCTATTATCGCTTCGGTGCAGGGCGGTGTCTTGCCGTAGTGACAGCATGGCTCAAGCGTGACATAAATATCCGCCTCCGTGCAGTCGATGCCCTTGCTGTCGCAGTCTGCAAAGGCATTTCGCTCGGCGTGCAGAGAGCCGTATCTCTGATGATACCCCGAGCCTATTATTTCATTGTCACGCACTATGACTGCGCCCACCATGGGATTGGGGCTTGCAAAGCCCATGCCTTTTTTGGCAAGCGTCAGCGCCTTGCTCATAAAATACTCATTGTTCTTTTCCACGATCGTCACCTTCTAAAAAAATAAAACGCCCCGAAAAACTCCGGGGCGTGATAAAGCATACATATCACAAAATACTCTTCTTTCATCCGGACTATCGCTGTTGCAAAGACAACAGCGCACCGTCGGGGCTAACACCCGTCAGGTGACCGTCGGTCACGGAGTTTCACCGTGTCAGCCTTGCGGCTCGCAGACTTTAACTGCCGGTCAGGAATCTCACCCTGCCCTGAAGATATTTATATTATACCATATATATTCTGTTATGTCAATAGTTAGTTTTTGCTAATGCCGTTTTTGCCCAGCCAGTCATTTATATCATCAGCAAGCGTCTCATCGCCTGAGTAATAATGCACCGACAGACCTTCGCCTATCGAAGAATCGGGAGCGAGCTTATATATCGCAGTCAGGCTCTGTCCGAAGCTTCCGCTGCCGCTGTCTGTCAAAGTCAGGTGCATTATGATACCTATGGATATAGCACACAATAGCCATATCAAAGGCTTTACCGAATATTTTTTGTCCCTGTTTTTTTGTGTGAGCTGTGACAGCGTGTGCCCTACAAGGACGAAGAACAGAAGCATTGCAAGGTTTTGCAGTATTATGAGCCATTTTGCGGTTGAAAAGTCAAAAAATGCAAAGTGTGTCCTGAAAAAGATGTAGTTTACAATACCGCTCTTTAAAAACAGCCACAGTCCCACGCCGCCTGCCGCAGTAAGGATGATATTAAATACTGCTCTGCCCTTGTCCGGCAGCTTTGCGGTCATTGCTTTTATATGCAGACCGATATGCAGTCCCATAAGTATGAACGACCAGTAGGACATCGCAAGATGCAGCGAGCGTGCGGTCATCACACTTATAAGGCCGTACATAAACGGTACTGCATGACCGCTCATAGCCATACCGCTGAGCGCTGTAAGTGCAATGGATATTAGCATGAGAGTATTTACAGCCGTCATTGCGATACGGTAGGGGGAGTATTTCCCTTTAAATACTGACTTGTACCATTTGCGGTTGAGTATATGGTGAAGTATAAGTGTCACTGTCATGCCGATACCCAGCCATTCGTGAAGCGAATCGCCTGTCAACTGATACGCCATTAAAAACAGCAGCAGTATCGTAAGCACAGCATCGACTATCCTTTTTATCATGTTGTGAGTTTTTGCCTGCATATGCTCTCCTTAGTCTATATCTTCTGGCTGCCTGTGCTCCAGACGTGATCGTCGTCCTTGTTTGCCGGCTTGTTCTGCGCCATCACACCTGCAAGTGCGTGAGGGACATAAGGCTCTTCAAGGTAAGAGATCTCCTCGCTTGTAAGCGTAAGCTCCACCGCCTTTGCAGCACCCTCGATATGGTGCAGCTTTGTTGCGCCCACTACCGGAGATGTGACCTTTGTGAGCAGCCATGCAAGGGATACCTCTGTCATGGAAACGCCGTGATTTTCGGCTAACTGCGCCACACGCCTGATAATGACCTCGTCCTGCTCCTTTGTGGCGTCGTATTTGAATTTTGCATAGCTGTCCTCCTCAGCACGCTTTGAGGTCTCGCCCGGCAGTCTTGACAGTCTGCCGCTTGCAAGTGCGCTGTACGGAGTCATAGCTATATTGTCCTCATGACAAAGAAGCGCCATTTCACGCTCCTCCTCACGGAAGATAAGATTATAATGCCCCTGAACGGATACAAATTTTGCAAATCCCTCTTTTTCGGCAAGGGCGTTTGCCTTTGCAAGCTGCCACGCATAGCAGTTGGATATGCCTATGCAGCGTGCCTTGCCTGCCCTGACGACTCTATTCAGCCCGTCAAGAATATCATACACAGGGGTGTTCCAGTCCCACATATGATAGATGTACAGGTCAACATAGTCAAGCCCTAAGTTTTCAAGGCTTTTGTTTATCATTCTTTCGATATGCTGCTGGCCTGTTATGCCTGCCTCGATGTCAGCAGGCGTTCTGGGAAGGAACTTCGTAGCTACGACCACCTCGTCACGCTTTGCAAGATCTCTTAGCGCTCTGCCAAGATACTGCTCGCTCGTGCCCGACTGGTAGGCGATAGCCGTATCAAAGAAATTCACGCCAAGCTCCAGCCCACGTTTTATTATTTCTCTTGAATGCTGCTCGTCTATCGTCCATGAATGCTGACCTTTTTTTGCATCACCGAACCCCATGCACCCCATACAGATGCGTGAAACTTTAAGGTCTGAGTTTCCTAAGCTTGTGTATTTCATAACTGACCTCCCAAAAGCTGCATAACGCAGGAATAAATTATCTCATAAACAGTGTGCATCTTAAAATCCATTTTTGCCGCTCTCATAGCATCGAGCTGCTTTTCGGTGGCAACTGAATACGGATACACCCCGAACAGAAACGGAAAGAACACAAATATAAAGCTCTCGGTATCGGTGTCCGGGAAAAACTTGTTCACGCACGCCCTTACCGCATCAAGTGATGCTGCGTATGCACATTTGAATTCGGCGAGCCGTTCGGGGCGTGAGTTTTCCTCCATATCATAGTGATTCATAGCAAGCAGCTTTAAAAGCTGCCTGTGGTTTTCAAGCGAATGTGCTATGCTTTTTGCAAAACTCTCTGCACTCATGCTCTCATTGCTGTCTGCAAGAGCGTTCATCTGACCTGCCCAGTCTTCATACTCACGCTGCATAAGTGCTAAGAAGATCTCCTCCTTAGTGTGAAAATAGTTATAGATAGATGTCCTTGTAAAGGACGTTGCAGCGCCTATCTCCTTTATCGTTATATCCCTGAAGCTCATAGTCTGATAGAGCTTTTCGCAGGCACAGACTATCTCCTCCCTGCGTGAAGCCGTCAGCTCCGGTGAACCCTTTGGCATATGATCTCCCCTTTATGTTTATTCTGACAATGTGTCACTATACATATTATAGCACTATTCTGACACTATGTCAATATGCTTTTAAAAAAGTTTTTTCTTTGCGGTATTGCCTATATACTTGAAAGCGCTCATTCGTTATGTTATAATACTATAAAACAGTTTCAAGGAGAACACATTATGTACACACACGATATTATAGCAGATATTTTCAAAAGATTCTCTGACGGCGGTATAAGCTCTTTTTACTTGGTCGATACCGGCAGGGGAGAAAAGGATATTAGAAAGACATTCATCATAACTCAGCCGACAGGAAAGCGTATGGTGATAAAGCTCGCAGACAACGATTTTACATTCCCCGAAAAGATAAAGATGTGGCAGAGGACGATAGATGAATACCGCTCGCTTGGCTATTACTGCCCGAGGATATTTGCAGACAAGACCGGAGAGTTCCCCTATATAGAATATGAGGGCCACAGGTGTGTGGCATACGCCGAGGAGTATTCGGAGTATGAGCCGCTTGAACAGCGTAATGACAGTGATGAGGACAACGACGCACTTTATGACAAATACCGCCACGACATATGGAAAATGACCGCACGGATAGCAGCAAAGCATTTTGACTACACGCAGTACCCGTCAGGCTATTGTCTGTTTGAGAGGTTCTGTGAAAGCGACAAGACAGATGAGGTGCTTGAAAATGCACTTGAATGGAAAAAATACGCCGATACCCTGCCTGAGATGTTCAGGGCTCAGACCGACAGGATATGGCGTATATGGAATGAAAACCGCAGCTGTCTTGAAAGAGTCTACCATGAGCTGCCGACATCGGTGTTCCAGGCAGACCTTAATTCAACTAATATCCTTGTTGACAAGGACGGGAGATTTGCGGGCGTGTTCGATTTTAACCTCTGCGGCAGAGAGGTGTTTTTAAACTACCTTTTTCGTGAGAATTACGGCAGTCCTGAAAATTCGCTTAAAAAGATCTTTGCTTCTATTGACATCGTAAAGCGCTATTATGAGTTCTCACAGGCGGAGAAGGAATATGCGCTCATGCTGTTTCGCTGCCTCAAACCGCTCTGGTTCTGCTGCCTTGAACAGCTTAAAGAATGCAAGGACGATACACGCAGGATACAGCAGTTTCTTGACATGACCGAGCATTATCTTACCTGTGATATTGATCTTAAAAGTCATATGGGATAGCAGAAGGTCTGCACATGGTCAGGCGTCATTTATCTTCATCTCATATTTGTCCTTGAAGGCGTTTTCAGGTCTGGCGGTGGGGTAGCTGCCGTTAAAGCAGGCTTTGCAGCAGCCTGAGCTGCCGATAAGCTCGCCGAGTCTTTCTACCGGCAGGAAGCCTAAGCTGTCTGCACCCATCTGTGCTGCTATCTCCTGGGGAGTATGTCGGCTGGCGATGAGGTTTTCCTCGGAATCTATATCCGTCCCATAGTAGCACGGGTGCTCAAAAGGCGGTGCGGAAACACGGAAATGTATCTCCTTAGCACCTGCCTCACGCAGGAGCGAAACTATCCTGCCGCCGGTAGTACCACGCACTATCGAGTCATCGACCAGTATGACACGTTTGCCCCTGACAGTTTCGCTGACGGCTGAGAGCTTTATGCGTACCTTGTCCGCTCTGCCCGACTGAGTGGGAGAGATAAAGGTACGGGCGATGTATTTGTTCTTTATAAGCCCTATGCCGTAGGGTATGCCCGACGCCCTTGAAAACCCGAGCGCTGCATCAAGCCCGGAATCAGGTACGCCTATAACAATATCCGCATCGGCAGGGCGGCTCATGGCAAGTATCTCTCCTGCACGCAGCCGTGCCTTGTGGACAGATACGCCGTCTATAACAGAGTCAGGGCGTGCAAAGTATATGTACTCAAAAATACAGATGCTCCTGTCTGTTTTGCCGCAGTGGGAGGTGTCGTTCTTTATACCGTCCGATGAAAACACTATCATCTCGCCCGGCTCAATGTCACGCACAAACTCAGCGCCTATCGCTGTGAGCGCACAGCTTTCTGATGCAACAGCATATGCACCGTCCGGCAGCTTGCCGAAGCACAGCGGTCTGAATCCGTGGGGGTCTCTTACGGCGATGAGTTTTGAAGGCGACATCACTACCAGAGAGTATGCCCCCTCGATGATATCCATAGCGGCAAGCACCGCCTGCTCGATAGAGGGGGTGACAAGGCGCTTTTTTGTTATGATGTAGGCGATAGTTTCCGTGTCGGACGTAGTGTGGAATATCGCCCCTGACAGCTCAAGATCACGTCTTAGAGCATAGGCATTCGACAGGTTGCCGTTATGTGCGAGTGCCATTCTGCCTTTCATATGATTTACGACTATCGGCTGACAGTTGCGCCGCTCATTGCCGCCGGTGGTGGAGTACCTTACATGACCGACCGCCATATTCCCCTCCGGCAGCTGTGACAGTGCTGCATGGTCAAACACCTCACCCACCAGACCTACGTCCTTATGCGCTGTGATAACGCCGTCATCACAAACGGCGATACCGCACCCCTCCTGTCCACGGTGCTGCAAGGCATAAAGCCCGTAGTAGACCGTATCAGCAAGCGCCGCCCTGACAGGCGACCATAATCCTATAACTCCGCATTCCTCGTGCAGACTGCTCATAAAAACATTCCTCCCATAACAAAAAAGACAGTGCCCCCGGGTGTTCCCGGGACGACGCTGCCCCTGTATTATTTAGTATACATCTTAATGCTTAGATCTGTCAAGCACGATTATCACAAAATAACGCAGGATTATATGTTAAAACTTGCAGAAAACTCACAAATTCGCATAATTCTATTGACAAAAATGAATTTTTGCGGTATAATACTTGCAAATGAGCAATGGCGTTCATTCTCCCATACTCCGGAATTGTCCGGGGTGTGGGAGAGTGCGCCATTTATTTTTTTATAAGGAGAGATCATTCATGGTTAGAGAAGGAGAAGTAAGGATACCCTCGGGCTGTGCGATAGCGGCTGTTATTTCAAGAGAGGGCAAGGGCATTACGGGCGATGTCATCTACAATTCGATGAAGCCTATGCACGACAGATCAAATGGTCTGGGCGGCGGCTTTGCGGCATACGGCATCTACCCTGAGTACAAGGACTTTTATGCGTTTCATATTTTCTTTGATGACCGCACCTCACGCAAGGAGTGCGAGGCGTACTTGAAGGAGCGCTTTGAGGTCGTAAAGGGCGAGCTTATCCCGACAAGAAAGATACCCGAGATAACAGACGAGCCGGTGATATACAGATATTTCTTGTCACCGCTGAGGTCTATGGTGGAATCTGAGCAGGTGGACGAAAAGGAATTCGCCGCACGCTCTGTCGTTAAGATAAACACCGAGATGAATGGCGCATATGTCTTTTCAAGCGGCAAGAACATGGGCTGCTTCAAGGCGGTGGGCTACCCCGAGGACGTAGGGCTTTTTTACAGGCTTGAAGAATACGAGGGCTATTCATGGACAGCACACGGAAGATACCCGACCAACACCCCCGGCTGGTGGGGCGGTGCGCACCCGTTCTCACTGCTTGATAATTCGATAGTTCACAACGGTGAGATCTCGTCATACGACGCAAACAGAAGATTTATCGAGATGTTCGGCTACAAATGCACCTTACAGACAGATACAGAGGTCATCACATACATACTTGACTATCTTATCAGGCGGCAGGGGCTGACGCTCGAAGAAGCTGCATCTGTCATCGCAGCACCGTTCTGGAGCACGATAAATGCTAAGCCCGAAAAGGAAAAGGAGCGGCTCACATATCTGAGGACTGTTTTCCCGAGCCTGCTCATCACAGGACCGTTTTCGATAGTGTACGGCTGGAACGGAGGACTTATGGCGCTCAATGACAGGCTGAAGCTAAGATCAATGGTCACAGCGCAAAAGGACGACAAGGTATATATCGCAAGCGAGGAGGCGGCTATCAGGGTAATGGAGCCTGATGCCGAAGACCTTTATGCGCCGGCAGGCGGTGAGCCTGTTATAGTAACAGTCAAGGAGGGTAAATTCTGATGCGTGAGCAGTTTATATATCCCGATTTTGAGGTAGAAAGAAACAAGGAAAGATGTATAGCGTGCAGGGTCTGCGAAAGACAGTGTGCCAACGAAGTACACCGCTTTGATGCAGAGCTGGGCGTTATGCTGTCTGATGAAAGCAAATGCGTCAACTGCCAGAGGTGTGTGTCATTATGTCCGACAAGGGCGCTCAAAATAGTCAAGAGCGACTGCCGTCTGCGTGAGAACGCCAACTGGTCTGACAGCACGATAAAGGAGATATACAAGCAGGCAAACAGCGGCGGCGTGCTGCTCTCATCAATGGGCAACCCTAAGCCTTTGCCGGTATACTGGGACAAGATACTTATAAATGCTTCCCAGGTGACAAATCCGCCTATCGACCCTCTGCGTGAGCCTATGGAAACGAAGGTATTCCTCGGCAAAAAGCCTGAGCGGATAAAGCGTGATGAGGACGGCAATATCATAACAGAGATAGCTCCGCAGCTCGAGCTTTCGATGCCTGTGATGTTCTCGGCGATGAGCTACGGCTCTATAAGCTACAACGCACACGCTTCCCTTGCAAGGGCAGCGACGGAGCTTGGTATATGCTACAACACCGGTGAGGGCGGTCTGCATGAGGATTTTTATGTGTACGGACCTAACACGGTGGTGCAGGTAGCGTCGGGAAGATTCGGCGTGCATAAGGATTATCTTGAAGCGGCTGCCGCCGTAGAGATAAAAATGGGTCAGGGCGCAAAGCCCGGTATCGGCGGACATCTGCCGGGTACTAAGATAGTAGGCGACATATCACGCACAAGAATGATACCGGAAGGCTCTGACGCTATATCGCCTGCACCGCACCATGATATATATTCTATCGAGGATCTCAGGCAGCTTGTTTATTCACTCAAAGAAGCGACGGAATACAAAAAGCCTGTCATCGTCAAGGTTGCAGCGGTGCATAATATCGCAGCTATCGCCAGCGGTATCGCCAGGAGCGGCGCTGACATCATAGCGATAGACGGGTTCCGCGGCGGCACGGGTGCAGCACCTACACGCATAAGGGATAATGTCGGCATACCGATAGAGCTTGCACTTGCATCAGTCGATCAGCGGCTGCGTGATGAGGGGATAAGAAACAACGTATCCCTCGTTATCGGCGGCAGCGTGCGCTCTGCGGCAGATGTCGTAAAGGCAGTAGCGCTCGGTGCAGATGCGGTGTATGTTGCGACAGCGGCACTTCTTGCACTCGGCTGTCACCTGTGCCGCACCTGTCAGAGCGGCAAATGCAACTGGGGCATAGCAACGCAGAATCCCGACCTTGTGAAAAGGCTCAACCCCGACATAGGCTCGCAGCGGCTTGTAAATCTTATGACTGCATGGCGGCATGAGATAAAGGAGCTTATGGGCGGCATGGGGATAAACTCCATCGAGAGCCTGCGTGGAAACAGACTTATGCTCAGGGGCGTGGGGCTAAACACAAAAGAGCTGGAGATACTCGGCATCTCCCACGCCGGCGAATAAGGAGGCAGAGCTATGAAAAGAGTATATGTAAACGAGCAGTGGTGCTTAGGCTGTCACCTGTGTGAATATAACTGTGCCTATGCAAATTCGGGTGTAGATGATATGGTAAAGGCGCTCAAGGGCAAGCAGATATTCCCGAATGTACATATCGAGGAGGCGGACGGTGTTACCTATGCTGTATCGTGCAGGCACTGCAAGGATCCCTTATGCGTAAAAAGCTGTATCGCAGGCGCTATCTCGGTAAAGGACGGAACTGTCGTGATAGACAAAAGCAAATGCGTCGGCTGTCTTACCTGTGTGCTGGTATGCCCGTATGGTGCGGTAGCGCCCGGACCTGACGGGGCGGCAAGCAAGTGTGAGCTTTGTATGCAAAACACCTGCGGCGAGCCTGCCTGCGTAAAGGGCTGCCCAAATGCAGCGATAGTCTATGAGGAAAGGCAGGAAAGAGCATGAACGGATATGTTTTGATAGGCAACGGTGTAGCGGCAGCAGGGTGCATCGAGGGGATAAGGTCGGTCGATAGTGACACGCCCATTACAGTCATCTCAAAGGAAAAGCACGAGGTATATTCAAGACCGCTCATCTCATACTATCTTGAAGGCAAAACGACTATCTCAAAAATGAACTACCGCCCGAAGGATTTCTACAAGAAAAACAAGGTGACAGTTATCTACGGCAATGCCGTATCTGCTGACATGAAAGCAAAAGAGGTCACTCTTGATAATGGTGAGAAGATAGGCTGCAAGGCTGTCTGCATTGCGGCAGGGTCCGAGCCGTTCGTGCCGCCATTCGAGGGGCTTGACACGGTGGAGAAGAAATTTACATTCATGACGATAGACGACACGCTCGCTCTTGAAAAGGCTATTGGCAAAAAGAGCCGTGTGCTTATAGTCGGCGCAGGTCTTATAGGGCTAAAATGCGCTGAGGGCATTGCAAAGCGTGTGGCATCGGTGACGGTATGCGATCTTGCTGACAGAGTGCTTTCGAGCATACTTGATAATGAGTGTGCCGGGGTCATGCAAAAGCATCTTGAAAAAAACGGCATCAGCTTTATGCTTGGTGACACGGTAAAGAGGTTTGACAAGAATAATGCTGTTATGAAAAGCGGCAAAAAGGCGGAATTTGACGTACTTGTGCTGGCGGTCGGTGTAAGGGCGAACACTCAGCTTGCAAAGGACGCAGGGTGCGATACGGACAGAGGTATCATGATAGATACCTCGATGAAAACAAGTATAGACGGCATATATGCCGCAGGCGACTGCACACAGGGCTTTGACAGCTCGACCGGTGAGAACAGGGTGCTGGCGATACTCCCTAATGCCTATATGCAGGGCAGGTGCGCCGGTATCAACATGGCAGGCGGCAGCAGTGAGATAAATGATGCTATACCTATGAACTCCATCGGGTTTTTCGGGCTGCACTGCGTTTCGGCAGGCAGCTGCCCGGAAACGAGCGAGGTCTTTGAGGAAAAGGAAAAAAACAGCATAAGAAGGCTTTTTATCAAGGACGGCAGGCTCGCAGGCTACATCATCATAGGTGATGTAAGCCGTGCAGGTATATACACTTCACTTGTAAGGGAAAAGACTCCGCTTGACGAAATTGATGTCAGGAGAATGAAAATATCTCCTTCGCTCACAATTTATTCAAAAGAAATTCGTAGAAAAAAACTCGGAGGTGTGGTATAATGAATATCAACGCATCGGGACTTGACTATAAGGAGCTTAATGAAGCGCTGAGAAAAGCCGGCAGAGGAAAATGCAGCATAACAGATTGCCTGGGGCAGAGGTTTCTTGCAGCAGGTATCTCGGAATGTGAGATAACCGTAAGCGGTATCCCCGGAAATGCGCTGGGCGCATATTTAAACGGCGCACGCATAGAGGTCATGGGCAATGCACAGGACGCAGTAGGCGACACCATGAACGACGGTGCGATAGTTATTCACGGAAATGTAGGCGACGCTGTCGGGTATGCGATGAGGGGCGGACACATCTATGTTCAGGGGAATGCCGGGTACAGAGCCGGCATACATATGAAGGCCTACGAGCAAAAGCAGCCGGCACTCGTCATAGGCGGCAAGGCAGGCAGCTTTCTCGGGGAGTATCAGGCAGGCGGCACTATCATAGTGCTGGGGCTTTATGATGATGACAGACCGATAGTGGGCAACTTTCCCTCTACCGGTATGCACGGCGGCAAGATGTTTTTAAGATCAGACTGCAAGGGGATAAGGTTCCCCGAGCAGGTACACACCCACCCGTCAACTGATGAGGACATGGCGCAGATAGAGCATTTTTTAAGGCACTTCTGCACATACTTCGGCCATGATCTTAAAGCGCTGCTCGATTCGCCTTTCACAACAGTAGTGCCCGATTCAGGCAACCCGTACAGGCAGATGTATGTTGCAAACTAAATTGACAGGAGCAGTATTATGAATTACACTTTTGAAGAGATAATCGAGTACGCAAGGGAAGAGGATGTAAAGTTTATCAGGCTTGCGTTCTGTGACGCATTCGGGGTGCAGAAGAACATCTCCGTTATGCCGGGCGAGCTTAAACGTGCGTTTGAGCAGGGGATAGCTTTTGACGCATCGGCGGTAAAGGGCTTTGCAAACGAAGCAAGGTCGGATCTTTTGCTGTTTCCCGACCCCGATACTCTCTCAGTGCTGCCGTGGCGGCCTGAGCAGGGGAGGGTCGTGAGAATGTACTGCTCCATTAAAAAGCCGGGCGGAAGCCCTTTTGAATGCGACACACGCAGTCTGCTCATCAGAGCGATAGCTGATGCAAAGGAAGCCGGGCTTGAATTTTCATTCGGCTCTGAGCTGGAGTTTTATCTTTTCAAGCTCGACGAGTACGGCGAGCCTACGCATATCCCCTATGACAAGGCAGGGTATATGGACATTGCCCCCGACGACAAGGGCGAGAACGTAAGGCGGCAGATATGCCTGACACTTGAACAGATGGGCATACACCCTGAAAGCTCGCACCACGAGGAAGGTCCCGGGCAGAACGAGATAGATTTCCACTATGACGATGCACTTGCTGCGGCTGATGATGCGATGTCTTTCAAAACGGTGGTCAAGACGGTCGCAGGGGCAGCCGGGCTGTATGCGGATTTTTCACCGAAGCCGCTTGCTGACAAGGCAGGCAGCGGCTACCATATAAATCTTTCAGTCAAGTGCGACAAGAACCATACTATCCTCCCGTCGGTGATAGCAGGGATACTTAAACATATTAGGGCGATGACGGTGTTTCTTGACCCATGCTATGAGAGCTATAAGCGTCTTGGCAGTCACAAGGCGCCAAAGTACATCTCATGGTCGAGCGAGAACCGCTCGCAGCTTGTAAGGATACCTGCGGCAAGCGGTGAATACCGCCGTGCAGAGCTGAGATCCCCCGACCCGACTGCTAATCCGTATCTGGCATTTGCGCTGCTCATCTATGCAGGACTTGACGGGTACAAAAACGGTATGTATCTGCCGCCTGTATCGGAGGACAATATGACTGATGACAGCAGGGAGCTTTCAGATAAATACGAAAAGCTGCCTGCGACCATAGAGGAAGCTAAGCAGGCAGCAAGGCAGAGCGAATTTATCAAGGCTCATCTGCCAAAGCGTCTTATAGATATTTACTGCGGCTAAGGGGGACTACTGTGGAACTTAAAATGCGTAGGTACACAGCACTGGTGGTTTCTTCGCAGCCGAGATTCAACGATGATACCGCAAAGCTGCTCTCGCTGCGTCAGCGGATAGATATGGAGCTTGAGGGCAGTGTCAGCAGCGCACGCAGACGGCTCAGCGACAGGAATTTTGATTTTCTGATAATCAATTCCCCTCTGCCTGACGAGAACGGCATACGCTTAGCAATAGATCACAGCGGTTCGGGCACTATGGCGGTGCTGTTGATAATACCCGAAAAATACTACGGTGAGATATTTGACCGTGTGTGCCAAAACGGTATTTTCACACTGTCAAAGCCTTTGTCACGCCAGAGCATGGAGCAGGCGCTCGACTGGCTCGAAAGTGCGAACGAGCGGCTCAAAAAAGCAAAGAAAAAGACGGTATCACTTGAAGAGAAAATGCAGGAGATACGAATAGTCAACCGTGCGAAGTGGCTGCTCATATCGCAGCAGGGAATGACCGAGGAGCAGGCACACAGGCTCATTGAAAAGACCGCTATGGACAGATGTATGACAAAACGTGCTGTGGCAGAAGAGATACTTGAAAAAAGCTGAGTCCGTGAGAGAATACTCACAGGCTCAGCTTTGTTTTTACTATTTTCCCGGCTTACAGATCATTTTAAGGCAACACCGCACGATCATTGTGTGTCAGATGCGCCGTGCGGTGTTGCCTTAACATCTATGATGTTTCAGTCTGTCACAATATCTCAGGTCTTTTTATCCGCACAGCTCAAACCCCATTACTCCCACAACGGTCAGCACTCCGCCAAGCGCATTTGCCTTTGAACAGGTCTCACGCCTGATGATACTTATAACAAACAGCGTCACCAGTATCATAGGCTGTATCATTGAATAGTTTGCAAGGCTTATGGCGATGACTGCGTTTTCTATGAGCATTCCGGCGGTGTTCGGGATACGGGCAAGTATCACATTAAGTGTACCCTTCGGTTTTTCGGCATAGGCTCTGAAATGCACCTTCGGCAGACATATCAATGCCACGATAACAAGCCCCGGCAGGAGCAGCATTATCGGTGAGGCGTACTCTGAAAAGCTGCGTATCACAAGTCCATAGCCGAACTTTGCCGCAAGATACAAAAGCAGCGGCAGTGCTATGCGCCCGTAGTGTATCTTTTCGGTCTTTTCTGAACGCACTATCAAAAGCAGACCGAATGCCGCAAGGCATATAAACATAAGCCTCGGCGCTTTCAGCTTTTCGCCCATGAAAACATCTGCAAAATATGACACAAACAGCGTAACACCCAGCCACGCTTTAAGCTCGAATGCCGACATCTCTTTAAGCACAAGCACGCTCATGCTGAATTCGAGCAGCTTGCACAGTGCTACAAGTGTAACACCTGCAAAAGCCTGCCATGTCAGGGAAAACGCTATATTCTGGAACGGCAGCGTAAATGCCAGAAATACCGACATCGAAGCGCACATCAGAAAGGTGAACTCATTTTGCCCGAATTTTGCTTTTGCCGCAGCATATTTGTCACTCAGAGAACTGATAGTGTAGCAGGCTGTAACAGCCGCCATGAGCGTGAGAGCATTCACCAGTGTACCCTCCAGCGCTCGGAGAGCTTTTGTGCAGGCTCACTTACGAGCGGCGGCTTTTTTGTCTGCTTTTCATTACGGCAGAGCTTGGCGAGCTGCTCCTCAAAAATATCCTCTGCCACAGGTATCTCCGCCCAGCCGTCTGTCCATGATGATATATACGCCGCATTAGAGATCGACAGCGAGTTGAGCCCCTCCTCACCCGGCGCAAGCAGCGGCGTGCCGTCAAGGATATGGTCCGCAAAATCGTTCAGTATCTCCGGGTGACCGTCAGGAGCCGGGGCAGTGTACTCCTCATACTCACATTCAGGCTGGACAAAGCCGTCCTTGCACTCAGCACAGATGATGCGCTCGTCCTCTTTTAAGCGCCACCATTTGAGCTTTCCGTCCTCAATGACTATCTTTCCCTTAGTGCCTGATATTTCGAGCCTGTTTGTGCCGGGGGCTTCACCTGTTGTGGTAATAAATGCAGCAGTTGCGCCGTTTTCGTATTCGCCGTAGATAGTCACATCGTCTTCAACGCCAATATCGTGATATTTGCCGACGGTGCAGAATGCACGCACACGCTTTGGCATTGCGAATATCCACTGCCACAGATCGAGATTATGAGGTGCCTGATTTAAAAGCACTCCTCCGCCCTCGCCGTTCCATGTCGCACGCCATGAGCCTGAATCATAATAAGCCTGAGTGCGGTACCAGTTCGTGACTATCCACACAAGCCTTTTTGTATCGCCGAGCTGACCGCTCTTTACTATTTCTCTTGCTTTTGCATATATCGGGTTTGTGCGCTGGTTGAACATTATCCCGAATGCTTTGCCCGAGCGCTTTGCGGCATCGTTCATCTCCCTTACCTGACGGGTGTAAACCCCGGCAGGCTTCTCTGTCAGGACGTGCAGACCATGTTCAAATGCCTTTATAGCAATGCTCGGGTGGTCGTAGTGTGGAACAGCTATCAGCACTGCGTCAACAAGACCGCTTTCGATAAGCCCGTCAGCGCTGTCAAAGACAGCAGCCGAGGGCAGCCTGTTCTTTGCCCTTGTTAGCTTTTCGGGGTCAGTGTCTGCAAAAGCCGTCACCTCCACCCTCGGGCTTTCTCCGTTCAGATAGTAGCCGAGATGTCCGCTGCCCATATTTCCCATACCGATGATACCAAGTCTTAGCTTATCCATTATGCTCTCCTCCTGTTATTTCCAAAAGTGCCGTGACCGCTGCCGTGAATGCCGTAAGGCTGTCGGGGTAGCAGTAATTCATTTTCGTTTTTTCGTCGTTTTCGAGCCTGTCAAAGCCCTCGAACACCGACAGATGCGGCTCTATCGAAAGCACCTCGCCCTTGTACTGCGAAAGAAGATACGGCAGCTTGCCTGCACCCTTGCCGGCAGGCACTACCGAGCCGTCCGGAAGAGCGTCTTTTATGTGCATATACTCAATATACGGGCAAAGCAGCTCCCACGCACTTTTTGTATCCTGTCCGCACTGGATAAAGTTTGCAGGGTCAAATACAGCCCTGAGCTGCGGCAGTGCCTTGTGTATCTCCAGACATTTTGCTGCCGTGTCACCGTAAATGCCTTTTTCGTTCTCGTGGCAGAGAATTATGTCAGAGCCTTTTGCGGCGTCTATGAAAGCACACAGCCGTTCCAGTACAGGACTGGTATCCGAGGTGCCGTAAAAGCTGAACAGGCGAATGTGCCTGCACTCGAGAATATCAGCGGTTTCAAGGCAGCGCCTGAATTTGTCAAGGTGAGGAGCAAAGTCATCATCTATCCCTATCTTACCGAAAGGTGAGCCGATACTCCATACCTGTATCCCCTCAGCGCTCAGCCTGCTGTGTATCTCATGTGCCTTAGCTGTGCTGATGTCTGCGATGTTTTCCCCGTCAACGCCCCTTATCTCCACAAGCGCTATACCGTTTTTCTTCATGGCAGCTATCTGACCCGTCAGGTCACCTGCTGCCTCGTCTGCAAATGCTGCAAGTCTGAATCTCATATCTTTACCTCCAAGCTGTTTTGTTGAGATAATAATAGCACAAATAGAATTGCATTACAATTGCAAAATTTATCAAAATATATTGCAATTTCACGCATAATATGTTATCATTATTTCGGGAGGTGGCGCAATGAGTTTTCTCAGAGAAGTTGACAGGAACGGCTTGTATATCCGTCACGGAATAGATGATAGCCCCGACAATAAGGAAGTAGCTTTTCATATTCATGACCTTTGCGAGGTTTTCTATTTTGTTTCGGGAAATGCACAGTATCTTGTGGAGGGCTCGGTCTATCAGCTGGAAAGGGGCAGTCTGCTTATAATGCGGCCGGGCGAAGCACACTGTATCCGCTTTCTGAGCAGTGAGAGCTATGAGCGTTATGCGGTGAACTTCCCGATAAGCCTGTTTGACAGCTTTGATCCGAAGCAGCGGCTTATGCGCCCCTTTACAGACAGACCGTTAGGTCAGCACAATCTGTATTATTTCCCCGAGCTTGAAGGCACTCTGCATGAGCTTGCCTACTATGAGGGCGACGATTACGGCAGAACTCTTTTATTTACCACAAGACTTGCCGAGGTGATGAACAAGCTGAGCCGTCATTCAGACCGCAGACCGACAGCCGAGCCGACTCTGTCAGAACAGCTGGTGCGGTATGTCAATGATGTGCTGTTTGAGGATATTACCGTCGGGCATCTGGCGGATCATTTCTTTTTAAGCACCTCGCAGTTTTCAAGGATCTTCAGGAAAGCGACGGGGGCTTCTCCGTGGACGTACATAGCTGCCAAGCGGCTGATAAGAGCGAGAGAGCTTCTGCAAGGCGGCGAAAGCGCAAAAAAGGCCGCAGAAAATTGCGGCTTTAAGGATTATTCGGTTTTTTATAAGGCATACGTCAAGCGCTTTGGTGAAAAGCCGAGCTGTCTGCACAAGTGATGCAGGTGAGAGCAAGGAGCTGTCAGTCAGTTTTGATCTATGTAAAGGATATGTTGTCACGATCTGTTGACAGACTGAGAGGGAGAGCTTTACGCCTCCCTCTTTTGGTGATATTCGTTTTCGGTCGTTATTACTGTTTTTATCAGCCTATGTGATAGCCGGGTACGATGTAAACGGTGCTGTCCTTTTTCACGTCAGCCTTGCTCTTCTTCTCGTAGATAGAGCTTGCTTTGCAGTCCTTGCCTGAGGTGTTGTTTTCTATCCTGGTAGTACCGTGAAGGGTAAGGTATGTGTTGCGTGAGTAGTTCATATCGCCGTGAGCCATGTCGTGGAGTATGCCGCCGCCGTTGCTGTCTGCGCCGAGCTGTGTTATTTCAGATACTCGTTATAGAACGCTTCGAGCTTGTCAAACGGAATGACTTTATCCTTACCGCCGTCATAGAGGTCTGTGTGTGATGCGCCCTCTATCACAAGAAGCTGCTTGTTGTCGGTGTACTTGCTGTCTTTTATCACGTTTTCATAAGCGTCCTTGCCGAAGTAGAAGGAGTGCGCCTTGTCGCCGTGCATAACCATGACAGCAGAGCGTATCTCGTTGCTGTATTGCAGAATAGGCATATTGATGAACGACATACAGCCGATCTTGTTCCAGCCGCCGTTTGAGTTTAAGGAACGTGCGTGATAGCCTCTTTCGGTCTTGTAATAATCGTAGTAATCCTTGACAAAGTAAGGTGCGTCCTCCGGCAGAGGATCGACTACACCGCCGCCAAGCTCATACTCGCCGGACTTGTAGTCCTTTATGCGCTGAGCATTGAGAGCCTGTTTCATAGCATAGCGCTTTTCCTCGCTGTCATCAGCATCGAAATAGCCCTTTGCGTTCACTCTTGTCATATCGTACATAGTTGATGCAACAGTCGCCTTGATGCGGGTGTCAAGCGTTGCAGTGTTGAGAGCCATGCCGCCCCAGCCGCATATACCGAGTATACCGATACGCTCGGGGTCAACATTCTCCTGTACTGAGAGAAAGTCCACCGCTGCCATAAAGTCCTCCGTGTTTATGTCGGGAGAAGCCATATATCTCGGCTGCCCTCCACTTTCACCCGTAAAGGACGGATCGAATGCAATGGTCAGAAATCCACGCTCTGCAAGTGTCTGTGCGTAAAGACCGCTGCACTGTTCCTTGACTGCACCGAACGGTCCGCACACAGCGACAGCAGCGAGCTTTCCGCCTGCGTTTTTCGGGGTGTACATATCGGCAGCGAGAGTGATACCGTAGCGGTTGTGGAATGTCACTTTCTTATGATCGACCTTGTCGGACTTCGGGAAGGTCTTGTCCCATTCAGTTGTCATGTTGAGTATTTCGTCTTTCATTTCAGATCTACCTCCATTTTTCTTGAGAATGTAGTTTTTTATTTATTATAACACAAATAAACCGGTATGTAAAATACCTATATGTTATAGCTCGTTATTCTTGTCAGGAATAGCAAAACAGGATATGACAGTATCAGTATTGACCGAAGGCGTGAGCCGGTGGTCGTGCGGTGTTGCCTTAAAATGCGGTTGAAACAATGGACGGAATGTGATATAATAAATAATAAACCGATACGACCATAAGGAGCACCGCCATGAAAGAAACCATTTCGATTTCAAATAAAGCCTGCATGGTATATTCCGACCCTGAGCCGAAAATACTTATGATACAGCCTGCCGACAGCCGAGAGCTTGAATTGCTTGACAGAGAGATCCGGCATATCAAAACGCTGACCGCTGCACCGTTTGTTTTTGCGGCATTTGAAATAACCGACTGGAACAAAGAGCTTTCGCCGTGGAACGCTCCGCCTGTTTTTGGTAACGAGCCATTCGGCGGCGGGGCAGGGGACACGCTTTATTTTATTGAAAAATCGCTTATCCCCGAGATCATCAGCAAGTATTCTTTAAGTGCTGACATTCCCGTTATCCTCGGCGGATATTCTCTTGCAGGGCTGTTTGCTTTGTGGGCAGCTTACACCTCGGAGAGATCTCAGGCTGCTGCGGCTGTGTCGCCGTCTGTGTGGTTTTCGGGCTGGCTTGACTTTATCACTGAGAGATCGATCCTTGCAAAAAGCATATATCTGAGCCTTGGCAAAAAGGAGGAAAAGTCTCGAAACAAAGCTATGGCGTCAGTCGGGGATAATATCCGCAGACAGTATGAGATGCTTACGTCGCTCGGCATAAGCACTACACTCGAATGGAACGGGGGCAGCCACTTCACCGAGCCCGAGATAAGAACAGCAAAGGGCTTTGCGTGGTGCTGTGAGAATGTTTTGAGATAGTAAAAAGCAAAACAGACAGGGCAGGGTGCCTTGTCTGTTTTTGTATGCTGTAAAGATCTCAGAGAGTGCGCAATTGCAATTATTCATCTGCGAGACTGTCACCCTTTAAACATAGCTTCGTTCATCTCATAGACCCTTCTGCATTCCTTTGGGAAAACAGTGTCATGACGTTCCTTCTTTGCTGCCGGATCAAACATAGTCCACTGCCAGTCGGTCTTGCTGTCATTTCTGTTCCTTTCCGCAGCCAAAGCACTTCTTGTGCCATTCCGGAGCTTCTGGCATAGGTGCGCCTGTCAGCAGTGCGGAGAATACCCGTCTGTGAATTATAAGAAATACCGCAAGCATGATGATGCAAATATCAATGATCGTTCTGATCGTGTCCTTCATAGCGAGTCTCCTTTATGCCTTATTGAACTTATCCTTGCCCTGCTTGCATCTGGGGCATTTCCAGTCGTCAGGCAGATCTTCAAATGCAACACCGTCATGCTCGGCAGGATCGTAGACATATCCGCAGATCGAGCAGACGTACTTTCCGCTTGCCTGCATTTGTGAAAAGTCCACCTCTGCAAGAACAGTGGGTACGGGGTCATCAAGATCCATAACACGCTTTGCTTCGAGGTTCTCATAGCCCTGCGGAGTGTGAGTGCCGCAGTAAACGGTAGGATTGTTGCGGACAAATTCACGCACACGGTCAAGCGTTTCTCTTGCGGCAGGAAGGTCATCGAAAACGACAGAGAGCTTGTTCTCGTAAAGCGCTTCGTCAACATATGTGATGTCGCCCTCAAACATATAGAAAAGCCCCTCGCTTTCGGCTATGATAAGACTGTTACCATTGGTGTGTCCCTTTGCCTTGATAAAGTAAATGCCGTCGGCTATTTTCTGGCTTTCGGGGAAGTTGTGATATGCACCGTCTGTGAACTTCACTGGAACGATGTTCTGGAGTCCCTGCAATTCGTCGGCGGAGGTTTCATCAGCGTTCACATATATCTTTGCATTGGGGAAGGACTTTAATTCGCCTGAATGGTCGGAGTGCTTGTGGGTGAGAAGTATCTTAGTCACCTGCTCTGGCTTGTAGCCAAGAGCCGAAAAAGCCTCCATATAGCTGCAAATATCCTTGCCGGTGTATGCAGGACTATTCTCATCGGGCGCTTCTTCGGGTGTGCCTGCCGGCAGACCTGTATCAACGAGAATGACCTCATCGCCTGTGTCGATAAGATAGTTTTGCAGACTTCCACGATAGCGGATATTCTTGTCAAACTTGTCCGCATCTTCCTCGCCGCCCATTACAAATGGCTGACCGTAGAATCCGTCACGCCTGAATTTCACTGCTTTTATTTCCATGAATATTCCTCCTTACAGCAAAGGCTGCCGATGTCCACCGACAGCCTTTTTTCTATACTTATTTTTCAGCAGGCTCCCATTTGCACCTTACGGGCGAAACGATAGAACCGTCCTTCTTCATTGCCGCCATAGTTTTGTCAACGACCTTTCGGTCAAGACCTGTCAGCTCGGCGATCTTGCCTGCGTTCAGCGGCTCGCCAGCTTTTTTCATAGCGTCAAGTATCTGTTCTTTTTCTGCCATTTGAATGACCTCCTCAAAGTGGTATTTCTTCCTTATTATGCTCATTCGGCGAGCAGTTTATCAGCTTTTCGGGCGTTATGATAACAGCACATTTCAGCGGCATTGCGCCCTTGAATGTATCCTCGGTCAGCTTTTGATAGTGGTCGTATGCTTCGCCCTCGGTGACAAGTTCGGCAGTCCCTTTTATCTGATACGCTTCACCTGTCAGCGGATCGGCACATGAAACTGCAATTTTTCCATTCGCCTTGATATTTTCAAGTGTTGTTTCAAGCAGCACCGCACCGACTGCAAGCCTGCCGTCATCGCATACGCACTTAAATCCCACGGGAACAACATTCGGCTCATCACCGTATGTGGCGATATACCAAAGATGCTCATGCAGCAGTTTTTTTACGTTATCAGGGATCATAGCTGTTACTTCACACCTGTCTGTTGAGCCAGTTCTGCAAGCCTATCTTCTCGATGAGTTCAAGCTGCTGCTCTGCCCAGTACATATCCTCTTCCTCGTCCTGATAGTATTCTTTGAGCATATCAAAGGTGGTGTAATCATCCCTTGCTTCCTCGACCAGTGTTTTCAGCCATGCAAGACCGTCCTTAGACACCTGAAGATCGTACTTGATCCACTCGATGACATCGGTGTAAACGGGGGCTTCCTTCTTAGCACCGTTCTTTACCTCACCGCCGAGGTCAAGTATACGGTCGATGCACTTGTCAACATATCCATGCTCTTCCTCAGCGTGTTCAGCGTACTTTTCGCCCAGCTTGGAAAAGCCCTGAGCGGCGAATATCTTGGACTGGATAGCGTGTCCGTCTGCCTGCTGTGCAAGATCTGTTATGATGATCTGTAATCCTTCGAGTATTTTCTTGTTATCTGCCATTTGAATGACCTCCTGTATTTATTTGGTAATTCTATTGTAACAGAAAAACGGCTGAAAGTCCATTTAGAATTTCAGCCGTTTACAAAATGATTTTGTATTTTTCGGGAATTACAAAATTATGGGTCGTATAAGTATTGTTTCAGCGGTTCGGGCAGACTATGCTCCCATATCCCGGCTACCTTTTCGGGGGACATATCTCTGTCATTCATCAGCCATTCAAGCATATGGTTGACAGTGCCGTAGACATAGACCTTTATCATACCATATATTTCATCGGGGATATATTCGGTCATCAGCTTTTTGCGGACCTCGGTCAGCATCAGCTCGCTGTTGACCTTTTGGACATACAGCATAAACGAATCGTGACCGCTGGTGTGGCGGAGCGCATTGATGATGTACTCCCTGTTTGCAGCGAAATAACGTGCGCCGTCAAGCAAAGTATCCCTCCACGAATAACAGTCCCTGCCGATCTTCGACATGATCTCACCCGACTCGTGAATGTATATCCACACGATCAGGTCATACTTGTCCTTGAAATGATTATAGAAAGTGGGCTGTGACATTCCGCAGTTGTTTGTTATCTCGGTTATAGTTATCTTGTCGATACGCTTCTGCGCTGCAAGCTCCTGAAAGGACTCGGCAAGTATCTCTTTTGTGGTCTTTCTCTTCAATGTGTCCACCGCCTTTTCGTTGTGATACTACTATTATAGCATAATTTGGCAGTAAGTTCAAGAGATAGATCCCTGTCGGGAGGCGAAGGAAGACTCCTCCGGCGAGCAGGCATATATCCAGAAACGGATTTTCCGCCGCCCTGTTTGTTTGAATGATTGCCTGTGAAGGTTATGTTGTTCACTGTTGCCTTAAAAAATGCTGCACCTATTGATCCCTATAAAACAACTTTACCCAAGAAGTGTATCTTACTGCCCTGCATTTTGTTCAAGGCTCTTTTTAAGCTCGGCTATATATACCTCTCCTATCTCGCTGAGTGCGCCGTTTTTCCTGCGGATATAGCCTATCTCCATAATGCTGTTGGGGTTGTGGGTGTCCTCTCGGAATGGGACGACTCTGTAATCATCGCCGCCAAGCTCCTTGCAGAGTATCCCTGAGCAGAGGGTATAACCGTCAAGCTCTTGCATCATCTCACCCATGGCGGCACGGTCTGTTGCTTTTATCATTCGGGGGTAGATGTTCTCGCTTAATATCTCCTCAGCATAAAGATAGCCGTCCTTTCCGTTTTGCTCAAATGACAGGCAGGGGTAGGGCTCAAGCTGCTCTAAGCTGATAGAGGACTCATTTGCAAGCGGATGCTCCTTCCACAGATATACATAAGCCTTGCAGCGGATAAGCTCGGTAAAGCTAAGCTCGTTTTCTTCAAGCTGCTTTTCTATCGGCTTTCGGTTGAAGTTTGAAATATACAGCACACCTATCTCACTTCGCATACTTGCAACATCACGGATAACGTCAAGCGTTTGTGTTTCTCGCACAGCGAATTCAAATTCAAGTGTGTTGTATTTCTTTACCGTCTGAATAAATGCACTCACCGCAAATGAATAATGCTGCGTCGATACACCAAATCGGCGCTTTTTTTCATGGTTTATGTACTTTTTCTCTATAAGCTCATACTGTCTTAGCAGCTGACCTGCGTTTTGTAAAAATTCAAGCCCCTCGGCTGTGGGAACTGCCCCCTTGTGTGTTCTTATAAAGACCTCAAAGGCAAGCTCCTTTTCAAGCTCCCTGACAGCGCTTGTCAAGGCAGGCTGAGATGTGCCGCACTTTTCTGCCGCCTTGTTCATCGAACCGCACTCCGATATAGCAACGGCATAGCTTATCTGCTGTAATGTCATATATCCATACTCCTTTACTATGATTTAGTATTATAATACCACATATAAGCTGTTTTGTCAACAAGTGGTGATATATATAATCATTATTGATAGATATAAATAAATTTTATAAAGAGCTGTATATATGATAACGATTTCTTATATACAGCGATAGATCATGCCGTTTTTGGGGCGGCATTGGCTGATTTCCCTCGCAAACAGCGTAAATGCGAGAGGACAGCGTTATCATATTTAGGCTTGAAATCACTGCTGTCAAAGAATTTTATTGAAAGGCTTTATCTAAAAAGCCGTAAAACAGGCATTTTCTTGCTGGTTATTCTGCTAACGTTATCACGCATTTTTGTTGACCTTTACGCATTTTTGGTATAAACTCAAATCAACGCAGATAAAACATCTGCACAACAAGGAGGTAAACAAAATGAAAAAGAAAAATCTATTATCACTCACACTTGCACTTGTCTTAGGTGCAAACCTTTTAACAGCCTGCTCGGTAAGCGAGAGTGGCAGTAGTGACAGCACTGTATCGTCAGGCAATGCTAAAACCGAATACAAATACGGCAAGATAGACATTCCCGGCAAGGACGGCGCACTTTGCGGCGCACCTATCTATATCGCATATGAAAACGGTTATTTTGCAGACGAGGGCTTTGATGTCAACCTTATCTCGGCTGATTTTGAAACGAGAAAGATAGGGCTCAATAACGGCACTATCCCGATAGTGAACGGCGACTTTCAGTTCTTTCCTTCTATCGAAAACGGGATAGATGTAAAGGTAGTTGACGGTCTGCACGAGGGGTGCATAAAATTTGCCGTCCGTCCCGATTCGGACATAAGCACGGTCGATGACCTGAAGGGCAAGAAGATAGGCGTTGACGAGATAGGCGGCACACCGCATCAGGTCGCATCGCTCTGGCTTGAAAATGCAGGCATATCCGCTGACCCCTCCGCAGGCGAGGTGACATTCCTCCCTTACTCGGACGGAAACCTTGAATTTGAGGCGCTTGCAAACGGCGAGATAGATGTTGCGGCACTTTGGGATCCGCTTGGCTCTATCCACGAAAAGGCAGGCGATGTGAAGATAATCTTCGACCTTGGAAAAGACCCTTACTTTCAAGATCATTTCTGCTGCTTCCTTTATGCATCTTCAAAAGTCTTGAATGATGATCCCGAAGAGGTAGCAGCACTTCTCAGAGCCTACCGCAAGGCACAGGAGTGGATATATGAAAATCCCGAAAAGTCAGTGGACATCATCGTTGACAAAAACTATGCATCAATTGAGGACA
>JAFUYP010000083.1 GCA_017470535.1 Ruminococcus sp. | reverse complement strand
TTTAAGGCAACACCGCACGACCACCGGCTCACGCCTTTGTGTGCCATCTGCTTGCCGGATTTCCGTCATAATACCCAATTTTACCTTGTCTTACGCCAGTAAAACTGCGGCAAAAATGGGCATTCTGACGAAAATCCGGACGGCGCATCTGACACACAATGGTCGTGCGGTGTTGCCTTTATTATGCCGCAAAAACGGCAGATTATACAATGGCACTTCCGCCGCTATACAGCAGAAGTGCCGAATAAACATCTTTTTTCTCCCATATATGTTTTTACTTGACAGGCAGCTTGCCGTTTAGCTTGTCAATGATTATCGGCAGCTCTGCGTCTATCTTGTCGTTGTCGAGCTGGCAGGTGCCGGCGTTTGTGTGTCCGCCGCCGCCGTAGGTCAGGCAAAGCTCACCTATATCAAAATCAGACGAACGATTGACGATCGACTTGCCTATCATGACCGCAGTATTCTGCTTTCTGAAGCCCCATGCAACGTGAACAGAAAGCTGTGTTTCAGGCCACATAGCATATACCATAAAGCGGTTGCCGGCATAGATGACGTCCTCGTTTCTGAGATCTATAACAGCCACCTTGTCGTGTATCTTAGTCACACGCCTGAGCTGCTCCTTGAACAGCTCCTGCTGCTCAAAGTAAAGATCGACTCTCTCCTTGACATCGGGCAGCTTTAAAACGTCCTCGATAGAGTGGTCAACACAGAATGAGATAAGCTGCATCATAAGGTCATAGTTAGAGATCCTGAAATTATGGAAACGCCCAAGACCTGTGCGTGCGTCCATAAGGAAGTTCATAAGCACCCAGTCCTTAGGGTTTAATATCTCATCTACCGTGAAATCAGCACTGTCGCCCTTGTCAACAGCCTCCATTATCTCCTGCGAAACATTATGGAACACCATCTCACCGCCGTAGTAGTCATACACTACACGAGCCGCCGACTTAGCAGTACCGTCGATGATATACTTGCCCAGATAGTCATCAAGGTTGTTTCTTATAAGCTCGCTCTCGTGGTGGTCAAATGCGATGCCGACTCTCTTGTCAAACGGCAGGTTGGTCGTGATGTCATTGTCAGTAAGCTCTATCTTGCCGTCCTGAACGTCTTTAGGGTGAACGAATTTTATCTCGTCTATAATGCCTATCTCATTTAAAAGCATAGCACAGACAAGTCCGTCAAAGTCACTTCTTGTAACAAGTCTTTTCATAATATATATCCTCCGTAAGATGAATTATTGTTTATATATATCCATTATAACACACCTTACAAAAAAATTCAAGAGATTAATGAAAATTTATGCAGTTTCTCAGTCTGGCGATCATTTTTTAGGTCAACAATGCCCCGAAGCATTAAAAACGCCTCAGGGCAAAAATATGTGTTTTAAATTCTCCCCGTGGACTCTCTGAGTATGACCTCATGTTCGAGATTATAATACCTGTTGTCCTTGTGGGGCGTACCCAGATTGTCTATCAGCTTTTTGATGACGAATTCTCCCATTTTGCGGCATGGCTGCGAAACTGTCGATATAGACGGGATAAACATCTCGCACATGGTAATATTATCAAACCCCATGACCGAAATATCCTTGCCTACCGTAAGCCCCATGACGTGGGCTTTCTTTATTGCCGCCGCTGCCAAAAGGTCTGATATCGCAAACACCGCAGTCGGCTTGTCATCAAGGCTCATAAAATGCTCCATAGCGTCTGCGCCGTTATGTGCAAGGTAGCTGCCGTGCCAGATATAGTCCTCTCTGACCTCTATGCCTGCATCGGCAAGCGCACGCAGATAGCCGTTCTCACGCTTTCTTGACGACACTACCGACGAATCCACGCTTATGAGCGCTATCTTTCTGTGCCCGAGGTCTATGAGCGCCTTTGCAGCGTCGTAGCCTGCCTGCTCGTCATTTACAGCGACCGTCAGCACATCTGCACCCTCCACGCCCTCGCAGCAAAGAGCTATATTATAATTGCGTGCCATTTCATTAAGCTCCTGCGCCGAGAAGGACGTACCCAGCAGCACCGCCCCGTCAACAGTCCTGTTGAAAAGCATATCCATCTGTCTTGTTTCAACATAGGTAGTCGAGTTAGACACCGCCGAGATTATATCATATCCTAATTTATTTGCATACTCCTGCATACCCGAGATTATAGTGCCGTAGAGCGAATGCTCCGACGACGGCATTATCACAAGTATGACATTAGTTTCACGCTTTCTCAGATTCCTGCCGAGGAAGTTGGGCGAATAGCCGAGCCTGTTTATAGTTTCATTTACCAGCTTTGCAGATGCTTCGGACACGTTTGCGCTGCCGTTCAATACCCTTGAAACGGTAGCAACAGAAACGCCTGCTTCCCTTGCGACATCTTTTATAGTAACACTCATATTAATGCTCCTGACTGAAAAATCTATGTTTATAAAATATATAATAACATATTTTTATCCTTTTGTCAACGTTTACATGGCGTATTTTAACGAGTTTTTGTAAGATTTTGCGCTGTGATGCGTCATTGACTTGACTGCAAAGATATGCTATAATCAAGTATGGTGAAAAATATGAAACTCAGTTACTTATGCCCCGTATGCAGGGGAAAGCTAAAACAGCACGAAAATGCTTTCAGATGTCCGAAGGGGCACAGCTTTGACATATCACGAAAAGGCTATGTCAATCTTCTGACTACAAAGGGTCACAACCCCGACAAAGCAGGCGACAACAAGGAAATGATAAGGGCAAGAAGCGGCTTTCTTGATTCGGGTCATTATGAGCCGCTTGCAAGAAAGGTCGGCACGCTGATAGATGACCTTACCTCTGACATCAAAGAGCCGGCGGTCATAGATTCCGGCTGCGGCGAGGGGTACTATACTGTCATTTACTCACAGATAGCCGGGAGGTGCGAGCTTTACGGCGTTGACATCTCAAAGCACGGGATAGATCATGCAGCGTCAAGGGCAAGGTCGGCAGCTCCGAAGCCCGATAATGTCTTTTTCTCGGTAGGGTCGGCTTTCTCTCTGCCGTTTAAGGACAGCACTGCGGATATTGTTATCAGCACATTCGCACCAGTGAGCAATGACGAATACGCAAGGGTGTTAAAGCCGGGCGGCAGGCTCATAATAGTCTCCCCGGGTGCAAGGCATCTGTTCGGGCTAAAAAGAGTTTTATACGAAAAGCCGTATGAGAACGAGCCAAACCGCTATGCGCTCAGCAAATTCACGCTTGAAGATACCCTGACGCTTGAATACTCCGTAACGCTTGAGTGCAGCGAGCAGATAATGCAGCTGTTTACGATGACACCATATTACTACAAGACCTCAAAGGACGCAGCGGACAGGCTCAGGGCAGTATCACGCCTTGAAACCGAGCTGGGCTTTGAGATAAGAGTATACACAAAGAATTAAAGGAGAAAAAATATGGAAATGATAAAAGGCTATACATGGGGCTTTTACTCCGGCAGCGGCAGGTTTATGACAACGGAGGCTGTACAGTCTATGGAGCGCCTTGCAGACAATGGGCTAAACTGGATATGTATACCCGTAAACTGCTTTCAGGAAACGTTCTATTCTTTAAATATCTTCTCGCTGTTCGGCAGGACGCAGTCGGACGAGGAGGTAAGGTTCGCTGTAAGAAAGGCAAAGAGCTTAGGGCTGAAAGTATGCCTAAAGCCTATGGTTGACTGTCTTGACAGGTCGTGGAGAGCGAGGATAAACTTTCCCACAGAAACTGATGAATACTGGAGCAAATGGTTTGCGTCATACACACGCTTTATGCTCTACTACGCAAAACTGGCTGAAACGGAAGGGTGCGAGATGCTCTGCACCGGCTGCGAAATGGCAGGCATGGACTCCCAGACAGAGCATTGCGTTAAAATGATAGATGAGGTCAGAAAGGTCTACTCGGGGCTTATCATGCACAACATCAACCACGGCGATGAGCTCCGCTTCCCGTGGCTCAACAGAGTGGACATTATAGGCATATCCGCCTACTACCCGGTATCAGAGCCTGATGACAACTCAAAGGAAATGATGCTCAAAAAATGGGCTATTCACCGTGAGCGCATAAGAGAGTGTCACAGGCATTTTGACAAGCCGATAATGTTTGCCGAGATAGGTGTGAGAAACGAGCGCGGCTGCACCATGTACCCGTGGGATTTCCACTACCGCCCCGATATGCCGTATGACGAGCAGGAGCAGGCGGATTTCTACGAGAGCGCGATGCAGACTATGTGGGATGAAGAATATTTCAGAGGCTTCTTCTGGTGGGACTGGAAGGCTGTACTTCCGCCCGAGGACAAGGCAAGGGAAAACAAGGACTTTACTATTTACGGCAAAAAGGCTGAAAAGGTCCTCAAAGAATGGTATACGACAAAGGACTGATGATTTGAAGGCAAGGACTCTGCCGCTTGTATCAGCAGTGATAGCAGGCGGCTTTGATGAACAAAAGACAAATACTATAAAAGACGTATGTACACGCTTTGGTGCGAAGCTGACAGCAGTGCAGGACACAGACGGCGGCAGCAGGATAAAGACACTCCTCACAGGCAGGCATGAGGGTAATGAGCCGCTCATAAAAGAGGAATTTCTTATCATGAACTTAGGTGCGGGCGCATCGGCGTTTATAGACGCACTTAAAGACAAAGGCGTAATAGTGCCGCTCAAAGCGGTAGTGACGCTCACCTCACAGGAATGGACTGTAAATCAGCTCGTCACTGAGCTGAAAGAGGAGCATAGAATATTCTCGGAGGGCAGGGCGCACAATGGTTAAAAGCAGATACAAGGCTATGATATACATAATCCTGTCGGCATTTTTCTTTGCGCTGATGTTTTTATTCGTGCGGCTCGCAGGCGACCTGCCGACCTTCCAGAAGGTCTTTTTCAGAAACTTCATAGCACTTATCATAGCCGTACTGACGATGATACGCTCACACACAAGATTTGAGTGCAAGGGTGCAAAAAACAAAGCCGTACTCTTTATAAGGGCGGCAGCAGGCACGGCAGGAATGCTCGGAAACTTCTATGCGATAGACAGGCTCGTTTTGTCAGATGCGTCGATGTTAAACAAGATGTCGCCGTTTTTCGTGATAGTGTTCTCATTCATATTCCTGCGTGAAAAGCTCACAATGATTCAGGGGCTGACGGTCGTGGGGGCGTTTGCAGGGTCGCTGCTCATAATAAAGCCGTCATTCCAGCTGACGGAGTTCTTCCCGGCGGCAATGGGGCTTTTCGGCGGAATGGGCGCAGGTCTTGCCTACACCTGCGTAAGATACTTGGGTCAGCACGGTGTTAAGGGCAGCGTGATAATAACATTCTTCTCAGGGTTTTCCTGTCTTGTGACGCTCCCCTATATCATTATTGCAGGCAAGCCCATGACTATCGCACAGATACTTATTATGATAGGTGCCGGCGCCGCAGCAGCAGGAGGGCAGTTTACGATAACCGCCGCATACTCCCACGCCCCCGGCAGGGAGATCTCAGTCTACGACTATTCGCAGCTCATATTCACAACGCTTTTAGGCTTTATAGTATTCGGCGACGTTCCCGACGTATGGAGCTTTATAGGGTACTTTGTGATAATCACAATGGCAGTGCTGGTGTTTCTTTACAACAACTTCTGGCACAGGGAAAGAAACAGTACAAGTTAATAGTTAATATTTGTCATAACACTAAAAAACGGAGCAGATCTTTCTGCTCCGTTTGATTTTTGACATAATTGATCCCGGAAAACGCTTCCTTTCGTTTCCGGGTACAGGTCAGTGTTTATTTAATTAACCCCAATACTCAGTCCAGATATTGAAGTAACCCCACGGTATCTGGAATGAATATGCTATCCTTGAATCACTCTGATAATATGAGCGGTTGCACCAGTAGTAGATAGTGCTGTCGTTCTTGATGACTTTAAGTGCTGCCTTGTTGTAAAGTGCGCCGTATACTGCGACCTTTACTCTCTCAGGTACGTTTGAATATACCGCACCGTCAGCTGCAAGACCGCCCTCTGACATAAAGTTGCCGCTGTTATATATCATGCTCTGAACGTCATTATAATACTGGTAGTAAGTAGCCCACAGTGCTATCTTCTTGTACTTTGCAGCTACATATCTGTTTACTACACAGTCAGAAACGTAAACGATCGGCTTATCCCACATATCGCCGTCCATGCCGCCTACCTCGTGGTAAACGATCCTGCATATCGCTTCATATCCAGCCTTATCATAGCTCATAAGCGCAGTAGAAAGCTTCTGTGTAGCTGAGAACTTGCTCTTTACCTTGCCGTTTACCGCTCTTACCTTGAATTTGTAGGTAGTGCCTCTCTTGAGCCCTGTTATCTTTGCTTTAAGAGCCTTTGTGGTCTTGATCTTTGTCCAGCTGCCGTACTTGCCGCCCTTTATATAGATCTGATACTTTTGTGCATTTGCGACCTTCTTGTAACGAACGATGAGCTGAGTAGTCTGCTTATCAAACGGGTGAGTAGCTGCACTGTCGTACTTTGCCTCAGCCACAAACTTGGGCTTTGCGAGCTTTGTGACCTTTTTGTTTGCTGCATCTGCCCTGATAGTGTTAAAGCAGATAAATAATATACAAGCTGAAATCACAGCAATGATTATCTTGATAAGACTTGGCGTGACGCCCTCCGTGCCTGAATTAGAATTAATACCCATAAATTAGTTGGCGAAAGATATTTCGGCTGTGGTTTTCCGAAACCCCGCCTTTCATCTCCTTTCGGCAATAGCCTTTATGACTATTACAATGAATTCCCTTTGTAATAACGTGTAATCGCAGGATTACAAAAGAGTAACAAATTACTTACGTCATTGTAACACCATTCAGGTAATATGTCAAGTGATTTAATAATTTCTTTACATTATGGGCGACTAAATGCACAAAAATCGAGCTATAAATTTGTGCAATTTTCCACGAATATACAGCGATTATTAACAGTTTTTAACGCAACAGCGCCATTTTAAGCAAATTATGGCGAAATGTAATATTTTTATAACAATCCATATTTTTGCATAAAAATCGCAGAGAATGTACTACAATAATACTCAGCGGCATAAAATTAAAATGACTAACAAACGAGAGGAATGACCAAAATGAACGCATTTTATCCCGAAGGCAGGCTTGTCGGTACTGCCGACAATGAATATTATCTTTCCACCCCCGAGCGGCTTGAAGCTGCGGCAAGGCGTGGGCTGATACTTGAAGCAGTGGCAGCTGTATGCTCAAAAGAGCATGATCTGTATGTAGATCTGCCGTTTGGCAGAGCGGTGATACCCCGTGAAGAGGGTGCGCTGGGCATAAGCGAGGGCACGGTCAGAGATATTGCACTTCTGTCCCGTGTAGGCAAGCCTGTATGTTTTGTACCGGTCTCAGCCGGTAACAGGGCGGTATTGTCACGCCGGGCAGCGCAGATGCAATGCTTTGAAAGCTACATATCCCACCTTGCTCCGGGCGATGTGATAGATGCAACTGTCACGCATTTAGAGCAGTTCGGGGCGTTTGCCGACATCGGCTGCGGCATAAGCTCGCTTATACCGATAGACGCCATATCTGTTTCACGCATAGCCCACCCGGGTGACAGATTTGAGACCGGCATGAATATCCGTGCAGTCGTCACGGGGCGTGAGGGTGCAGGACGCATATGCCTGTCGCACAAGGAGCTTTTAGGCACATGGGAGGAGAACGCCGCACGCTTCACCCCGGGTGAGACTGTAAGCGGCATAATACGCTCAGTTGAAAGCTACGGTGTGTTTATCGAGCTTATGCCAAACCTCGCCGGACTTGCAGAGCCGTTTGAGGGTGCAAGACCCGGAATGAGCGCAAGTGTCTTTATAAAAGCGATAATACCCGAAAAGATGAAGATAAAGCTGATAGTCGTAGACGTCTTTGATCCGCCTGACAAGCCAAAGGGTATCGAATACTTCACAGATGCCGAGCATATCGAGCGCTGGGATTATTCGGTAAAAGGGGCGCACAAGGAGATATACACGCAGTTTTCCCCGATAGGCGCAAGGATATAGCAGCAACGCTCCCCTTTTATAATAGTATAGTAAATATAAAGGCAACACCGCACGACCACCGGCTCACGCCTTTGTGTGCCATCTGCTTGCCGGATTTCCGTCATAATACCCAATTTTGCCTTGTCTTACGCCAGTAAAACGGCGGCAAAAATGGGCATTCTGACGAAAATCCGGACGGCGCATCTGACACACAATGGTCGTGCGGTGTTGCCTAAAAAGAAAACCCGGCGCACAAAGCACCGGGTAAATTATTTAAGATAAATTTATCTTGCGTCCTCAGCGAAACCGCTCTCAACAAGCTCTACAAGACCGTTTACAGCAGCCTCTTCGTCAGCGCCGTCAGCAATTACTCTGATAGTAGTGCCGCCAACGATACCGAGTGAAAGAATGCCGAGAAGTGACTTAGCGTTTACTCTTCTCTCTTCCTTTTCGATCCATATAGATGACTTGAACTCGTTAGCCTTCTGGATAAAGAATGTTGCCGGACGTGCGTGAAGACCAACCTGATTCTGAACTACTACTTCCTTTAAAGTCATGATAAATCTCTCCATTCATACATAAATAGCTTGTACAGCGCCCTGTTGCGCCGTACTCCGCAAGCGTAAGACCTATAGGTTCGCCTTTTATCCCTTGCGATATTAATATTATACAAAACATTTTCCCCTACGTCAACGCAAATTTTAGACAAACAAACTTTTTTTGACGATTTTTTGTAGATATGCTCATACACACCGAAGGCTTTTTCAACATCTTTGTGCATGGTATACAATAGTTTTTAATTTCATTAAACAGTCTGTACAAATTTAATTAACAAACTTCGTTAATAAGCCCAACTGTACGTTTAAACGCTTTGTTTATTTTTCATATAGTTGTGAATTATAGCCAAATCTTCGTCGGACAGCTCACATTTTTCAAGCAGCTCGGGACGTTTTTCAAGCGTCGTTATAAGCGACTGCTCATGCCGCCATTTTGCGATGTTTGCATGATGCCCGGATAACAGCAGCGGCGGCACCGCCATGCCCTCCCAGACCTCGGGGCGTGTGTACTGAGGATATTCGAGCAGACCATTATAATGGCTCTCGTCCATAAACCCGTCCTCCTCGGCAAGCACGCCGTCAAGCATACGGGCGACACTGTCTATAAGCACCAAAGCCGGCAGCTCACCGCCCGTCAGCACATAGTCGCCTATGGAGATCTCCTCGTCCACTATCTTTTCTATCACCCTGTTGTCAACGCCCTCGTAGTGACCGCAGAGAATGAACAGCCTGTCCTTTCTTGAGAGCTCTATGCACTTTTTCTGAGTGAGCGTCCTCCCCTGCGGTGACATATAGATAACATACGGCTGAGCCTTCTGCATATCGCACACCGCTCTCCAGCAGCGGTAGATAGGCTCCGCCTGCATGAGCATCCCCTGACGCTCGCTGTATGGGGTGTCGTCAACTCTTCTGTGCTTGTTGAAGGCGTAGTCACGGATATTGTGGCACTCGGCTGTGAATATCCCCTTTGCCCTTGCTCTGCCGATAACGCTCGCCGAAAGATACTCCTCCATAAGCTCGGGGAAAAGCGTCGCTACATCTATCCTCATCAGTCAAACAGCCCCTCAAGCGGAGTTATGAGCATCCTGCCCTCTTCAAGCTCTACGCTGTCTATCACCTCGGGTATCGCCGGGATATAGCGCTTGGCCTTCTCACTGTCCGTAATTTCGTACACATCATTAGCACCGGTCTGCAAGACATCGGTGATAGTGCCGTAGACTTCACCGGTGCCCGAGTCAGATACTTCAAGCCCTATAAGGTCCTGCTGGAAGTATACCCCCTCTGGCAGCTCGACATCGGCTCTGTCCATATACAGCACCCTGCCCCTGAGCTTTACGCCCTCCTCGGGAGTGTCAACGCCCTCGATCTTTAACAGCACATGGTTCTTGTGGACTCTTGCACGCTCTATCTTTACCGGCGTGCCGCTCTTATAATATAGTATATCGAACTGACATAAAAGCTGCGGCGTATCACACCACGGCTCGACCTTGACCTCGCCCTTTATTCCGAATACTGATACTATCTTGCCTATTTCAAGGTATTGTTTCATAGAATTGCTCCTTTATTACTGAGTTTATATCTTACAACTATTGTACCACGAATCGCTCCCGATTGCAACCCTCCACAAATCCGCCTGCTCATTGACTTTGGAGTGAAAATACCCTCATTTTTGTGCAATTTGTATATCGTTCATAAAAAATTTAGAAATTACAGAAAAGTTACAATCCGCCCCTTGCTTTCGGGGTAAAATATCTCCCACGTCCTTAAAACCGTCGCATTAAAACCGTTATTTTACAGTATGTTCACACATACAGGCTCAAAATATGTTACAATTTGTAATATATCAGGTTAGCTTGCTGGATATATATGCCTATTTGAACATTTTTACTATAAACCACTTGCAAAATTTATTGTTTTTTGGTATAATAGTTATGAGTGATACGGGCAGACTGCCCGGGGTAATAAAAATATGCAAGCAGAGGAGTAAATTTTTATGTCAAACAGATTATTTCAGAGCGTTGTTCATCAGATGCGTGATACTATCGACTGCACTATCGGTGTTATAGACGAGAATGCGTCGATCATTGCCTGCTCGGAGCTTTCACAGGTCGGCACGACAAATGAGTTCGTTTCCCTTGATCTGAGCGATTCACATGATATTTTTGTAAGAGACGGCTATACATACAAGCCCTTCGGCGCTCATATGAAGCCTGATTATGCGGTATTCGTTGAGGGTACTGACGAGGTGGCTGCAAAGTATGCAAGCATCCTTGCTATCACGCTTTCAAGCATCAAGCAGTACTACGATGAAAAGTACGACAGGAACAATTTCATAAAGAATGTCGTTCTTGATAATGTTCTGCCCGGCGATGTACACGTCAAGGCAAGAGAGCTGCATTTCAGCTCTGATACTCCGAGAGTTGTCCTGCTTATCAGGATCATCTCTTCAAATGACGTTTCTGCTTATGATGTTATACAAAACCTCTTCCCCGACAAGAACAAGGATTTCGTTTTCAATATCACTGAGAGCGACATCGTGCTTGTCAAGGAGGTTTCCTCGGGCATCGACTCGAAGGATCTTGAAAAGCTCGCACGCTCTATCTCCGATACACTTTCAAGCGAGTTCTATACAAGAGTAAATGTAGGTATCGGTACTGTCGTTGAGGGCGTAAGGGATCTTGCAAGATCATTCAAAGAGGCTCAGATAGCTCTTGAAGTCGGCAAGGTATTCGATACTGACAAGATAATCGTTTCCTACGATAACCTCGGTATCGCAAGACTTATCTATCACCTGCCCACGACTCTTTGCGAGACATTTTTAAGAGAGGTGTTCAAGAAGGGCTCTATCGAGTCGCTTGACCACGAAACTCTGTTCACTATACAGAAATTCTTTGAGAATAACCTCAACGTATCTGAAACCTCAAGAAAGCTGTTCGTACACAGAAATACTCTGGTGTACAGGCTTGAAAAGATAAAGAAGCTCACAGGTCTTGACCTGAGAGAGTTTGACCACGCTATAATCTTCAAGATAGCACTTATGGTCAAAAAGTACCTCTCGGCTAATCCCGTGAAGTTCTGATAAGGCAACACCGCACGACCATTGTGTGTCAGATGCGCTGTCCGAGTTTTCGTCAAAATGCCCATTTTTGCCGCAGTTTTACTGGCGTAAGACAAGGTAAAATTGGGTATTATGACGGAAATCCGGCAAGCAGATGGCACACAAAGGTATCCGCCGGTGGTCGTGCGGTGTTGCCACGATTCCGCCGACATAAAGAA
>JAFUYP010000012.1 GCA_017470535.1 Ruminococcus sp. | reverse complement strand
CGCAGTCAGATTTTTCGTCAGATTGCCTAAATTTACCGCAGGAATACTGTCGTATTTCAAGGTAAATTTGGGCGATATGACGGAAAATATGCAAGTAGATGGCATACAAAGGCGTATGCCGGTGGTTGTGCGGTGTTGCCTTTATAAGCCCTTGGCGTCTTTTAGTGTGATGCCGTTCTTTCCGAGTTTGATAGCGTGGTCAAGACCCACGAACTTGCCGCCCTCCTGCCACAGGACTTCCTTTACAAAGTCATACTTCTCGTCGTCCCATGTAGTGAAGTCATCAAGCACCAGACCGCCGGTGTCGCCCGAGTTTGCATTAAAGCACCAGAAGGTGTGGTTCAGGTGGTTTTCTGAGATCAGCTTTCTCATGTAGGTCATCCATGTGATGTTTGGCTCTGTCATAAAGCCGCCCCATTCGCCGATAAGCAGGGGAGCGGTGTTATCCTTATGGATATAGAACCAGTTGTCCGCCCAGCAGTCCTTCATCAGGCTGTCATAGTCGTAGTCGCCTTCAAACCACGGCTGCTCGTAAACGGTAGGACCGTAGTCGTGCGGTGAATAAACGAGCTTGTCCTGATACTCTCCGAGATCCACGGGGAAGTCCTTTACACCTCGAAGATTTCCGCCCCACCAGTTGAAGTAGTAATCCTTCTCGTCGGTCGAGCTGAAATCACCATTTTTCTTGATGTCGGTCGGGTATATTTCCGTACCCTCTACCATTATAAGTACGTTTGGATTTTTAGCAAGTATCTTCGCTGCCGCAGTTTCGGCGGTGTATTTCCAGTTGTTCTTGTCCTTTGAGTCGTTCCAGATAGCTGCCTGGTTGCCCTCGTTCGGCTTGCCGTGCGGCTCGTTTTTCAGGTCATAAGCTATTATCGTGTCGTTCTTCTTGTACCTGTCAGCCGCCCATTCAAGTGCCGAGTAGTATTCGTCCGCACTCACCTTGTCGGTGTACCAGAGGTTTACATTGTGACCTGACGCATCAGTTTCTGCTGAATGTATATCCAGCATCACCTTCATGCCGTTTTCCTCAGCGAGCTTTAAGAAATACTCAAATATTTCCAGACTGTTCATCTGATTGAGCTCTTCATTGTAGGCATTGTTGTAATTCGCCTGCGGATATTCACCGTCTGCCCATTCGTTGAGAAGCTGTGCCGAGATAGGCACTCTTATCAGGTTGAAGCCGTGGTCTGCTATCGCCTTTACAGTCGGCGCAAGCTCGCTGTTCCACAGCCCGTCGAATGTATTAGTACCCGTGTTGTAGCCAAACCAGTTCACACCGGTGAGCCATACCTGCTTGCCGTCCTTGTCAAGTATCTTGTTGCCGTCCGTGTGCAGCCAGTCATCGCCCTGAACGGCATTTTTAGTCCTCTTTAAAAGGTCTTTGGTGCTTGCAGAGGATTTTTTATCATCTGAGCCGCCGTTATTATTGTTATTGCTGTTATTATTGTTGTTCTGTGCATTCTGGTCTACCTTGCCGGCAGTAACAGAGCATTCTTTTTTGTTGAGCTTTGCGCTCTTTATCTTGAGCGCCGATGACGTGCCGATGTTGCAGCCTATCACCTGTGAGCCGCCTGCCGGGATACTTCCGTTGTATTCGGCATTCGTGATAGTCAGCGTATCACCGTCAGCCTTCCATGTGCCGTTCCAGCCGTCAACGCTCTTTAAACCGTCGATGTCAAGCACAAGCTCCCAGCTGCTTATCTCGCTTGAGGTATTGTTCTCGATCTTCAGCTCAAGCCCTGCCATTTTAACATCACCGTTTTCCCAGCCGTTTCCGACATTGTAAACGATGTTAAAACCGTCAGGCTTCTTGTCGTCCTTGCTGCTGTCATCTTCCGACGAACTGTCCTCCTCAGAAGAACTATCTTCCTCAGAGGAGCTGTCATCTTCTGACGAACTATCCTCTTGCGACGAACTCTCCTCCTGTGACTCATCATCACCGCCTACCGGCAGACCGCCGGCGCTTTCCTCGCTCTCGTCGGGACTGCTTTGCTGCTGCACCTGAGATGAAGAACTGTCGCCTGAGTCCGATGAGTTGTCCTTGCCCGAGTTTTTTTTGGTAACGCTTAAAAGCACGATAATAGCTATCACTGCCGCCACAAAAATATCAAACGCTATAAATGCAGCAAGCAGACGTTTTTTCTTCTGCCTGTCCATGCCGCTCTGTGCAGCAGGCTGTTCCTCCTGCACTGGAGTGCTGTCAGCAGTATCAGTTTGTTTTTCCTGTTCACTCCCGGAGGTTTCTTCAACAGCCGGCTCTGCTGACTGTTCCTGCTCCTGCTCGGGTGTGTTGGTATTCTTCTCGTCCTGCATATCTATCCTCCGTCAGTCAGATGCCAAGCCCCTCAAACGCCTCGTCAAGCAGTGATGCAGATGCATGGAACTTCTCACGCTCTTCATCAGTCAGCTCCAGCTCGATTATCTCCTTTACACCGTTTCTTCCTATGATGCACGGCACTCCGATAAATACTTTCTTAGTGCCGTATTCGCCGGACAGCTTGGCTGAAACTGTCAGAACGCTGTTTTCGTCGCCCAGTATCGCCTTCACTATCCTTGTGAGGGCTATTCCTATTCCGTAGTAGGTAGCATTCTTGGCTTCGATTATCTTGTATGCGGCAGTGCGGACCTCTTCCTCTATTTTTTGCATATCCTCGTAGTTGTACATATTGCTCTTGTCATCAAGTATGCCTGTCACACGCTTGGTCGCCAGCATTACCTGCGACAGCGGAACGAACTCCGAATCCCCATGCTCGCCTATAACATAAGCGTGGATATTTTTCGGGTCAACGGTAAAGTAATCGCCGAGCAGGTATCTCAGCCTTGCCGAGTCAAGGCTCGTGCCTGTGCCTATTACCTTGGAAGCCCCGAAGCGTGACAGCTCAAAGGTCACCCTCGTCATAATGTCAACAGGATTTGTCGCCACTAAGAATATTCCGTCAAAGCCTGACTTTACAACGGGTGTGATTATCGAGCGGAACACCTCTGTGTTTCTCTTTAACAGGTCAAGACGGGTCTCGCCCTCCTTCTGAGCAACACCGGCTGCGATAACAACGATGTCAGCGTCCTTGCAGTCGGCGTATTCGCCGCAGTATATCCTCATGTTGGATTTAGCAAAAGCAAGCCCGTGGTTAAGATCCATAGCCTCGCCCTCGGCACGCTTTTTGTTAAGGTCTATAAGCACCAGCTCGTTGCATATGCCGCCCTGATTGACAAGCGAATAAGCGAAGCTCATACCTACCATACCTGTTCCTATAAGCACCACTTTTCTTTTATCTGTATTCATTGTTTACCAGTCCTTTCTATATATTGCTATTATATCATATTATACACACTTTGTCAAAGAAAAAAACAAAGGGGGACGCCTGCGCCCCCCTTTGATTATTATTTCATCATATCTTCGATTATATACGGCAGCTCTACCGTAAAGCACACGCCGCCCTCTTTTACATTGTCAGCATACACTCGCCCTCCGCACAGATCGACAACTCTTTTAACAAGAGCAAGCCCCAGACCGTTGCCCTCTGTGGCTCTTGATTTGTCGCCCTGATAGAACTTGTCAAATATGTGCGCCTTTACCTGCGGCGCTATCTGCGGACCGTTATCAAATATCTTGCAGATGATGTTCTTGTCGCCCCTTATGAGGTTTACGGAGATAACACCGTCCTCGGGCGTGAACTTGATAGCATTGTTTATGATGTTCTGCCATATCTGCGCCATAAGCTCTTCATTTCCCAGATAGTATATGTCGTCAAGCTCCACCTGCATATTGATGTTCTTTTTCGACCAGCTGTGTTCGAGCATGAGTATTATCTTTCGTATCTGTTCATCAAGCGAGAAGCGTGACTTCTTGCCGATAGTCTGCTGATTTTCCACCCTTGTGATGTTTAAGATGTTCGCCGCCAGCTTTGTGAGCCTTGACGTTTCATCTATTATGACCTCGGTGTATTCAGCACGCTCCTCCTCGCCTAAATTCTTGTCCTGCAACAGCTTTGCAAAGCCCTGGATAGACGCAAGCGGCGTCTTGAACTCGTGGGATACGTTCGATATAAAGTCGCCCCTGAGCGTTTCGATGCCTGCAAGCTCCTTCGCCATCTTGTTGAAGCTCTTGATAAGCGGCGCATACTCACGGTTGTTAGGTACCGGTATCTGAACGTTGAAGTTACCCCTTGTGATCTCCGCCGTAGCGATAGACAGATCATCAAGCGGTCTTAGCATTATCCTTGACAGGAAGCCTGTAATAATAGTACCCAGTATGATAGCCACCAGGAATGATATAAGTATCACGATGCTCACCATCCAGTAGGTGCCTGAGCTTACAAAGCTGTCAAACCTGTAATATCCGTCACGCACCTTCATGAAAGCGGTGATGCTCGGGAAGATGCCGTTTGACTCGACGCTTATGGTCTTGCCGTAGGATTTGTCCACATCTATTTTGTAGCTGTTGTAGTCCTTTGATGATTCTGAGATCTCGCTGACATCAAAGGAATTGTTTACCGTAAGCTCTATTATCTCATCAGCAGAGAGATCGGTCTCCTTTGTCAGCTTGTCGATAGAGCTGCTTATAGCCTCTATCTGCGTCTGTGCGGTCTCCTTCATGATAGGTCCGAATATCAGTATGAGCACCGTAATTGATATAGCAGCAGACAGCATCATTACACCGAACACCATAACAGAGAGCTTGAACTGCAATGATACGCCGAGATTTTTCTTTTTCTTGTCCTTACCCATATTAAAGCTCCTGTGTCAGACGAGCTTGGTCGCCTTGTAGCCGAGACCTCTTACTGTCACTATCTCAAAATCCCTGCACCCACGGCAGCGCTCTCTTATCCTTTTGATGTGAACGTCCACCGTGCGTTCATCGACATCATGATCCATGCCCCAGATCTCATCGAGCAGCTCACGCCTTGTAAATATCTTGTCGGGGTAGGAGAGGAGCTTGAACAGCAGCATGAATTCCTTCTGCGGTATCGTCTGCGGGTCAGAACCTCCGATAGACACGCTCACCGAATCATAGTCAAGCACACACGAGCCGATAGTCAGCTTGTGGTCGGACGCCTGCTTTGCACGCCTGAGCAAAGCCCCCACACGCAGAAGCATCTCATTTATGTCGATAGGCTTTACCATGTAGTCGTCAGTGCCTGCCATAAAGCCCTGCTCCTTGTCCTCAAATGCCTCCTTCGCCGTCACCATAAGGATAGGCGTATCAAAGCCTGCACGTCTTATCTGCCTTGTAAGCTCGTAGCCGTCCATATTAGGCATCATTATATCCGAGATTATCAGGTCGATGTTTGTGTTGTCCATAAGGTCGAGCGCCTCAACTCCGTCATTGGCAGTATACGGCGTGTAGCCGTGCTGTTTGAGTGCCGCCGACATAAGACGTCTTAAACTTGCGTCATCTTCCACTACAAGTATCTGAAACATTTTTTGCTCCTTTCAAGTCTTCTGAAAGCTGTCTAAGTAACCATTTTGTAACTGTTGCACAATTTTAAACAATATTTAAAGCGATTTTTTTATGCTGCGTTTTTAAAAAAGTCCGAAATATGTCCCCGTAGTTCATATTCAATTCACACAGAACTGTTATTATATAGTTGTCAAAGGGAAACGGTAAACCAAAGCGGTCGCAGGACCGGGTTTGATAAACGGTAAAACCTAAAGCTCGATATAAATGTTTCATTTCCCTCTTAAAGCGATCCCCCAAGTCGCAGGAAACTTATTTTGTGCTTACAGGCTTTAGGTTTTACGGTTTATCAAAAGAGGTAATTTCACTTATGTAAATTCCTTTCATAATTCTATAGGGAATCAAAGCTCATTACTTAGTGTAGTGAGCTTTGATTTTTATAAAACTACTACATGACACTATTATAACACATTTTAAAATATTTTTCAAGAGGAATGGAGGAAAACTTATGAACACACAGGAAAAGATAAGGCTTTTGCAGTCTATGATCGACGAGAGTAAAAGGATAGTATTCTTCGGCGGTGCCGGTGTCTCGACCGAGAGCGGTATTCCCGACTTCAGATCGGTAGACGGGCTTTATAACCAGAAGTACGACTATCCGCCCGAGCAGATAATAAGCCATACCTTCTTTATGACAGACCCGAAGGAGTTTTACCGCTTTTACCGTGACAAGCTGCTCATTGAGGGCGCACAGCCGAACGCCGCCCATAAAAAGCTCGCCGAGCTTGAAGCAGCAGGCAAGCTCACGGCAGTCGTCACACAGAATATCGACGGCTTGCACCAGCTTGCAGGCAGTAAGACAGTCTATGAGCTGCACGGCTCAGTGCTTAGAAACTACTGTATGAAGTGCCGTAAATTCTATGACAGCGATTTTATCAAAAACAGCGTCCCTCTGCCGATGTGCGAATGCGGCGGTCTTGTAAAGCCGGACGTCGTGCTTTATGAGGAGGGGCTTGATACCGAGATCATGGAAAACTCTGTGCGTGCGATAAGCGAGGCTGATATGCTCATCATCGCAGGCACGTCGCTTGTGGTCTACCCGGCGGCAGGACTGGTAAGGTATTTCGGCGGTAAGCACCTTGTTATCATCAACCGTGATACCACCCCTATGGACAACAGCGCCGAGCTTGTGATAAACGACAAGGTCGGCGAGGTGCTGAGTCAGATAAAGGTATAAACAAAACATCTGCCGGAGCAGTTTTACGCTCCGGCAGATGTTTTTATATTATCTTGCCGTCTGTCAGGTCAAGCACTATCGTTTTCTCTTTCCCGTTTATCTCAAATGTCACACTTACCCTGTCACCATCACTTGTGACGTTTTTGACATCAGCCTTTCTCATTCTCCTTGCGGTGCTGAGCATTTTTTTCTGAGAGTCCATGTACCTTGATATATCATCAGATGTAAAATACACGCTCCCGAAAATATTGTTGACTACACTTAAAAGCTGCTTTTGACATTTAAAGAGGGATATATCCTCAGCTCTTAGCAGGAAAACATCAGGGTCGTTCAAAAATGCCCTGTTATCCAGCTGCCGCCTGAAAATAGTATTTATCACACTGTTTTTGGTCGATACTCTTTCCCGGTGTGTCATTCTCATGACCGGGTTGTCGTTCCAGTCAAGCCCGACATCGCAGCCTATGCGGCAGTAATCGACCTTCCCGAACGCCGACCCGAGCGGCACGCCGCACCCGAGTATCAGCTTATCGCCGACAAGCTCACGGAGCAGCGCCATGCCGTCTGCCATTATCCTGCCCCTTGACTTGCCGCCGAATGGTATAATGCACGCCGCATACAGGAAATCGAGCTTTACAAGGTCAAATCCCCAGACGTTTAGCACCGTGTCAAAGACCTCTTTGAGATACGCCCTTACATCTTCATTGTAGATGTCGAGTGCAAAGCTGCCCGACCAGTTGCAGCCGGCTGCGAGCGGCGAGCCGGTGCTGTCCTTTAATATCCAGTCCTGATGCTCCTTGTAGATCTTTGAATCCTTCTCGACCACGAACGGTGCGAGCCATAATCCTGCGAGCATACCCTTTTCATGTATCTTTTCGCATATAGGCGCTATGCCGTGAGGGAACTTCTTTAGATCAATGCTCAGCCAGTCGCCTACTGCCGTCTGATAGCCGTCATCTATCTGAAAAATGTCAGCGTGAGAGTTTTCATCTTCACTTATCGCTCTGAGGTCGTGCAAGAGCTTATTCTCGTCAATATCCTGATAATGCCTGTACCAGCTTGTGTAGCCGTCTATCGGCAGCGCAGTGGGGGAGGGAATATCCATAAGTGAGAAGTACCTGTCAAACACCTCTTTCTCCGAGCCGCTGATGACAGCACACTGTAAAGCCGCCGTTTTTTCGGTAAATATCATACCCTCGCAGTCAAGCGAGAGCTTTATCCTCCTGCGTGACTTTGAAAGACCTATCATGGTAAAGCCGTTTGCTTCGCTCAAAGACCCTGCCAGCGTGAACTCATCACCACGCCTTATGTAGGCATATGTGAACCCGTGCAAAGCCCCGTACTCCGACTTGTAGTCTGCAAAGTTATAGTCACCGTACCTGTCAAAGCTGTACTTGTTCACCAACGCCGCAGGTATGTGATCTATCCCCATGACAGAGTCCTTTATAGTCAGCTCCCTGCTGTCAGTCCACGACTGGTAGCCGTTTAGGAATATCCTGTCATCGTCCATGATGTCTGTGTCGGCATAGACTGCAATACTGTCAAATATCACCGGCTCTTTCGGGTCTATTTCAAGACTTATCACATCATCTGAAAACGAGAGCGAAGCTGTGAAAAGCTCATTCCCGGTCTTGTGTCTGAAGCTGTATTTCCTGCCGTTTGCCCTTATCACGGCGAATAAAGAAGCTGTATCTATCATCATTACCCGTCTCCTTTTCAAGCGTCAGTGTTTTCTGTGATGACTGCCTGTATCTTCTTTTCCTTGTAGAGCGATAAAACTATCGCACCGCCCAGGCAGAATATCGCCGCTATGACTGCCGATGTCCTGTAGCTTGATTCGGTCTTTGAGGTGGTGAGAGATGTAAAAAGAAGTAAAGCTACCGACTGACCGAGCTTCATAGCAAAGGTCCTTGCTGCAAAGAACATACCCTGCCTGTTCTCGCCAGTCTTTATGCCGTCAGCCTGTGCGATATCGGCAACTATCGCCTGCGGAAGTATACCGAGTATCGCCATAGGGATAGCCGCAAGCACAGCTATGAGGAAGCCGTTTGCCATGCCGCCTATCCCCAGCTTTCCGGAGAATGATGTCAGCATGAAGGTGCCGGCAAATATCGCAAATGCGATAACGATGAGCTTTTTCTTGCCGAGCTTTTTGGCAAGGATATTGACAGGTGCGTAGAACAGAAGCGATACGCCTGTCATTGTCGCAAACAGCAGGAAGTTCTTGTCCTCCGACAGTCCGAGCAGTGATATTACATAGTAAGGCAGACCCGTCTGGAAGATAGTCAGCGCCACCCAGTAAAGTATATCTGAAAATACAAATATGATAAACTGCTTGTTTTTGAAGGTCTTGCCGAGCGACTGGAAAGCAGGTGTGTCGGACGGTGTCGTGTCGGCGTAATCATGCTCGTTGATACAGAAAACAGGAACGAGCATACATATAACAGCGATGCCTGCCATGATCCCGACAGTGGTGCGGAAGGCGTTTACATAGCTGAAACCAAAGCTGTCACGGAATATCCCTGCGATGTTCGGCAGAAGATAAGCTGCCGCAGTACCTATAAAGTAAGTGACTGATATGAAAGTTGAAAGATTGATCCTGTCACGCGCAGTCTTTCCAAGCTCGGGGATAAGAGCATTGTAGGGTGTGCAGTATATCGTCATAGACAGGTAGAAAAGCAAAAGCATAGCAAGCAGGAAAATGCTGTTTGCCATATTCTCGCCGTTTGTGGGAGAAATGAATACCAGTACCGTGATTATGCCGAACGGCACAGCTATCGCTCTCATAAACGGTATACGCCTGCCGTCCTTGTGGCGTGAGCGGTCGGACTTTGATGCTACCAGAGGATCTGTCACAGCATCGAACACTCTGCATAGAGCCGTGATCATGCCCACGATAGTAAGACTGATAAAACCTATCTTGTAATCTCTCTGCGGCACATAGGTATTCATGCCCATTTCCATTACCTCGTCCGCCGGCTGATAAAAATAAACAAGCCAGTTGACTATTATCCCCGACAGCATCGACCAGCCGAGCTGCCCTACTGCGAATATCCACAGCACCTTGTTTGTTACCTGTTTCATGACCTTTCCTCCTATGCCTTGATGTAGCTTATCGCCATTTCTATAATAAAGTCAAGCTCACGCTCTGCGTTTTTGTTCTCTCCTCCGAAGATGTCGCCCAAAGAGAATTTCTCGTTCATAAGCATAAGTGCGTGTGTGAGTGACAGATACATTATGTCAAACTCTACCCCTGCTCTGAGCGTGCCGTCCTTTACGCCCTCGTCATATGCGCTTTCAAATAACGGATAAAAGTCCGCAAGGCTCTGCTGATAAAGGTCGATGTCATCTTCACTGGGCTTTTCCTTTGAGATGTATCTGTCAAAGCTGTCAACAAAGCGTAAAAAATCCCTGTGTGATAAAAACAGCACCTTGAATACCTTCATAAGCTCCCTGAGCTTGTCAAGCCCTGTCTTTTCCTTGTAGTAATCACACTCGAACACCCCGTCGAACAGCGCCATGACATTGCTCCATAACAAAGCCCCCGCCTTAGTCACAAGACTTGCCTTCGTCCCGAAATATCTGTAAAGCGATGCGACCCCCAAGCCGCACCTGTCTGCGATGTCGCTCATCTTTATCTCATCAACGTCAGTTTCAAGAAGCATCTGTGCTGTGATAGATATAACGTCATTTATGCGGTCGTTTTTGGCATTTTTAATAAAATTTCTGTAATCCACTTGACAAACCTCCGTTTATGTGATAGACTAACTATCAGTATGATATATAGTCTATCACATCTTGACGCATTTGTCAAGAGGTTTGTTAAAAAATTAATTTATGGAGGTATTTTATCATGGATAAGTCATCAAGGATATTCGGCAATGAAATGAGCAGGAGAAATATAAGGGCTGCATCAAAAAACGCCCGTAAAATGGCAAGAAAGCACGGTGATGACAGACATATCGCCTATCACCTGAAAGCCGTCGATAACTCCACAGTCGGCAGAGCTTTAGGGTTAAAAGACCTTAAACTTTCTGACACACCTCTTGAAATAGATAAGGATAAGAGCATAGTGATAGGAAATATAAGAATGGGCTTTGGTCACTACCGTATATCAATGGCGATAGCGTCTGCTGCGCATAGTATGGGGCTTACCCCTCTGTGGTTCGACCTTAATTCCTTTAAGGGCACAGCCGCTACAAATATCATCTCCTCACAGAACGATCTTTATTCGCTCGGCTCACGAATTTCGCAGAAGAGCAGGCTTTTCAACAGATTTGTCTGGGAGCCTATAAACAGTGAGGGCTTTCGCAAGCTCACCTATAACTGCAACGACCAGATGGTGTCAGAGCTTATGACAGGGCTTTATAACGATCTGCCGAAGGACATACCCTTTGCTGCCACACACGTCTGGCCTGCACAGGCGGCAGTCCATGCAGGGCTTAAAAATGTCGTTAATGTCGTTCCGGATAACTGGCCTATGGCGCTGCATCTTGCAGAGGGCTCGGTGCATACGGTGCAGACCCAGTCTGCGTATCTTGGCTATAAGGTGCTGCGTGGCATGGATAAAAAGAGGATACTGCGCCCCATGCCCGAGAGCGATATTAAATTTACCGGTCATTATATAGACCATGAGCTTGTGAGCAATATAGAAGCCGACTGCAAGCGCCGCCTTGATCGGGCTGCAAACAAAGAGGGGAGAAGATATCTCCTCACCATAGGCGGTGCAGGCGCACAGCAGGATATATTTATCAGAATGATAAAAGCGCTTATCCCATCTGTTAAAAAAGGCAGGGCGGCGCTCATGGTGAACTTAGGCGACCATTACAGCGTGTGGGAGAGCATAAAGGCAAGACTTCCCGAGCTTGAAGGCATCGTGACAGAGCATATAGACGACTTTGCCGAGTCTGCCGAATTTGCTGAAAAAGCCCTTGATGAGAAAATATCCGGCATACACGTTTTCTGCCATAAGGATATTTTTGCAGCGGTGTATTCTACAAATCTTCTTATGCGAGCGTGTGACTACCTTGTAACAAAGCCGAGCGAGCTTGCGTATTATCCTGTTCCAAAGCTGATGATAAAGCGTGTAGGCGGCCACGAAGCATGGGGCGCTATAAGAGCTGCCGAGATAGGCGACGGAACATTTGAATGCCGTACTCTCCGTGATATAATGGGAATGCTCAGAGTTCTCCAGCGTGATGACAGTGTACTGAGGTTTATGTGCGAGAATATCATAAACGCCAAGGCAGCAGGAATGTATGACGGTGCATACAAGGTAGTAGAGCTTGCTTTGCAGAAAAAAGCTGATTAGCAGCATTCTCCAATTGTAAAAACTTTCTGTAAACTGGCAGCATTACCGATAGACAAGCGGCTGTATATGTGATATAATGCTTTTAATACATTTATATTTATATAAGGAGATGTCCGCTGTGAGTGAGAATTTTGATCTTCAGAACTATCTTATAAAGGGTGTTGAGCGGCTTGTCGGTGAGGCGGTCAGGGCGACACTTAAAGATCCGAAGGAAAGTGCATTTATGCTCAGATTTTCCGCCGCCAGCAAAAAAGCCTCAAAAAAGCGCCGTGCTGCCGAGGACAAAGGCGAGCATATACCGCCGTTTCTGATAGCGAGCATAACCAGCAAATGCAACCTCCACTGCGAGGGCTGCTATTCAAGATGTACAGACGCCACCAATGACTGCGAGCCTGTAAGACAGCTCACGGCAGCTGACTGGGAGGGCGTGTTCGATGAAGCAGACGGGCTTGGTATCAGCTTTATACTTTTAGCAGGCGGCGAGCCTATGATAAGGCGTGATGTGCTTGAAGCCGCAGGCAGGCATCAGAATATCCTCTTCCCGGTGTTCACAAACGGCACTTTCTTTGATGAGCGCTATTATGAGCTGCTTGACAAGCGCCGTAATATCATACCCGTAATGAGTATAGAGGGCGACCGTGAGCATACAGATTCAAGGCGTGGCAATGGTATATACGATAAGCTGATGACGAATATGGATAAGCTCAGTGAGCGTGGTCTTATCTTCGGCGCATCAGTTACCGTCACCTGTGAGAATCTGCAAGAGGTAACAAGCGATCGATTTCTTGCCTCCCTTAAAAAGCGTGGCTGCAAGGCGGTCATTTATGTCGAGTATGTGCCGGTCACAGAGGACAGCAAAGAGCTTGCCCCGGGCGATAAGGAGCGTGAATATCTCAAAGAACGTATAAGTGACCTCCGCTCGCAAAGCAGCGATATGGTTTATGTGTCATTCCCGGGCGATGAGAAAAGCTCCGGCGGCTGTATCGCAGCAGGAAGAGGATTTTTCCATATCAACTCCCACGGCGGCGCAGAGCCGTGTCCGTTCTCACCGTATTCGGATATAAATGTAAAAGACCATTCTTTGAGAGAAGCGCTTGATTCACCGCTGTTCAAGGCGCTGCAAAGCGGCGATGTGCTTTCAGATGACCACGACGGCGGCTGTGTGCTTTACGAAAAGCGCAGCCTTGTGCAGTCGCTTATCGCAGCGAATGTGTAAAGCCCATGTCAAAGGCGAATGCCCCGGGTGCGTTTAAGGCACTCAGGGGCAATTATTATGTGTGGCTTTACGAAGTGTCAGATGTACTCAGACAATATATTGTGTATCGGCTACACTTTATGGTAAAATTGTAGCATTAACTACAAAACCGCCGAAAATTGAATATTGAAAATTTCGTCAGAATGTGTTATTATATAGATACAGTAAGGAACACACAAAAAAACGCAAAGGAGTGATAGGATAAGAAAGACTTAGAATAAATAATACCACCATATACCACCTTTATGAAAAGTATTTAGATCCAAAAGGTATCGCCCGTTCACTGTCGGGCGATACTTTTTTGTATATGAATGGTGAAAAGATCATAGTTGAAATTGAAGAGTGAATAGTACAAAAAGCTCCCTTAACAACGTTAAGGGAGCTTTTTGGAGCTGGTAGCCGGACTCGAACCGGCGACCTGCGCATTACGAATGCGCTGCTCTACCAACTGAGCCATACCAGCATTTCAACTTTGTAATTATACCATATTTTCCGCCCGATGTCAAGAGTTTTTGGAGACATAGCAAAATGCACAACATAAGTGCCAAAATTTTTCGATTTATTTGTGCAGGTTTTTGCGGTTTTGCTCTTGATTTTTTTGCAAAAAAGGGTTATACTATATTTAGCACTCGGGAACAGTGAGTGCTAACACTCAAAATGTTTAAGTGCTAAAACCGCACAGATGTAAGGTAGGTGGGCGCATGGACAACAGAAAGCTAAAAATACTGGCGGCGGTAGTCGATGAGTATATAATGACCGGTGAGCCGGTAGGGTCAAAGACGATAATGAATCACGTCAAGGCATCGTCGGCGACGATAAGAAACGAAATGGCAGAGCTTGAAAAGCAGGGCTATCTTGAACAGCCGCATACGTCTGCCGGGCGTGTGCCGACCTATGAGGGGTACAGACTGTATGTTGACAGCCTCATGGAGAAGGATCCTATCTCCGAGGAGGAGAAGAAAAAGATCGACGAGCTTTTCCCGGAAACGGCAGAGTACGCATCAGCGGACGAGATGTTTGAAAACGCATCATATGCACTGGCAGAGCTTACAAAGTGCGCTACGGTCGTGGCAAGCTCAGCGCCTAAGTTTTCACTTATCTCAAAGGTCGAGGTAATACCGACGGGCAAGAGAATGTACGTTATCCTTATGATAACATCAAACGGCTCTATAAAGAATAAGGTGTGCAGATTGCAGTTTGACCTTACACATGAGCAGCTTGCATTCTTTGAGAGCTTTGCAAGGGAGAACCTTGAAGGCATCGCAGTCGATGAGCTGTCAGATGAGTTTTTTGAAAAGCTGTCAGAGGCTATGGGCACTTATATGATGAGCCTGTCGCCGATAGTTTCGGCACTTATGAATATGTCGCAGGAGATGACCTCCCACTCAGTAAGAGTTGACGGTCAGAAAAACCTGCTGACCTGTAAGGATTTCGACCAGAACGAGATAATAACCTTCCTTGATAACCAGAACGACGAGATAAAGAGATTCATAAACGAGAGCTTCAGCGGGCTTAAAGTCCAGTTCTCGCCGGAGGACGAGGGGTTTGTGATACACAATTCGAGCATCATCACCGCACCTGTTGAAAAGGACGGCGTGTCGTTCGGCACACTCGGTCTGATAGGACCTATGAGGATAGATTATGCAAAGTTCATTCCCTACCTTGAATACTTTGCAGACAGAATGACAAGAATGCTCTCACAGGGAGAGGATGACGATGAGCAGGCTACTTAGGAAAGGACGTAAGAGAATGGTGAATGAAGATAAGGAGATATTAGAGGAGCAGGAGGAACAGACTCAGGAGCAGCAGGAGCAGGAAGTGCAGCAGGAAGCTGACGCAGAGCCTGAGACTGAGCAGGAGCAGCCCGAAGAAGAGCTTGCCCCCGAGGAAAAGCTCAGGCAGGAGCTTGACGAGCAGAAGGATAAGTACCTCCGCTTAATGGCAGAGTACGATAATTTCAGAAAGAGAACTGCAAAGGAGCGTCTTGAGCTTGCAGATTCCGCAAAGGCGTCGGCGGTCACAGAGATACTCCCCATGATAGATAACTTCGAGCGTGCGCTCGGTACAGAGTGTCAGGACGAGAACTTCAAAAAGGGTATAGAGATGATCTACAAGCAGTTTAATGATGTGATAGCAAAGCTCGGCGTCAAGCCAATGGAGCTTGAAGGCACAGAGTTTGACCCGAATATAGCAACAGCAGTAAGCACAGTTGAGGACGAGAGCTTAGGCGAGAATACAGTCGCACAGGTGCTCCAGAACGGCTATACGATGGGCGATAAGGTCGTAAGACCTGCGGTCGTGGTGGTTGCTAATACTTAGTCAATTCACAATTCACAATGCACAATGCACAATTGAAATATCGGCTTGGTCGGTATAACGGAGATGAACATATGATTGATGAAAATGTGATTGTTATTAAATCAAAAAGATTTGCTGTAAGGGTAGTAAGACTATATCAGTATCTTGTTAATGATAAAAAAGAATATGTTCTATCAAAACAATTGTTGAGGTGCGGAACAAGCATTGGTGCAAATGTGCATGAAGCTATAAGAGGAGTAAGTAAAGCTGATTTCAAGAATAAAATGGCTATTGCCCTGAAAGAAGCAAGTGAAACAGAATACTGGCTTCAATTGCTGTATGAAACGGATTATCTAACAGAAGAGCAATTTTTGAGTATAAACGAAGATTGCTCAGAATTAAATAAAATATTGATCTCAATAGTACGAAACAGTAAGTAAACTCAATAGAGTTTATATAAATAATAATTGTGCATTGTGCATTGTGCAT
>JAFUYP010000082.1 GCA_017470535.1 Ruminococcus sp. | reverse complement strand
CGGCACATCTACTTGCAGATTTTCCGTCATATTACCCAAATTTACCTTGAAATACGTTAGTATTCCTGCGGCAAATTTAGGCAATCTGACGAAAAATCTGACTGCGTATCTGTACCGCAATCTTTGTGCGGTGTTGCCTTTATTTTTTCTTTATCTTCGCCCTGGAATCCCTGGATATGAATATCTTGTCAGAAGCTGCCTTGCTGACTTTATTCTTTACTATCCCCTTTGCGACCCTGCTCGCCCCTGCGACAGATATGCCGTTGTACGCCTTTTTTATCTTGTTTGAGTATATCCTGCCCTTCACAGCCGACTTCTCATACAGGAATATCCCGTATTTGGCGCTTGTATTCACAGTGTTTGACGTTATCGACGATGCACAGCTTTTGGTGTTTAACACTATCCCGGAGTTTTTGCTCGCAGTTATGGTGTTGCTCTTTATAGCACCTGTGCTGCTTTTGTATATCACATTTATACCGTCATTGCCGCTTGAAGAGATCTTGTTTTTGAACACTTTTCCTGCCTTGCAGCCGGTGTTTAAGAATATCCCGTTGTCTCCGCACCCCGAGAGCTTGTTTTTAGCTATGTCCCCCGAAACGCCCGACTTGTCATATAGATATATCCCCGAGCCTCCTGCGGTCTTTACAGTGTTTCCGGTAATAGCACCGGCCTTGCTGCCGGTGTTTAAAAATACCCCGTGCTGCCCGGCATTCGTTATCACGTTCCCGGATATAGCAGCCTTCACGGTGCATTTGTCGTATAGATATATGCCCGTGCCCTTAACCTTTGAAACAGTATTGTTGATTATACCCTTTGCCTTGCTGCCGGTGTTGAGCATAATGCCGTTTGCTTTTGCACCCGATATTTTGTTTCGGCTAATGTTTTTGGCAACATTGCTCGAATATACTCCTATCCCCTGATTTCCGCTCGAGGATATTTTATTCTTTACTATCTCAGCCGCCGATGACCCGTCACCGAGGGCAATACCGTTGCCGCCTGCTTTTTTGACAGTATTGGTGTTTATGCCGCCGCTTATTGCAGAGCCTGAATTTGCATATATGCCTGTGCCCTTGCAGTTGCTTATCTTGTTTGACTTTACCCTTTTGGCGGTGCTGCCGGTGTTTATAAGTATCCCGTGCTCGCCGGCAGAGGTGATAGTATTGCCCTTTATGTCACCGCCGCCGGACTTGTCGCAAAAATGCAGTCCTGTGCCCCTGACCCCGGTAATGATATTGCCGGCTATTTCAGATGCTGAGCTGTTGCCCATAAAAAGCATACCGTCTCTCTTGAAGCCCGAGATAGTGTTGTTCGTGACCGACAGCCTGCGGCAGTTGATATTCACCGTCACACCGTCGTACCTGCTCTTGTCTGGGTCTTTCTTGCTGACTCCTTTTTGTGTGATAGTGTTGCCCGTAACAGCAGTATTTCTCACATCATCAAGATATATCCCGTTGCCGCCCGTGGTGATAGTGTTGTTTTTTACAGTAACACCGCTTATGTAATAATTCTTGTACGGCAGCGCCTTTCCGTCCTGTCCCTTGTAGCCCTTCTTGTCAAGATACAGCCCGTGTACCCTTATGCCTGTCACCATGCTGCTGTGACCTGTGTATACTACATTTATGTCATTGTCGCTGACAACGGTATTCACATTATTTACCACCTTGCCGTCAAATGCCTTTGTACCGTTAAAAACAGTAGTATACATCGCCTGCACCTTCTTTCCGGAATCAGGCAGGAACTTTCCGTTCTGTACAAGTATCCCTCCGCCGCATTTGCTGATAGTATTGCGGCTTATGGTGCAGTTTGTGTAATTGAGCGCTACGATACATTCCTGAGCTACGTTTGTAAACGTGTTGTCCGTTATCTTCACATTGTCATGATAGCACCCTACCAGCTGTGAATGTGTCCCAAGTCCTCTGGAAACATTCTTAAAGCTGCACCCTGTTATCTCAATGTTCTTGCTCGGCAGCCCGTCAAGATAACACTGCTTGAAGGTAGTATCACTGCACGCAGTATCTATCTGTATGCACTCAAAATGACCGTCCATGTATCTGAGCGGCTGATAGTCGTGGAATTTGCAGTTTCTCACATAAAAGCCGTTTATCGCAGCTATCTCGACTATGTGCTTTGATCTGTTGCCGCCTGAAATATCCATTTTTTCAAGTGTGACATTTGTCGCATGGGCAAGCCTGAAAAACGTCCCCTCATTGTTGTCATTGCCTATCCACTTGCCGCCTGTTATCCTGATGTTCCCTAATGCCTTGTACCCGGCGACTGCCTTGCTCGAATTGTACTCCGGGATATTTTTGTATGTGCCCGTAGTACCTATCATCAGCAGGTTGTGCAGCGACCCGTCGCTCTTTATAGTGCAGCCGGAAGCATCAAGGTAAGTGTTTGAGTAAATGTGCATAGACTTTTCGAGCTTGTATTCCCCGGCAGGTATCTTCACCGTCACAGGAGCCTGAGCGGTGGCTTTCTCTGCCGCCTCATCAAGTGCTGACTGTAACTGTGTGCCTATGCTGCTGCCGCCGCTCACATCAACAGTTATCTCGCTGCCCTTTGCAAAAGCCTCTATATCCGCCTGCGGCGACAGACCTATACCTGCTGCCGATATGCAAAAAACGAGCGCTGTGCTTATAAATAGTTTTAAAGATATGCCTTTCATTTCATCTACCTCTTGTGTCAGAAAATTGTTACCATTTATAATTATACTACATTATTAACAATTTGTCAATCAGTGAAATGCTTCCATAGCCTAATTAAGGCAACACCGCACGACCCCTGTGCATCAGATGCACCGTCCGGATTTTCGTCAGATTGCCTAAATTCGACGCAGGCTTGCTGACGCAAGTCAAGGAGAATATGGGTAATATGACGGAAATCCGGCAAGCAGATGATGTGCAGAGGCGTTAGCCGCGGGTCGTTCGGTGTTGCCTTAATAATTTATCAATTGACAAACATTATACTTATATACTATAATATATATTGGACTAATATTTTCAAGCGATTCAAAAGGTGATATAAACATGATAAAAACTCTTTTCCGGCAAATGCTTTTAACACAGATACTTTCAGCTATGACAGTCACACTTTGTATGCTGATAGATAATATAATGATAGGGCGCTTCCTGGGTGTAGACTCTATGACAGCTTATGGGCTCGCAACGCCTATACTTCTGGTGTTCGCAGCGCTCGGCAGTATGCTCTCTGCCGGCATACAGGTAATGTGCGGCAAGACTATGGGCACAGGCGATACTAAGTCCACAAACGGCTGCTACTCCACATCGGTATCTCTTACAGGCATTATAGCGGTCGTAGGTGTACTGGTAGTTATAATATTCACACAGCCTATCTGTGACCTGCTCGGTGCAGGCGTATCAAATGTCGGCGCCGAAGTATCCGGTCTTACAAAGGACTATCTGCGTGGCTTTATAATCGGCGCACCGGCGTTTATGTTCTCACTCATAATGGTGCCGTATATGCAGATCTCCGGCAGCCGTACAAGACTTGTCGTGGCAGTTGCCGCAATGACTGTCGCTGATGTCATATTCGACCTGCTCAACGTTCTGGTGTTCCACGGCGGCACCTTCGGCATGGGTCTTGCATCGAGCCTTAGCTACTATGTAGCATTCTTTATCGGCGTGCCGTATTTCTTTAAGAAAAGCTGTATATTCAAGTTCTCATTCTCACTTGTAAGCGCCAAAAACTGTAAGTATCTCATAAAATACGGCGTACCTACGCTTATCAATCAGATCTCGCTGGTGCTTCTTACATTCGTGTTAAACAACGTGCTGCTTGATGTCGGAAGAAATCTCGCAGTCGCTGCCTACTCGGTCATTTCGACAGTCGGCAATATATGCTATTCGTTCAGCTCGGGTATAGCGGCGGTAGCGCTCATGCTCTCGTCTATCCTCTTTGCCGACGGCGACAGGACGGCGCTCAAAACGCTCGTCAGAACGATGACAGTATACGCCGTAGCTATATGCGGCGTGGTAACAGCTGTGATATTTGCATTTGCAGATCCGCTCATAACACTGTTTATCACCAACCCTGCGGCAAAGGGCATCGCCGTCAAGGGGCTCAGGATATTCGTGCTGTCTCTCGTGCCCTGCGCCCTCAATACGACCTATAAAAACTACTATCAGGGCGTTGATAAGGAGATATTCACTCAGGTGATCTCCGTTTTGCAGAACTTCGCACTCACCGCCCTCAGTGCATTCCTGCTCAGCCGCTTTATGGGCGTCACAGGCGTGTGGACAGGCTTTATCTGCGGCGAGGGGCTGACACTTATCATCATCTGTATAGTGGTGTTCGTAAGGAAAGGCTTCGGCTTCACAGCAGAGAAATTCGCACTTCTTGATGACGACTACGGCGTTTCCGACGATAAATGCTTTGAGGTGAGCGTTACAGACATAACAGGTGTCGTTGCAGCATCGGAAAAAGCCGGAGAGTTTTGCAAAAAGCATCACCGGCTGTCCAAGCTCTCTACCTTCATAGCCCTCTCGATAGAGGAAATGGCATATAATATCGTAAGCCACGGCTTTGACGGTGAGAATGACACCTCACACAGTATCGACATAAGGCTCATTCTTCTTGATAACAGCTGTATCCTGCGTATAAGGGATAACTGTAAGGGCTTTGACCCTGTAAAATACTTAGAGCTGCACGCCGACGACGAAGACCCGACCGCACATATCGGCATAAGAATGGTAATGCGCTCAGTCAGGGACGCAAGGTATGTAAACTCTATGGGGCTCAATAACCTGACGCTGACATTCTGAACAGACTTTAATGACAGTTACGGTGTCCGCCTTCGGCAGACGGATCTTAAATTTCTTTATACACTAAAAAAGTCCACCCGAATGAGGGTGGACTTTTTGATATGAGGAGGTTGAAATTTTGTGTTTGGTTTATCAGTTTACCGTTTACTTATCAGACTGCATCAAGAGCCTCTTTAAGATCAAATATTATGTCGTCGATATGCTCTGTGCCGATAGACAGCCTTACTGTGTTGGGCTTTATTCCCTGATCTGCAAGCTCCTGCTCGTTGCACTCCGAGTGTGTGGTGGACGCCGGGTGGATAGCCAGGCTCTTAACGTCAGCAACATTTGCAAGCAGCGAGAACAGCTGGAGATTGTCTATAAACTTCTGTGCTTCCTTAGCGCCGCCCTTTATCTCAAATGTAAAGATAGAGCCGCCGCCGTTCGGGAAGTATTTCTTGTACAGAGCCTTCTGCTCTTCGTTTTCTGTAACAGACGGGTGATTTACCTTTGCCACCTTCGGGTGATCCTTTAAGAACTTAACTGCCTTTAACGCATTCTCCGCATGGCGCTCAACTCTCAGCGAGAGCGTTTCAAGCCCCTGTAAGAATATGAACGCATGGACGGGTGAAAGTGTCGAGCCTGTGTCACGAAGCAGTATAGCCCTTATGTAAGTCACGAAAGCTGCCGCACCTACCGCCTTTGTAAAGCTGACACCATGATAGGAAACATTAGGCTCTACCAGCCACGGGAACTTTCCGCTCCCCTCCCAGTCAAACTTGCCCGAATCAACTATCACGCCGCCTATCGTAGTACCGTGACCGCCGATAAACTTCGTAGCCGAATGAACAACGATGTCAGCGCCGTATTCGATAGGTCTTACAAGATAAGGCGTTGCAAATGTGTTGTCAACTATGAGCGGTATCTTGTGCTTGTGAGCAATGCCTGCTATCCTTTCAATATCGACTACCTCTGAATTGGGGTTGCCGAGCGTTTCTATCTCTATCGCCTTTGTGTTGTCCTTTATAGCGGCTTCAATGCCGTCATAATCAAAAGGATCCACAAAAGTAGTGTCAATGCCGTAGTCCTTGAGCGTGTGTGCGAGCAGATTGTAGGTGCCGCCGTAGATGTTCTTTGCAGCAACGATGTGATCCCCTGCATGAGCAGCCGTCTGTATCGCATAGGTGATAGCAGCAGCACCGGAGCCTACTGCAAGTGCAGCAACGCCGCCTTCAAGCGCTGCGATGCGCCTTTCAAAAACGTCCTGCGTGGGATTTGTGAGCCTGCCGTAGATGTTGCCTGCATCTCTGAGTCCGAACCTGTCAGCTGCGTGCTCGCTGTTGTGGAACACATACGATGATGTAAGATATATCGGTACAGCCCTTGCGTCTGTTACCGGGTCGGGCGACTCCTGACCTATGTGAAGCTGCTTTGTTTCAAATTTTAATTCTCTTTCAGTTATTTTACTCATTGTGATTACCTCCGATAAATGTTTTTCTTGAATTACTTTTCATAAAGGGATATTATTATAGCTCGAAGGTACACATTCGTGTAGTTTTATGTTTTACGCAGATGTTACGGATAGTCATTTTGTTATCTCCTTGTCATACGGCTTTTATATCCTATTAAGCCTATATGTTTTACTGTGATTACATTTTAGCATATATTCCCTCCAATGTCAAGTAATTTGGTAGGATTTGTATGAATAAACAATCCGTGCGTAAAAATCGGTCCCTGTAATTATGCACACTCAACAAAAACGCCCCGATAAGCAGCCATTACGCCGCTTACCGGGGTGTAGTTTATTATCACCGGGTGGGATATGCCCCCTACGCTGTTAGAAGCAAGAAGTAAGAGGTAAGAGGCAAGATAGCCCCACCCCGGGCTATCGAAGATAGCTCTACCCCACTCCCCAAAGGGGAGGGGGTATGCAGCTCACCCCTTCGGGGTTCGCTGCAAGCCGCCTGCGCTCCGCTCGCCGCCCGTTTTTTCAGCACCAAACACCTTACCAGTACACCCATTGTGCATTGTGCCTTGTGCATTGTGCATTGAACTTAAACATCTCTCCTTGTAAACCCGTCCCACGCCGTGAGCAGGAATACGACCATGTGGATAGCAATGATTATAAGCGCAAACCCTATCGTCTGCCCTGCGAATATAGTCTGACCGCTCGCAATGCTCTGAATGTCGTAGTTTGCAAATATCGTGTATCTTACCGCATCAATGCCGAACGCCTGTTTGAGCATCATAACAACGCTCTCGCCCATTGTCATCGCAAATATGCCTAAGCCTATCGCTAATGACGAGCTTTTCACAAGCGACGACAACGCAAACGAGAATGTCGCCATTACCAGTACATATACGCCTTTAAGCATATACTGCCCGAATATGTAAAGTATCCCGGGTACGGCAGTTGTTTCGCCTGCGGTGGTCTTTACATAGGTCGCACCTGCCTCACCGAAGCCGAACATCAGACCTGCCGTCAGCAGCGATACTATAAAGCAAAGAACTATCATCACAAGCCCTGCCGTTATAACGGTGATGTATTTTGATATAAGTATCTTTCCACGGGAGCGTGGGTTTATAAGCAAGAACTTTATCGTGCCGTTTGAAAACTCAGAAGCAACTATGCTGCCTGCGATAATGATTATAAGAAGTCCCACGAACGATACCACCGACGGGCTTGTCGTAAACGCCGTCCACATCGTGAATTTGTTTGATGTCGGCATAGGCTCATCTTCGTACATAACCCTTTCCATGTCCGTCATGGAAGTGCCTGCTACGTTGAATGCTATGTCATGCTCCAGCCTGTACCTTGCCGTTTTCATGGCGTCGTCGTAGTTTGTCTTCATCTGCTCTGAGCTTACCTTGCTTTTTTTGAGCGCATATTGCAGATACTGATCAAGCTGGACGTTTCTCCAGTCAGCGTCCTCTGAATACATATTCTCATCAGGTGCGATGTCATTTTCAAGCCTGAACTCCACCGCCCACCTTGCTTCCTCGGGGAGCTTGTCTTTTATGAATCCATAATAGCCCTTCCAGTCCTTGTTTATAACAAAGTCCCTGAACCTGCCGCTTATATCCTCGCTGCTGTTTTTCTGGACATATCCTGCCACACTGTCAAAAGATCCCTCACCCAGCGCTGTTACTGCCGGATCGTATCTCCAGTCTGCGGTTGAAATGCCCTGCTCACTTAAAAACGTGTAGTATTCAAGGCTTGTGTCATCACCGTTCCTGCGTGCGTCCTCTATCTCTACACTGTAACTTGTGTCGGGCGTGTGATCATCAAGCTCCGGATCGGACATTTCAAGCGTCGAGAGCTTTACTATGCCCGTGAACCCCACTGACACTATCGCCGTCAGGATCAGGATTATGATAGTCGAGCGCTTTTTGAGCTGCTTTATGTATTCGTTCTTTACAAGTGCTGTCAGCTTACCCAATCTGATCGCCTCCGTTTCCTGTCATCTCTATGAATGCCTCCTCGAGCTTTTTCTTTTCAAGTAGGTTCACCTCATAAAGCGGTATTTCAGCAAGCACTATCTGCCTGTTTATCCTGCTTATAGTTTCCTTAGCGCCCTCTATCGGCACACTTATTTCAAGCTGATCGTCACTCAGAGTACTTTCTATGCCCTCTATATCCGCTATTGCCTCCATAGCCTTTTGAGCGTCGCCACACCTGATAAGATAGCGCTCGTTCTCGCCGTTTGAGCTGTTCATAAGCTCTTCGAGCGTGTAAACGCCTAACATCTTGCCCTGTGCGATAATGCCTACCCTGTCACACATAAGCTCCATTTCGCTCATAAGGTGCGACGATACGATAACGCATACGCCCTCCTCGTGTGCAAGGTGTTTTAATATGTCACGCAGTTCCTTTATACCTGCCGGGTCAAGACCGTTTGTCGGCTCATCAAGAATAAGCACCTTCGGCTTGTGGAGTATCGCCTGTGCCACACCTGCACGCTGGCGCATACCGAGAGAGTATTTGCTTATCTTCTCGTCAGCCCTGTTTGCAAGCCCGACTATTTTAAGTACCTCGTCTATGCGCTCCTTTGTGATGCCGTCACGCATACGGGCGTACTGTTCAAGATTCTGCCTGGCGGTGAGGAACTTGTACATCTCCGGGTTCTCAACGATACCGCCGACCTGCGCCATAGCGCCCTCAAAATCCTCGCTTACCTCCCTGCCGCCTATCGAGATAGTGCCGCTGTCGATCGAGATCAGCCCGACTGCACATTTTATCGTAGTCGTCTTGCCGGCGCCGTTAGGTCCTAAGAAGCCGAACACCTCGCCTGCATATGCATCAAATGAAATATCATGCAGTATGTGACGCTTGCCGAGGGTCTTGTTAAGGTTCTCTATTTTAAGTACCGTTTCAGGCATTCCCGTCACCCCCGTCCTGTTTCATGCTCTTGTCAAGCCCGAGGTGAGCGCCTATGTCGAGCGGCTCGCCGTTTTTCTCAAACAGCTGGGTACTGGTCATATCTCCGCCGCTGCCGCCTGCTACTATCTTCCACTGTCCGTCCTCACGGCTCATCTTTAACGACACATCAGGGAAGAATATCGTGCCCTTGTATTCGATGTCCTTTACCTTGTCATTTGCAAAGCCCGCTTCACCAAAATCAGTATCACTGTCGCCTTCCATCATCACATTCATCGGGTAATCGCCGCCGAACAGATATACATTTCCCCTGGCGTCAAAGTCAATGTAATATGACACGGTAACAGCCGCAAGATCGGGGCCTTCCTTTTTGACGGATACGCTCTGCACCCTTGCAGTGCAGTTTGTTATCTCGCCTAAGTCCTTTGTGTGGAGCGTATCGCTCATGTTGTAGGTGATGTTTTCATTGACAGCATCAGCGGTACGATACTCCCAGCGCTGGTAAGCACTGTCATAGAAGCTGTGATAGCCCCAGTTGTCGTCTATCACCTTTTTCCAGCTTTCGCCGTCGGCAGTCGCCGAGATGTTCGACTTTGCGATCTCGGACAGATACTCTCTGACAGAAGTATCTATATCGTCCTTGTTGCTTTTAAAGCTAAGCTCATCAAATAAGATGTAGCCGCCCAGAGCAACGATCACAGCCGCCCCGAGGATAAGCCCCCGGTTGATACGTTTTGTTTTCATTTTCTGTTCTCCTTTTTATGATCATAGTGTTTTTCACACCTTTGTTATTATAGCATAGATTGTTAAAATATTCAAGTATATTAAGATTTTTTTAAGGTTTTCCCAAGATTTACTATACGTTTTGACAAAACCTCGCATAAAGGGTTGAAAAAATATAAGCAATGTGATATAATTGTATATATATTACAGTCATAACAGGCGGTGAAACAATGTATAACGGAAGAAAAGTCATATCATTCTGCGTTACAAGATTGCAGGACGACTTTATAAAGAATATCGTAGAGCAGCTCCATAGGGCGCTCAAAGCTCAGGGGCATATACTGCTTGTGTATACAACAAGCTCCAACCTCTACTGGAACAGCGATTCCGACAAGGGCGAGTCGTCGATATATGACCTTGTGGATATGGATATTACCGACCTTCTGATAGTATTCAGCGAAAAGATAGATACCAAATACTACGCCGAGCGCCTTATAGAAAGGGCGCAGTCCGATAATGTCCCTGTGGTAGTCATCGGCGAGCCGACAAAGGGCTGTGCTAATGTAAGATTTGACTATGTAAAGGGCTTTAAAAACGTCTGCCGCCACGTTATAAACGACCACGGTATAAAGGACGTTCACCTTATGGGCGGTGTAAAGGATAACGCCTTCTCTCAGGAGAGAGTTGACGCTTTTGCTGAGGTGCTCAAAGAAAACGGCATACCGTTTGATGAGAGCATGGTAAGCTACGGCGAGTTCTGGAGCGTGCCTACCGAGGCTGCGTGCGAGGAGCTTTTAAAGCGTGAAAAGCTCCCCCGTGCGCTTATTAGCTGTAATGATACCATGGGCATCACGGCGATAAACTATTTCAAGCGGCATGGGCTTAGGGTTCCCGACGACATAATAGTTACAGGCTTTGACGGCATAAATGATATAAACTTCTGCGAGCCGAGACTTACCTCTTGCATCTGCTCACCGGAGGATCTTGCAGCTTCGATAAAGAGCCTTGCAGACATGAGCTTTGCCGGCGAGGACATCGCAGGTACAGAGTGTCTGGTGACTCCCAAGCTGCTTACAAGTGAATCCTGCGGCTGCGAGTACACAGGCGGCGTGGTCATCACAGAGTTTTTAAACACTATGGAGGACAGCTTCTACCGCTTCCAGGAGGAGTACCGCACCTTAAACGAGATAACCACAAGGATACTAAAAGTCCGCACTCCCGAGGAAACATACGAGCTTATCAAGAATTACCACGAAAATATCTATGATGCGGATATTATCTTAAACGACGACTGCTTTGATGATTCGACCGATCCGCTGCACTTTTTCAGTGAAAAGCCGTTTTCAGACAAGCGAATGTCGCTGCTTGCCACCGACTTCCCGGACGAGCATCCGCATATGTTTGACGGCAGAAAGATAACAGCCCACCTTGACAAAACGCTTGAGGGCAATATGCCGCTTATCTTCACACCGCTGCACCTGCTTTCACGACCTCTCGGGTATATATGCTTCCACTTCTGGAATTACGACATCGCAAACTATATAAAGATACCCCAGATAAAAAGCTGTATTTCAAATGCTATGACCAGCTATATCTACATTCGCTATCAGGATCATATAAACAGGCGTATCGAGGATCTCTACAAGACAGATGCGCTCACAGGGCTTCTGAACAGGACGGGCTTTTTCAGAGAGTATACCTCTATCGTGGCATACGGTGCCGACGAGGGCATAACGCTTGCTATCGCCGATCTTGACGGGCTCAAAGGCATCAACGACAACTACGGTCACGATGAGGGCGACTATGCTATACACGCTGTCGCACAGGCACTCAGATTGTCAGTTCCAAAGGGAGCTGTCTGCGCAAGGTTCGGCGGCGACGAGATAATCGCAGTGTTCAAAGGCGAAGTTGACAACAACGAGATAGAGCAGCACTTTATGCAAGTTATCGAAAACATCAATTCGTCGGCGATAAAGCCCTACCGTCTTTCTGCGAGCATCGGCATCTATACGGACACCTCCGGCACACACAGCAGGTTTGAGGATCTGCTCAAAGGAGCCGACCGTCTTATGTACGAGCAGAAGGAGCAGCATCACAAACAAATGCAGCAGTAAAAAAGTGTTCCACGTGGAACACTTTCTTCAAAGGGCGCTGTTTCGGGCGTTATCGAACATAAATTCGTTCTATTAGACACAAAAAAGGCAGTCATACGACTGCCTTTTATTCATTGATCTGTCTGTAATCAAACGAGCGAGATTATAGCCATCTCAGCTGCATCGCCACGACGGGGACCGATCTTAACGATCTTTGTGTAACCGCCGTTTCTGCCCTCGTAAGAGGGAGCGATGTCGTCAAATAATTTCTTGACAACGCTTTCCTTTGTGATGTAGGAAAGTGCCTGTCTCTTTGAATGAAGATCTCCTGCCTTGCCGAGAGTTATCATTTTCTCGGTCATAGCGGAAACTTCCTTTGCTCTTGTTACAGTTGTTTCGATCTTACCGTTCTCTAAAAGGTATGTTACCATCGCTCTGAGCATTGCTCTTCTCGAATCGGTAGGCCTTCCGAGCTTTCTCTTTCCTGGCATAGATGTTCAACTCCTTATTTTAAAATCTTGCATTATTCTTCTTCGGAACTGAGGTCGTAGCCGAGTGAATGTAACTTCTCCTTGACCTCATCAAATGATTTCTTACCGAGGTTTCCGACCTTCATCATTTCTTCCTCAGACTTCTCTATCAGGTCATTGACAGTATTGATACCTGCACGCTTCAAGCAGTTGAAGGAACGTACAGATAAGTCAAGTTCCTCAATGGTCATCTCAAGGATCTTCTCCTTGCCCTTATCGTCCTTTTCAGCCATGATCTCTACAACAGTGGTCTCTTCCGAGAGATCCACAAATAGATTCAGATGCTCGTTGAGAAGCTTGGCTGCCATTGATACAGCCTCCTTAGCGGAGATAGTACCATCTGTCCACACCTCCAGGGTGAGCTTATCAAAATCTGTGATCTGCCCTACACGGGTATTATCTACTGTGTAATTCACCTTCAGGACAGGTGTATATATACTGTCAACTGCAATTACTCCGATAGGTGCGTTAGGTGTAAGCTGCTTGTTCTTCTCGGCAGAAACGTAGCCTCTGCCTCTGTCGATAACGATCTCCATATACAGCTTTGCGCCGGCGCCCAGTGTTGCGATGTGCATATCAGGAACAAGTATATCGACCTCGCTGTCGGTCTTTATATCACCTGCTGTGACCTCGCACTCGCCCTCTGCCTCTATATAGACAGTCTTAGGGCCTTCGCCGTAGAGCTTTGCTGTGAGTCCTTTGAGGTTTAAGATTATCTCTGTAACGTCCTCCTTGACTCCCGGGATCGTTGATAATTCGTGATGTACGCCGTCTATCTTTACGCTTGTAACGGCAACACCAGGTAATGAGGAGAGCAGTACACGTCTCAGACTGTTTCCGAGTGTGATACCATAGCCACGCTCAAGCGGCTCGAGAATGAATTTCCCGTAAGTTCCGTTGCTTTTGAGCTCGGCAGTTTCTATTTCAGGCTTTTCTATTTTTTCAAGCATTTAAAACCCTCCTGTTTTCAAAACTCGAATGTTTCTGACGTTTGATAAAAATATCGCTGCAAGCAAGCAGCAAGGCTTAAAAGCCTGCGCTTTACTTGGAGTACAACTCAACGATAAGATGCTCTTCGATCTCGTAATCAAGATCGCTCTTTACAGGAAGACGGTTTATCTTGCCTGAGGATGCTTCCTTATCCATGTCGATCCATGTAGGAACTATCCTGCCGTTTGTAAGCTCTATCACCTGCTTGAACTTCTCGCTCTTCTTGGAGTTCTCACGAAGCTCTATAACGTCGCCCGGCTTTACTCTGTAAGACGGTATGTCAACTCTGTGTCCGTTTACATTGAAGTGGCCGTGGGATACGAGCTGTCTGCTCTCTCTTCTTGTAGAAGCAAGACCCATTCTGAATACTACATTGTCAAGTCTTGATTCAAGAAGTGTGATGAGGTTTTCACCAGCCTGACCCTCCATCTTCTCAGCAAGCTCAAAGTAGTGTCTGAACTGCTTTTCGAGCATACCGTAGATGAATTTGAGCTTCTGCTTTTCCTTGAGCTGAACGCCGTACTCGGAAACCTTCTTCCTCTTGTTAGCGTCAGGATTACGCTTGGACTCCTGGGCTACGCCCATTACCATAGGGCTTATGCCTAAATATCTGCACCTTTTTAAAATAGGTTCTTTGTTTACAGCCATTTTTGATTACCTCCGTTTTTTATCAAGTATCGGGTCTTAAACCGTTTGTTTTACCCGACTTTGAGTAAACTTTAAACTCAAATTGTCTTTTATTATACTCTACGTCTTTTAGGCGGGCGGCAGCCGTTGTGAGGTATAGGAGTTACGTCCTTTATCATTCTTACCTCAAGCTCCTCGCTCTGGAGTGCTCTTATTGCAGCTTCTCTGCCTGCACCCGGTCCCTTAACGTAAACCTCTACTATCTTCAGACCATGCTCCTTTGCAGCTCTTGCAGCTGTTTCAGCAGCAGTCTGTGCAGCAAACGGCGTGCTCTTCTTTGAGCCTCTGAAGCCTAAGCCGCCTGCGGATGCCCATGAGATAGCGTTACCCTGCATATCTGTGATAGTAACGATAGTGTTATTGAATGTAGACTGGATATGAACCTGTCCCTGTTCAATGTTCTTTCTTTCACGACGGCGACGTATAGTCGTCTTTTTCTGCTGAGCCATTGTTCACACCCTCCTTACTTCTTCTTGTTTGCGATAGTCTTTACAGGACCCTTACGAGTTCTTGCGTTTGTCTTTGTTCTCTGTCCTCTTACAGGCAGACCCTTACGGTGACGAACGCCTCTGTAACAGCCTATCTCGACAAGTCTTTTGATGTTAAGAGCCACGTTTCTTCTCAGGTCACCCTCAACGATCACGTTCTTATCTATATAATCACGGATCTTATCGGTATCCTCATCAGAAAGGTCTCTGACTCTTATATCAGGATCAACTCCTGTGTTTTTAAGAATATCCTTTGCAATATTACGACCGATGCCATACACATAAGTAAGAGCGATCTCTATTCTTTTATCCTTTGGCAGGTCTATACCAGCAATTCTTGCCATATTAAGATTGCACCTCCATTTTCGGTTTATCAGCCCTGACGCTGCTTGTGCTTAGGATTCTGGCAGATCACCATGATCTTGCCCTTTCTTTTGATAACCTTGCACTTTTCGCAGATCGGCTTAACTGAAGGTCTTACTTTCATTGAAATACCTCCTCTTGTTTTTACAAAAAAGCTATTGTTGCGTGTTTTACGGAGCGCTTACTTAGCTCTCCATGTGATCCTTCCCTTAGAAAGGTCGTAAGGTGACATCTCCACCGTAACCTTATCACCGGGAACTATACGAATATAGTTCATTCTGAGCTTACCCGAAACATGGGCAAGAATTATGTGACCGTTTGCAAGCTCGACATTAAAGGTAGCATTCGGCAGTGCCTCTTTTACTGTGCCTTCAACCTCGATTACATCTTCCTTTGACATAAAACGCTCTCCATTTCTTTGATTTTGCTCGCCCGTCTTTAAGGGACGGTGTTTACCTGCGCTGACAATTCATTTTGGGTCTTAAATTCATATATCAGCCGTCTTAGTCTTTTATCTGTAAGGCTTTCACTGTCTATCCTGCCCACGGGTGAAATGTGCTTAGGGTTTTTAGGCTTTGGCTTTATGAGCTTATGCTTTTTGCCGTCTGCCACATACACCCTGCCGTCGTGAAGCTCTGCTGCAACGTAGCAGCGCCCTTTATCACGACCCGCAAGCGAGATGACCAGTGTTCCGGGAGCGATGCCCCCTGCCTTTTCAGAATCTCTTTTTACTTTAAGCATCACGACGGTTTTGTAAGTATCATCGCACCGTCATTGGTGATAGCTATTGTATGCTCAAAGTGTGCCGAGAGCTTACCGTCCTTTGTCTTGACGGTCCACCCGTCCGGCAGTATCTTAACACCCATAGTGCCTTCATTTATCATAGGCTCTATCGCTATGACCATTCCGGCGGCAAGTCTTATTCCGTGCCCTGCCTTACCGAAATTCGGCACCTCCGGGTCCTCATGAAGATTTTTTCCTACCCCGTGACCTACGAAATCACGCACCACGGAATAGCCGTTATCCTCATTATACTTCTGTATAGCCGCACCGAGGTCGCCGAGCCTTACGCCCGGTTTAGCCATTTCTATCGCAAGATAGAGGCTCTCCTCAGTTGACTTCATCAGAGCTTTTGCAGCATCTGAGATCTCACCTACTGCGAAGGTCTTGCAGGAGTCGCCGTGGTAGCCGTCGATATATGCGCCGACGTCAACGGAAACTATATCCCCCTCATGCACCTTGAGCGGTCCGGGAATGCCGTGTATAACGACATCATTTACCGAAACGCACGCAGACCCCGGGAACCCGCCGTAGCCTAAAAAGCTCGGCTTTGCCCCGTGTGAGGTTATATACCTGTGAACGACCTTATCTATCTCATAGGTGGTCATGCCGGGCTTTATCGCTTCGCCTGCGGCGAGTATCGCCTCAGCGGTGATAGCGCCTGCCCTTTGCATCTTCACGATCTCTTTGCTTGATTTGATTGCTATCATTGATTTACCTCGGTTCTATTTCAGCCCTTTAAAGCCTCAAGCACGAGCTTTGTCGTATCAGCCAGTTCGTCCTGACCCTCAACGGTCTTGAGCTTGCCCTGCTTTTCGTAATAGCCCTTGAGCGGAGCAGTCTGCTCGTGATAGGTATTAAGTCTGCTTATAACAGTTTCAGGCTTATCGTCCTTTCTGATAACAAGCTCTTTACCGCAGACATCGCAAACGCCCTCTACCTTGCTGGGCTTGAAGTCTACATGATAGGTAGCGCCGCAGTCGAGGCAAACTCTTCTGCCGCTTACTCTCTGCTTGATCGTTTCATCGGGAACGAATATCTCAAGAACAGTGTCGATATTTACGCCCATAGCATCGAGTGCCTCAGCCTGGGGAACTGTTCTCGGGAAGCCGTCAAGGATAAAGCCGTTTGCAGCGTCGGGCTCCTTGATCCTGTCCTTTAAGATACCGATAACTATATCATCGGAAACAAGATCTCCAGCATCCATTGCAGCCTTAGCTTTAAGACCGTACTCTGTACCTGCCTTTACAGCAGCTCTTAACATATTGCCGGTCGAGATCGTAGGGATATTAAATTCCTTACTGATGACCTCTGCCTGAGTGCCCTTGCCTGCGCCCGGTGCGCCAAGAAGAATCAGATTCATTGATACATACTCCTTTCAGCTTTCCTTTTTACTGTTATTCGAGGAAGCCCTTATGGTGTCTTGCTACCATCTGGGATTCCATTGTTCTTGCTGTTTCAAGTGCAACGCTTACTACGATGAGTATAGAAGTACCGCCCATTGCGATATTTACCTCTGTGATAGCGCCGAAGATGATCGGGAATATTGCGATAACGCCTAAGAAGAACGCACCCACGAGAGTGATCTTTGAAAGTATCCTCTGGATATATTCCGATGTAGGCTTACCGGGTCTGATACCCGGAACACCGCCGTTATTCTGTCTGAGGTTATTGGCTATCTCGACAGGGTTATACTGCATTGAAACATAGAAGTAGTTAAATGCGATTATCAGCACGAAATACAGGCAGCCATAGAATGGGTGTGTATACTGGAATATACGAAGTATGAAGTTATAGAAGCCTGTGCCGTCCTCTCTTGGTGCTATAAACATCTTGAGAGTCTGGGGGATAGACATAAACGCCATAGCGAAGATGATCGGAAGCACACCGCTCATCGCTATCTTTATCGGAATGTAGGTGGACTGGCCGCCGTACTGTTTTCTTCCGACTACACGTTTAGCGTACTGTATCGGTATTCTTCTCTCGGAATCATTCATAAATACGATGAAGCCGATCATAAGAATGAATATCACGATGATTATAGGCACGAGTATCATATACTTAGCCTCGCCGGTCTTCATAAGTGAGATAAGGTTGAGCACTGCCGAAGGTCCTCTTGCGATGATACCTGCGAACAGCAGCATCGAGATACCGTTGCCGATACCCTTTTCACTGATGAGGTTGCCGAGCCATATCGTGAGTGATGAGCCTGCCGTAAAGGCGGCTATGATAACAGCCTCTGCGAACCACTTTTCAAATGTATTGCCCGAGTGAACGGTAGCGTGAGCGTTTGAAAGTGTAAGGTAGTATGCCCATGCCTGGAAAAGCGATATTGCAAGTGCTGCCCATTTTGTGATCTTATCGAGCTTCTTTTTGCCCTCCGGACCTTCCTTAGCCAGTCTTTCGAGAGGCGGAAGTGCGTAGGTAAGAAGCTGAATGATGATCTGTGCGTTGATGTACGGACCTACCGACAATGCTAACAGTGTCGCCTTCGAGAAGTTATCACCCGAAAGGACATTTAAGTAGCTGAAAAAGTCGCCCGAACTTTCAGAGCCCTTGAACCATTCAGCGATAGCCGCCGAATCAAGGTAAGGCACAGGTATCGTACCCAATGCTCTGTAAATAACGATGATGAGAAGTGTATAGAGTAACTTCTTTCTTAACTCCGGAACTTTCCATGCGTTACGAAATGTTTCTATCACGTTTACATCACCTCAGCCTTCCCGCCTGCCTTTTCGATTTTTTCTTTAGCAGCTGCTGAGAATTTTGCAGCCTTTACGGTAAGGTTTTTAGTAAGTTCTCCGTTACCGAGGACCTTAACGCCGTCAAGCTCCTTTGTAACAAGGCCTGATGCCTTTAAAAGCTCAGTATCTACTACTGTGCCGTCTACGAATCTTTCAAGATCCGATACATTTACTACGCTATACTTTGTAGCGAATATATTATTGAATCCTCTCTTAGGGATCCTTCTTGCGAGCATTGTCTGTCCGCCTTCAAAGCCGGGTCTTACGCCGCCGCCGGAACGGGCCTTCTGTCCCTTATGTCCCTTGCCGGCAGTCTTTCCGTTGCCCGAGCCGTGACCTCTGCCCTTGCGCTTAACTTCCTTAGTCGAGCCGGCAGCAGGTGTTAATTCATGCAGTTTCATTTATCTGCCCACCTCCTTGTCTTACGCCTCAGTTACTTTTACAAGATGAGAAATCACCTTTATTTTACCCTGTGTCTGTGCATTATCAGGCTGTACAGTCACATCTCCGATCTTTCTAAGGCCAAGTGAATTAGCCGTTAAAACCTGCTTCTGAATCTTTGAATTAAGACTCTTGACAAGCTCTACCTTTAAGTTTGCCACTTTTCTTTCCTCCTTAGCCTACGATTTCCTTAGCAGTCTTGCCTCTCTTTGCAGCGACCTCATCGAGCGATCTGACTGATGCAAGTCCGTTGACTGCTGCTCTTACTACGTTGCAGGGGTTATTTGAGCGAAGGCTCTTTGCTCTGATGTCCTTGATACCAGCTGCCTCGACTACTGCTCTTACTGTGCCGCCTGCGATGACACCCGTACCGGGTGCTGCGGGCTTGAGAAGAACTTCACCTGCACCGAATTTTCCTATGATCTCATGAGGAATAGTCGTTCCTCTGAGTGATACCTTGATAAGGTTTTTCTTAGCGTCCTCGATACCCTTGCGGATAGCGTCCGGAACTTCGCTGCTCTTACCTGTACCAAAGCCTACTGTGCCGTTGCCGTCACCTACGACTACGAGTGCCGCAAACTTCATTATACGGCCGCCCTTAACAGTCTTAGATACTCTGTTTATTGCAACAACGGTCTCTTTAAGTTCCATGTTTGATGCATCTATTAAAGCCAAAGTATTCCCTCCTTGTATCAGAACTTGAGTCCGCTCTCACGAGCGCCTTCTGCAAGCTCCTGTATTCTGCCGTGATAAAGGTATCCGGCTCTGTCAAACACAACGTTTTCGATGCCCTTTGCCTTAGCAGCCTCAGCTATCAGCTGACCTACCTTGCGAGCGCCCTCTTTATTGCCGCCGTTGCCCTCAAATTCCTTTGAAAGCGATGATGCGGATGCAAGTGTTACGCCCTTTTCGTCATCTATAAGCTGTGCATATATATGCTTTGCGGAGCGGAATACGTTAAGTCTCGGACGATCAGCAGTACCGGAAATCTTTGCACGAACTCTGATCTGTCTTTTTGCTCTTGCCTTAGCTCTGTCAAGCTTTTTAACCATATCAGTTCTCTCCTTCCGTTACTTCTTAGCACCCTTACCGGCTTTACCTTCCTTATGGATAACATACTCGCCTTCGTAGCGAATACCCTTACCCTTATAAGGCTCCGGCGGACGCTTTTCTCTGATCTCGCAGGCAAACTGTCCTACCTCCTGCTTATCAGCACCGGAAACTATGATATGGTTCGCATCCGGAACTTCGATCTTGATAGTATCTGTTTCCGGGATCACCACCTGATGTGAGAAACCGATGTTGAGCACGAGGTTCTTGCCCTGCTTCTGCGCTCTGTATCCGACGCCGACAACTTCCAGCTTCTTGGAGTAGCCGTTTGTTACGCCCTCAACCATGTTATTGATAAGTGTCCTTGTAAGACCGTGAAGTGACTTATGGACCTTATTCTCAGAGGGACGGGATACTGTTATCTCTGTGCCCTCCTGCTTGATTATCATATCCTTATTGAATGCTTTCTCAAGCGTTCCCTTAGGACCCTTTACAGTTACTACATTGTTTTCAGCTATCGTAACTGTTACTCCGGCGGGAACACTGATGGGCTTTATACCTATTCTTGACATATGTGCTCCTCCTTACCAGATAAATGCCAGTACCTCGCCGCCGACGCCGAGCTCTCTTGCCTTCTTGTCGGTGATAACGCCCTTGGATGTGGAAACTATGGCAACGCCGAGTCCCTTCATTACCTTAGGCATATCCTCACAGCTCTTATAGATCCTGAGACCGGGCTTGGAAACTCTTCTCAGACCTGTGATGACGGGGTTTCTGTTCTCATCGTATTTAAGAGTTATTCTGATTATTCCCTGCTTACCGTCCTCGATCACCTGGAAATCCTTTACATAACCTTCGTCAACAAGGATCTGTGTGATAGACTTCTTCATATTTGAAGCAGGAACGTCTACTGTTGCGTGCTTTGCAGTGCTTGCATTACGGATCCTCGTAAGCAGATCCGCTATTGTATCTGTTATCTGCATGCCGTTTGACCTCCTTTTTTATTACCAGCTTGCCTTCTTCACTCCGGGTATCTGACCGTCATGTGCAAGCTCTCTGAAGCATATACGGCAAACGCCGAACTTTCTCAGGTATGCATGAGGTCTTCCGCAGATCTTACACCTGTTGTAAGCACGAGTGGAATACTTAGGCTTTGCCTGCTGCTTATTGATCATAGACTTTTTAGCCATGCTTATTTCCTCCTCTTACTTTGCAAACGGAGCGCCCATAAGTGTAAGCAGCTCTTTTGCCTCTTCGTCTGTGTTAGCTGTTGTGATAAAGTTTATATCCATACCACGAACCTTGTCGATCTTATCATATTCTATCTCAGGGAATATGAGCTGTTCCTTGATACCGGTAGAGTAGTTGCCCCTGCCGTCGAAGGAGTTGGGGTTTATACCTCTGAAGTCTCTTACACGGGGAAATGCTACGTTGAAAAGCCTGTCAACGAATTCATACATTCTCTCAGCTCTCAGTGTTACCTTGACACCGATGACCTGACCGTCCCTGAGCTTGAAGTTCGCAACGCTCTTCTTAGCCTTGCACTCAACAGGTCTCTGACCTGTGATAGCAGCAAGGTCTGACATTATAGCGTCGATGACCTTCTTATTATCCTTATCAGCACCGCAGCCGACGTTTATTACGACCTTGTCGAGCTTCGGTATCTGCATAACGTTAGCGTACTGGAATTTCTTCATCATAGCGGGAGCTACGTCGCTAACATAATATTCTTTTAATCTTGCAGCCATTGTAGTACCCTCCTAATTAAAATTCTTCACCGCAGCCTTCGTTTTTGCAAACTCTGACCTTAGATCCGTCTTCAAGGATCTTATGACCGATCCTTGTAGCCTTGCCGCACTTAGGGCAGACTGCCTGTACCTTTGAAGCATACATTGCGCCCTCTGCCTTTACTATGCCGCCTGCCTCGCCCTGTCTTCTGGGCTTGACGTGCTTTGTTACTATGTTAAGGCCCTCTATGATGACCTTACCTTCCTTCGGGCTTACCTGGAGCACCTTGCCCTGCTTGCCCTTGTCCTTGCCGGAGAGTATTACTACTGTGTCGCCGGTTTTAACGTGAACCTTATTCATTTACGGCACCTCCATTAAAGAACTTCCGGAGCGAGGGACAGGATCTTCAAATACTCCTTCTCTCTCAGCTCTTTTGCGACAGGCCCGAATATACGGGTACCTCTCGGGTTTTTATCATCTCTTATAATTACAGCAGCGTTCTCATCGAAGCGGATATAAGTTCCGTCTGCTCTTCTGAGTCCCTTTGCTGAACGAACGATTACTGCTTTTACAACATCGCCTTTTTTAACAACGCCGCCCGGTGTTGCCTTTTTAACGGAAGCTACTACAACGTCGCCGATATTAGCGTACTTTCTGCGTGTACCTCCGAGAACCCTGATGCACATAAGCTCCTTTGCGCCGGAGTTGTCTGCGACCTTCAGGTAAGTCTGCATCTGTATCACAGTGCGTCCTCCTTTCAAGTATCAATGGGTCGGCAGCCCTTGCCGCCTCCCCTTAATTTTTAAATTACTTAGCCTGCTCAATCACCTTTACAAGGCGCCATCTCTTATCTTTTGAAAGAGGGCGTGTTTCCATAACTTCTGCTGTATCGCCTATATTGCATACATTTTCCTCGTCATGTGCCTTGAGCTTAACTGTTCTTTTGATGATTTTCTTATAGAGCGGATGCTGCACGTTATCCTTGATAGCTACAACGATAGTCTTATCCATCTTATTGGAAACTACTATGCCCACTCTTGTCTTTCTAAGATTTCTCTCTGCCACAGTCAGTCCTCCCTTCGCTTACTGTGCGGATTCTTGCTGGCGTATAAATGTCTTTACACGTGCAATATCCTTCTTAACTGCTGTCATGCTCTTGGGGTTATCGAGCTGGTTTACAGCGTGCTGAAAACGAAGATTAAAAAGCTCCTGCTTGAGGTCTGCGAGCTTCTCATTAAGCTCTGCGAGTGACATTTCCTTTAATTCATTTGATCTCATTACTGCTCACCACCCGTTTCCTCTTCTTTTTTGACAAACTTACATTTTACAGGGAGCTTATGCATCGCAAGACGCATAGCCTCTCTTGCTGTCTCCTCGGGAACGCCTGCGATCTCAAACATCACACGGCCGGGCTTTACCACTGCTGCCCAGTACTCGGGCGAGCCTTTACCTGAACCCATTCGTGTTTCTGCCGGCTTCTCTGTGATAGGCTTATCCGGGAAGATCTTTATCCATACCTGACCGCCACGCTTGATATATCTTGTCATAGCGATACGGGCAGCCTCGATCTGTCTTGAGGTTATCCATGCCGGTGAAAGTGCCTGTAAGCCGAATTCACCGTTTGTTACCTTATTTCCTCTTGTAGCCTTACCTGTCATACGGCCACGCTGTTGTCTTCTGTACTTTACTCTCTTCGGAAGCAGCATTACTTGTTACCCCCTTCTCTTTTTGCTCTTGCGCCGTCACGTCTGGGAGCTCTTGCTCTGTCGTCGTTTCTGCGGCCTCTTCTCTTATTGCCCTCATCTCTCTTATCAGACGGAGCAGCCTCACCCTTGAGGACCTCACCACGGTATACCCATACCTTTACGCCAAGTCTGCCGTAAGTTGTATGTGCTTCAGCTGTACCGTAGTCGATGTCAGCTCTGATAGTCTGAAGCGGGATAGTACCCTCGTGGTATGTTTCGCTTCTTGCGATCTCAGCGCCTGCAAGTCTGCCGGATACCATAACCTTGATACCCTTAGCGCCGAGCTTCATTGCTCTGCCGATAGCCTGCTTCATAGCTCTTCTGAAGGATACTCTGTCCTCGAGGTCGTGAGCTATCTTTTCAGCTACGAGCTGTGCGTTTATATCAGGTGATCTTACCTCAACGATATTTACAGACACACGCTTGCCTATCATATTCTCGAGCTTTGCACGGAGCTTTTCGATCTCAGCGCCGCCTCTGCCGATCACGATACCGGGCTTAGCGCAATGAATGTGGATCTTTACGTTCTGATTGCCGTCTTTTGATGCAAATCTCTCGATCTCCACCTTGGGAACGCCTGCGTATACTGACTTAACATCAGGGCTCTTCGATCTTGTATTGAGTGACTTCATAACATACTCTCTGATCTTATAGTCCTCTACAAGTGTATCACCGAATGTAGCCTTGTCCGCAAACCAACGGGAATCCCAATCCTTTATTATTCCGACACGAAGACCGTGCGGATTTACTTTCTGGCCCATAGTTTACCTCCTCTTGCGCTTATTCCTTTTCCTTGAGAACCACTGTGATGTGTGATGTTCTCTTCAGGATCCTGTATGCTCTGCCCTGCGCTCTGGGCATGATTCTTTTCATTGTCGGTCCGGGGCAAACAAAGCACTCTGAAACATAGAGATTATTCTTATCCATGTTGTGATTATTCTCTGCGTTTGCAGCAGCGGAACCGAGAAGCTTTACCAGATACTCGCTTGCAGCCTTGGGTGTGTGCTTGACTGTTGCCATTGCAACGTCAAGATCCTTACCTCTTATAAGGTCTAAAACGATCGACACCTTACGGGGAGCGATCCTGGCATTCTTTAATATAGCCTTTGCTTCCATTCAAAATTCCTCCTTCCGCTTTACTTACCGTTGTTCGAGGTCTTTGAACCTGCATGACCCTTGTAAGTTCTTGTCGGAGCAAACTCGCCGAGCTTATGTCCTACCATATCCTCAGTGACATAAACCGGAACGTGCTTTCTGCCGTCATGAACAGCGAATGTATGACCAACGAAATCAGGGAAGATAGTAGAAGCTCTGCTCCAGGTCTTTAACACCTTTTTCTCTCCTGCCTCGTTCATTGCAATAACTCTCTTTATAAGCGCCTCCTGCACATAGGGGCCCTTCTTAGTACTCCTTGACATTAGTCATCTGCCTCCTTTCATTATTTACCGTTTCTGCGCTTTACGATAAACTTATCGGAGCGATTGTGCTTAGCACGAGTCTTGTAACCCATTGTAGGCTTGCCCCAAGGGGTAACAGGGCTTGGACGTCCGACAGGTGATTTACCTTCACCACCGCCGTGCGGGTGGTCGTTCGGGTTCATGACTGAACCTCTTACATGAGGTCTGATACCCATATGGCGCTTTCTGCCTGCCTTACCGATATTTACGTTTGCGTGGTCGATATTGCCGACCTGACCGATAGTAGCCATGCAGTTCTCAGGGATCTTTCTCATCTCGCCCGAAGGGAGTCTGACAAGAGCGTAGCTGCCCTCTTTACCCATGAGCTGTGCCATGTTGCCTGCTGAACGAACGAGCTGTGCGCCCTTGCCGGGGTAAAGCTCTATATTGTGGATGAATGTACCCACAGGGATATTTGTAAGTGCAAGTGCATTGCCGGGCTTGATGTCAGCGTCTGCGCTTGATCTTACCACGTCGCCCACCTTGAGGCCGTTAGGTGCGAGGATGTATCTCTTCTCGCCGTCCTCATACTGAACGAGTGCGATAAATGCCGATCTGTTAGGATCGTACTCGATAGTCTGAACTGTTGCGTTCATATCGAGCTTGTTTCTCTTGAAGTCGATCACACGGTATTTTCTTCTTTCACCGCCGCCTCTGTGGCGTACTGTGATCCTGCCGTAGCTGTTTCTGCCGGCGGTCTTCTTTAAAGGTTCAAGAAGGCTCTTTTCCGGCTTTACCTTTGAAAGCTCGGAATAATCGGTAACTGTCATACCACGTCTTCCGGCTGTCGTAGGCTTATAGCTCTTTATTGCCATTCGTATTTCACTCCTTGTAATTGTTTTGCGAGGCGCCCACGTTCTTACGGGCTGCACGAGCGTTACACTTGCCCGTGTGTTCCCTCTTTAATGCGCCCCATACTTACCCGGCACATTTTGCCGGAGGCTCATTAGTACATTCCGTCGAAGAACTCTATCGTCTTGTCGCCTTCAACTGTAACTACTGCCTTTTTCCAGTCAGGTCTGAAGCCTACGCTCCTGCCCATTCTCTTCTGCTTGCCCTTGACGCTTATCGTATTTACCTTAGCGACCTTTACATCGAAAAGCTCCTCAACAGCCTTAGCGATCTCGATCTTGTTAGCGTCCTTAGCTACCTCGAAAGTATACTTACCCTCGGGAAGTCTTTCCATTGAATCCTCTGTGATTATAGGTCTGAGGATTATGTCCTGAGCTGTCTTAGTCATTACGCATAAACCTCCTCGATCTTAGCTACGGCATCCTTTTCAACGATGAACTTGTCATAGTTTAAAATGTCATATACATTGAGTGTATTGACACTTGCTGTCTTTACACCGGGGATATTAGCCGCACTCTTTATTACCTTCTTATCGTCAGAGCCGAGCACGATGAGCGCCTTCTTGTCAGCGCCGAGAGCACCGAGCATCTGAGCGATAGTCTTTGTCTTGAATTCCTCAGTCTTGATAGCGTCTACCACTACCAGATCCTGATCGATCACCTTAGAAGAAAGCGCAGACTTCATTGCAAGTCTCTTTTCCTTCTTATTGAGCGAATAGCTGTAATCTCTGGGCTTAGGTCCTAAAGCAACACCGCCGTGTGTCCACTGGGGAGCTCTGATAGAACCCTGTCTTGCATGACCTGTACCCTTCTGTCTCCAGGGCTTTCTGCCGCCGCCCCTTACCTCTGTTCTTGTAAGAGTTGACTGTGTGCCCTGTCTCTGGTTTGCGAGATAATTCACAACCATTGCGTGCATAACGCTTACGTTCGGAGTGATACCGAATACTGCGTCGTTAAGCTCAGTGTCGGCAACCTTTTTACCTGTCATATCAAATACTGAAACCTGTGACATTGTCTATTCCTCCTTCCACTAAGCCTTTTTCTTTATTGCGTCTGTAAGAACTACTGTACCGTTCTTAGGACCCGGGATAGCGCCCTTTATTGCAATAAGATTATTTTCAGCGTCTACCTTTACTACTGTAAGGTTCTGTACTGTTACCTTTTCATTACCCATCTGACCAGGCATACCCTTGCCCTTGAAGATCCTTGACGGGCTCGAGCAAGCGCCCATAGAGCCTGCGTGTCTGTGTACAGGGCCTGTACCGTGAGTTTCTTTAAGTCTTGCGTAGTTATGACGCTTGATAGAACCTGTAAAACCGTGACCCTTGCTTGTACCGCTCACATCAATGATGTCACCTTCTGCAAATGAGTCTGCCTTAACGATGTCGCCCACATTAAGAGCCGATGTATCGTCAAGTCTGAATTCTTTGAGAGTTCTCTTCTGTGCTACGCCCGCCTTTGCAAAATGTCCTGCGAGCGGCTTGTTCACTCTCTTTGCCCTGATGTCACCGAAGCCGAGCTGTACTGCGTCGTAGCCGTCGTTTTCAACTGTTTTCTTCTGGACTACTACACAGGGGCCTGCCTCTACGACAGTTACAGGGATAACTTTTCCTGTTTCATCGAAGATCTGTGTCATGCCGATCTTCTTGCCGATGATTCCCTTTACCATTGTTTTTTCCTCCTATTTCGGTTATTGGTCGGTCGCCCGACGTGACCTGCGTGTTACACCATATACGATATTACATTAATATCTATCGGGGATCACTTGATCTCCATAACGATGTTTACACCTGCAGGAAGTTCAAGACCCTCGAGTGCTGCCGTTGTTTCCTTTGTAGGACGGATAACGTCGATAAGTCTTTTGTGAGTTCTGAGCTCGAACTGCTCTCTGCTGTCCTTATACTTGTGTACAGCTCTTAAAATAGTGATGATCTCCTTGTCTGTCGGGAGCGGTATAGGTCCGGAAACCTGTGCGCCCGATCTCTTAGCAGCGTCCACTATCTTTGCAGCAGCAGCATCAACGACTGCGTGCTCATAACCCTTGATCTTGATCCTGATCTTTTCATTGACTGCCATTCAAATCGCCTCCTTAATGCTTGTTTGTTACTTAGGGGGCAGGTTACGAAATACTCTTGTTTTCAATTTACACTCTGCCGTGTGTTCCCTATCTTTGCAAATAAAAAATTCCAAAAATCTTTCGATTTTCGGAAAGCCGGAAAACACATAGCCCGTACACGCCCATGCCAAAAGCGCACGCCCCCAAAGCCGCACAATGCCGCTTTCAGACAAACGCCCCTCGCAAGAAGCAAGAGCACATACCGTGTAGTATCTCAGCCGCCCGGTTTAAAATCGGACATACTCCATGAAAATTACCCGGCGCACCGCCGGCAACCTTTCACTTCATCGCATATCATTGCGTCCCCGGCGGATCATTGCCGGGAGGGTACATTTATATAAACGCACCTTGCAGTCACGCAAGTATTATTATACATCATCTCGTCCTGATTTGCAAGAGATTTTTTATTTTTATGGGTGAGAAATTTTTAAACTTTTTATGGGTGTGTCTTGTGCATACTGCACAACGGTCATAGCGGCGGGATCTCGCTCCCTGTCAGCATTCCCTCCGGGGGGCATCCGTCCGTCAAAGGCGTTCATCTGCTATCAGCTTGATAAGCTCCTTTCCCTACGATATGTTAAATACATATTATAATAGTGCATTGCTAAAATATCACCATTGTGCTATAATTATCGTGACAAATATTAATCATGGAGGTATTTTTATGAAAAAACGTATGATCTCAGCTTTTACATGTGCGGCGCTCACCCTCTCGCTCTCTGCCTGCGCCGGGAAAAGCAGCTCGTCTGATGCCGGGTCTGAAAGTCAGTCGTCGCAGGAAACTACCACCACTACCGCCCCCGTGGTGACTCTTGCTCCGGAAAAGACTACGGTGATAAATCCCGAGCCTGTCACCTATGAGAGTCTTGGCGTTGACAGCAAGAAAAAGGATTCCTTTAAGGAAAAGATGACCAAAGCTCACACGCTGCCGATAATCAACATGACGACTGCGCCGGACGATGAGATAGTGTCGATCGACGATTACACCTCCTGCGTTATTGATGTATTCAACTGCGACAGCTCGCAGGAGATAAACGCCGCTTCCGCAGGCGTCAAGGTAAGGGGCAATTCCAGTGCGTTTTACGGTGATGTGGCACAGATAAGGCGAAACCAGGTACCCTACCGCATCAAGTTCGATGAAAAGACGAATATGTTAGGCTTAAACGACGGTGCCGAATGCAAAAGCTGGGTGCTTTTAAAGGCTGACTGGGATCTTATCAGAAATGACATAGCTTTCCGTTTCGGCAGGGCTATAATGGAGCCGGACGGCTACTACTGCTCCGATTCACGTCATGTGCTGGTATATGTGAATGACGAATTCAAGGGCGTATATCTGTTATGCGAGCAATGTCAGATAAACAAAAACCGTGTGGACGTTTCACAGCCGGAGGAGGGCTACACCGGCAACGACATCGGATACTACTTAGAGCTTGACAACTACGCTACGAGCGACGAGGACAACCACTACATAACGCTTGACTACGGCGAATACGAGGTCACTGACATAGAGGGCGAAACAAGGGCGTTCGTGCCGGCGGAATATTCTGTCAAGAATGATCTCTACACGCAGGGGCAGATAGATTTTATAGACAAGTATTTAAACGGTGTATTTGAGATAGTTTATCAGGCGTGCGAAAAGGGCAAGTACCTCACATTCGACGAAAACTACGAGCTGGTGGACGCCGAGTACAACTCTGCCGAGGAAACGGTATCAGCCGTTATGGACATAAAGTCTGTCGTGGATATGTATCTTTTATACGAGATAGTACACGACTACGACTGCGGCGAGGGCAGCTTCTTTATGTGCGTTGACTTCTCCGAGGGCAGCACTCACCCAAAGCTGACCTTCACCTCCCCCTGGGATTTCAACTGGGCGTACAATGACAGCATAAGCCGTTACTGGGCAGCGGCGTTCTGCGAGGAGAGCTTTGCAAAGAGCAAGGGCGACAGGTCAAATCCGTGGTTCATACTTCTTATGAAGCAGGACTGGTTCGCAGACTTAGCAAAGGAAAAGTGGACTTCAATGAAGTCTGACAAGCTGATAGAAAGCTGTGTTGAGGAGGAAAAGACCTTACTCGACAAGGACAAGGAGGATCTCTGCATGACCGATGAATGGGCTGTTGACAGTGCAGCTCAGCTATTCAAGTGGATAGAGGGCAGGATCAAATGGATGGACAAGAAATTTGTCAAGGAATAACGCTTCTGATACAAAAAAGCCACGGCGCTGTGCCGTGGCTTTAATACTTTTATCAATAGTTCTGGTCTACTATCGACTCGCCTGTTTCCTTGTTATATGCTACGCTATAACCGTGGCCGTCGTCTGTAAAGAAGTAATAGTATACATAACCATACTCATCAGTTCTGAACTCAGAGCTTGTGATATTGCCGTCGATCTGATCCTTTACAGCATCTCTTACTGTCTGCTCGTCAGCTGTTACTTCCTTAGTCTCGGAAGTCTCTGTCTTGGACTCGCCGTCATCAGCAGATGTTACTGTCTGACCGTTTTCATCAGTTACCGCTGTTGTGGTAGTTGTTGTGTCATCGTCCTCTCCGTCAGAGGAAGCTGTCGTAGCTGCCGGATCGGCTATCTCGCCCTCGACTGTTGTAGTCGTGGTGTCCTGACCCTCTTCATCAGCAGAGGTCGTTACCGGCTGACCGTTCTCATCAGTTTCAGCAGTTGTGGTCGTTGCATCTGCATCATCTGCCGACTTTGTGGTGGTCTTTTTCTTCTTTTCGCTCTTTGACTCGTCGCCTGAATCGTCTGCCGACTCTGCCGCCTGAGCTGCTGTTGTATTCTTGACTGTTATCTTGGAGCTGTCTGTGCTTGAACCGAACAGCTTAGATGCGACTGCAAGACATACTATCGCTACTACGATGATGCCTATTGCGATAACGAGCACCATTATATACATACGCTTCTTATCGCCGTCGCCGTCGTCGTCATCGTCCTCGTAATCCTGATAATCCTCTTCATAATCGTCGTCTTCACGATCATAGCTTCTTGCCGGGCGTCTTTGTTCTCTTACCGGCGGCTCATCGTCGTCCTCATAATCATCGACATCATCAGCATAGTCATTCGCCTTGGGGGCATCTGTTTTTCTGAATATTATAGTGTCGCCGTTTGCAGGGGGATCTGTTTCCTCATCATCGTTCTGTTCTACGAGCAAAGAGTGGCAGTACTTACAAAGTATAGCCTCTTTCTGTATCTCTTTACCGCAGTGAGGGCAGGTTTTCATCTCCATTGAAATATCCTTCCTTTCGTGATAATCGTTCTATAATATATATTCTAACACATATTCAAACAAAAATCAACCTAAAACCACAAAAAAACCAAAAAAATTTTTTTCTCACCCACTAAATATAGTGTTTTACTTCTCTTAAAACGTCTAAAAGTTGGGCTAAATCGTTTTCTGTGTCCCCTGTTTCGAGAGAATGGTCTGCACCCTCATATATTTTGAGCGGCGTACCGGTCCTGCCGCACAGATCTTTTATTTTTTCAGTTTCCGCCCACGGGTCGGCAGTGCCTGTAAAGGCGCATACCCCTGCGCCGAATGAAAACGTCACCTCAAGCGGTGTCATAAAAATACAGACAGCCTCCGGGCATACCTCCTGTCTTAGTCTGGCACAGACAACAGTGCCTATGCTCTTGCCGACAAACACCACCCTGTCGTACTTATCAAGCCCTGCAAGGCGCAGCTGCCCGACGCTCTGCTCATAGGCGTGTTCGGCACACAGGCGCATTTTCTCATCGTTTCCCTTAGCGCCCTCCGGGAAGCCTGAATAGCTGAGCCTTATCACATCATACCCGGCTTTTTTAAACATCTTGCCGGTATAGTACAAAAGCGGCTTATCGCAGTTATACCCTATCCCCGGGAACAGCACGCACAGCTTTTTCATCTTTCGCCCTCCCGTTTTACTACCGTGTCAACAAACGCTGTCAGCGCAGGCTTACCGTTTGCAGACACCTCTATCTTCACGGTGAAGATACCATTATAGGCGTTTCTTTCACGCTTGTCGGTCACAGTCGCTTTTCCTTCGAGCGTATCGCCTGCAAACACAGGGGCTAAGAAATCGAGCTTCATAGACGTTCCTGCTATCGTCTGCTCACCGCCGAAGTCGTCTGCCACATACTCTGCCCACATGAGCGCAAAGGTATAAAGCCCCGAAGATGTAAGCGCACCTGCACGGGTGGTCTTTGCATACTCCTCATCTATGTGCATAGGCACGGGATTGAACCGTTTTGCAAAAGCGACCATATCGTCTTTATCCACTTTAAGCGGCGGCAGGCTGATACAGTCGCCGACATTTATATGTTCAAAATACATTATCCGTGCAGACCCCTTGCCTGTCTGTCCATATCCTCTACGATTATATCGTATATCTCGCCGAGCGTTGCACAGTATTCAAGTATCTTCCACGGCTCGTTGGTGTGAAAATGCAGCTTCATCACATCATCATCGCCCACCACAAGCAGGCTGTCGCCTGTGAAATGCTCGGTGATATAGTCAAAAAGCTCGTCCTCGTCAAGTCCCTCGGCGTCGATCAAAAGCTGTGTGTCATAACGAAATTCTATCATAGTTTTCCCTCCAAAGGCAATACCGCTGCCCAAACGGACAGCGGATATTATCAGTCTTTTCTTACGGTCTTGCGTCTTACCTTTTCATCGTACATATTCTTGTCGGCAAGGTTCGTCACCTCGTCAAGATCATATATAGGCGGTACTATCGCATATCCGCAGGAGCAGCCTACCTTATACGGCTTCTGGCTTACGGAGTTATACTCCTTCAGATTTCTGTAAACGTCCTTTATCGCCTCTTTGAGCGCAGTCTCGCTGTCAAACGCTGCCGCTATCAGAAACTCGTCGCCGCCCGTCCTTACCGAGATACAGCCTATCGGGAAGCATCTCATTATAGCCGAGGAGCTTCTGACTATCGCATTATCGCCCTCCTCGTGGCCGTAGGTGTCGTTGATCTTTTTAAGACCGTCAACGTCGGCGCATATGATAGCGACCGTCTTGCCTTCAAGGAGGTTGCTCTCGATATAGCTTCTCTCATATTTGAGCAGCCCTCGTCTGTTATAAAGCCCCGTCAGCGGATCTCTGAGGTAGAGCTTCTGCAATTCACCTATCGCCTCGGAAAGCTCGTTATTCATATAAAAGCTCCCGGCGTTATTGCATATGCCCACCAGCCATGCCGAGAACATATCGCCCTCGATAAAGAAGCCCTCCGGCGGCTCTATCGCAATATAGCCGAGGAATGTCTTACGGAAGTATATCGGCGCAAACATAACGTTCATCGCCTGCTCGCTGTCCACTATCGGCACAGGAAGAAGATCCTTTGTCGGGAACTCCTGACCTATCGGCACATCATGCTTATACTGCATCATGGACACCATAGTTTCCGGTATCTGCCACGAGCTTGAATCGTCCATAGCTATGTCAACAAGATCTCTCTTGTTCTCAACGTCAGAGCTTACACAGACATACATCTTTTTCAGCCCGAATATCGTCGCACCGCCCTCGAGCGGCTCGAAAAGCTCGGCTGAGTATTTTATATTTGAGAACTCGGCGTTCATATACAGCACATATCTGTTGAACTGCTTGAAATCATTGAGCGTCTTATAGCGCTCCTCATAGCTTTCCTCCTTCGGGGGGAGTATAGGCATACAGCCGCACGACTGACCTACCACAAGTACGCTCTCGACAGATGTATCGTACTCGACATTCTCGCCGTCACACATTCTTATGAGCTTATCAACAGCCGCAGTGCCCGACTCATATATAGCACGCCTTGCAGTTGTAAGTGTAGGCTTACATATCGTACTGTCAAGCGTCGCATCAAAGCCAGTGACCACAACATCATCAGGTATCTTATAGCCATGCTCTTTGAGTGTATCCATACAGAATATAGCCATAGTATCATTAGCACAGGCGATAGCCTCGGGCAGCTCGCCCCTTGCGATTATATCCTTGGTACACTCTATCGACTTTCTCCAGAATTCACCGTAGTGTATACGGCTCTCATCTATCGGGATATTATGCTCATTAAGCACCTTTTTATATGCAGCAAGGCGCTGGTCTGACTGAGGGTTGTTCTTAAAGCCGTTTATAAAGTCTATCTTAGTGAACCCGTGATCCTCGACTAAATGTCTTATTACCACTTCCATAGCAAACTCATTGCTCATGGTTATCTTTTCGCATATGTCATGCAACGGGTCGTCGATATTCACCATAGGGACGTTCTTTTCCTTAGCCCTGTCACGAAGCTCAAAAAGCATCTTCTCGCTGAGCATAGAATCGCCGAACACGATAAGACCGTCTATCATATCAAAATTGATGAGCTTGAGTATCTGCATCTCGCCGTTTACTATATCCTCCGGTATCTCGAAATTCAGATTAAGCTCCGGCTTTCTCAGAGGATTAAAGAATATGAGCAGATTGATGTCGAGCTGCTTACAGCGGTCAAGTGCGCCCTTTATGGTCATCATCTCGTTCTGTTCATCATATCCTGTAACACATATTGCAAATGTTCTGCGTTTCATTGCCGCTGTCATCTCCTATCGCTGGAAAATACAATGTCTAATCATAGATATTATACCACATTATTTCTCATTTTGCAATAGATTTTATGAAATTTACATAAAAATTTTCGGCAGGAAGAACGGGATATTATTTACAGCTATTGCACCAAGCTGCAAAAGCGGAGAGAAGTATTTTACCGACGAGGTCGCACAAAGATTAGAAGCGATCGTCGATCAGGCTAAAAAGCTCATGCAGGAGATAGCAGTGGTCGATTACAAGATGACCGCATAATGACAAAGAGAAAAGGCAAACGGAAACTTATATCTCCGTTTGCCTTTATTTATTATCTCACATCATTCCTGATAGACTCTTCTTTAAGCTCTCTGCCCTCTTTGAGAAGCTCGTGCAGCCGGTCGCTGTCGTTATCGGCTATCGCATCACGGTAGTCCTTTAATGCGTTTATAACGTGGTCTATCTCGCTTAGCAGCGGCTCTTTATTGAGCAGGAAAAGCGATGTCCACATATCCTCATTGAGCCTTGCCACACGGGTAAGATCCTTGAACGACCCGGCTGAGAAGCCTGCCTGACGAAACAGGCTCGGGCTTTTTACATAAGCACTTGACACAACGTGCGCCAGCTGCGAGGTGAACGCTATCACCTCATCATGCTCCTGCGGTGTCGATACGACGCATTTTGCAAAGCCCATATCAAGTGCGAGCTGTCTTACGGTATCGACTGTTTGCTTTGGTGTGTTCTCAGTCGGCGTCATGATAAAGCTCGCCTTATCAAAAAGGTTATCAAGAGCATATTCAAACCCCCAGAACTCACGCCCTGCCATTGGGTGGCAGCCAAGAAAGCTCACGCCTGTTCCAGAAAGCGTCTGCTCTGCGCTCTCAACGACCGCCTTCTTGATGCCGCAGGTGTCGATGACTATACCCCCGGGGTTGAAGTTATCACGGTTTTCCTTTATAAAGTCGATAGTCGCCTGCGGATATAGTCCGAGTATGACTATATCGCAGTTTTTCATATCCTCCGGCGTTATCTCTTCATCTATCGCTTCCTGAGCAAGTGCGAGAGTTACCGCCTTTTTATTTATATCTATGCCGTAAACTACCGTGTCGGTATTCTTTTTGAGAGTTTTTGCAAGTGAGCCGCCTATAAGCCCCAAGCCTGCTACACATATTTTCATATACTCACCTTATTTCCCGTAGATAGTCTTTCTCAGGCTGTCGATATTCTCATCGAAGTCTACGCCTATGACGCTCATGCTGTTGACTGTCATGTAGTCCCAGGAGCCGTCAACAGGGATACGGTTCTGTATCACCTCATAGCTCAGATACGACGGCGAATCCACTACGAACGAGAACATCTCGCCCTCGGTCATATTCGTAGCGAGCTGCGGCAGCAGCACATCGAGCAGGTCTGAAAGCTCGCCCATGCTCAGCCCCTTCATCTTCTTGAAAAGCGTTTCAAGGACTGTCCTCTGGCGCTGTGTACGCTGGAAGTCAGTACCGATATAACGTATCCTCGAATATGCAAGCGCCTGTCTGCCGTTGAGATTCTGCTTACCGCCGGAGGAAAGCTGCGAATCTGTTTCAGACATACCCTCGAGCCTGTTTATCTCTTTGAGGTACGTATTGACATACTCTACCTCTTCGTCGGTGACGTCTATCTCAACGCCGCCAACCTCGTCAACTACGTCTATGAACGAGAAGAAGTTTACACGAACATATCTGTCTATCCTTACCTTGAAGTTGCTTTCAAGTGTCTGGATAAGCAGGTCAGGTCCGCCGTATGCGTATGCGTGGTTGAGTCTTGTATACTCGGTATCGGGGATATACAGGTATATATCACGCAGGAAGGATGTCATTACCACCTGCTTTGTGTTCTTATTGACAGACACAAGTATCATACTGTCGGATCTGCCACGGTCGTCATTTCCCCGTGAGTCAGTACCTATGAGCAGCACATTTATGACATTGTCATCACTTACTATCTCTGTTGCCTTGTTCGCAAGGTTCTCATCTATTCGCTTTTTGGCTTCGTCTATGACCTCCTTGGGCGAATCAGGCTCGCTCGTCAGGTCATCGTCCACGACTGAATCCACCTTCGGGAAAGCCGTTTTCGGGTCCTCGACCTTGACCTTGCCGATATAGTGGAATATCACCGCTGTGACTGTTATCGCCGCTATGATTAGTATTATCACCACTATAAGCAGCGCTATCAGCAGCTTTTTCTTTTTGCTCATTTTCTTTTTGCCATTCTTTTTTCTCTTAGGCGAGGGCGCCTGCGTCATCACAACTTCTTCTGACATAAATATCTCTCCTTTTCTTACACGTTCAGAGCTTCTTTATCTGCTCTGCTATATCCTTAGCTATCTGAAGCGGCTCTTTGCAGCCGTCGGTCAGGATATCGCTGTGCGCTTTGTATTTCGGGTATCTGTCCTCAAACCGTGCAAGCAGCTGCTCCCTTGTAGAGCTTGCTGCTATGGGGCGGTGTTCGTCATTCTTTATCCTGTCATAGCATATCTCAAAGGGGGTGTCTATAAAAACAGTCATGCCGTTTGCTCTGGCGATAGCTGCGTTTTTCTCGCTCAAAAGCGCCCCGCCGCCTGTTGCCACGACTGATTCCTTTCCGGCAAGATAGTTGAGTGCTGCCGTTTCAAGCTCTCTGAAATACCCCTCTCCCTTTTTCTCAAATATCTCGGGGATAGACATAAGCTCCTTCTGCTCAATGTATTCATCAAGGTCTACAAACCCCCTGCCCGTCAGCTTTGCAAGCTGTCTGCCGACAGTGGATTTCCCGCACCCCATAAATCCGCAAAGAAATATAGCTCCCATTTTCTCACGTTCCCTCTTTTCAATGCACAATTTCGTGCTGACCGCAGGTCAGCTATCAAGATCCGTCGGCGTAGCCGACTCCTTAACTGTTAACTAAACTCATACCATTTTTTCCATGTCGCTGATAAGCTCTGCTATATCGGCGTCATCATATTTGTCGCCGTCCCATATCTCGTGGGCGGATACTGCCTGGTATACGAGCATTGCCATGCCGCCGGATACCTTTTTGCCAAGCGCCTTTGCTTTTTGTATGAGCTGTGTTTCACGGGGGTTATATATAACGTCAAACACATAGCTGCTCTTTTCTATCACGCTGTCGGGCACGGGGCAGGCATCGACCTTCGGGAACATTCCCACAGGTGTGGCGTTCATAAGAAGGTCTGTCCTCTTGATACTTTCAAGCTCAGATGTGAGTATTATGCTTATATCCGCATCTGCCTTGACTGAGAGTATCTCCTCTTTTACCTTCTGTGCAAGCGGCATATCGCTTTCAAGCACTGCAATGGTAAGTCTGCTGCCCTTGAGGGACGCCTCTATCGCCATCATTCTGCCGACACCGCCGCAGCCTATAAGCAGCACATCACTGCCCTTAAACTCCGCCCCCATAGACTCTATCGTTTTTAAAAACCCGTCACAGTCGGTGTTGTAGCCGGTATGCACGCCGTTTTTATTGTCTATACAGTTTACCGAGTTATAGCGTTTTGCCGACTCCGCCAGCTTATCGCAAAAGGGTATCACCGTCATCTTATACGGTATCGTGATATTAAACCCTGCAAGCGACATGAGCTTGTCCTTATTATCATCAAGCTCGCTCTCGTGCAGCTCTATGACCTCGTACTCAAACTCCCTGCCTTTCAGCTCAAACAGCCGCTTATGTATCGGAGGTGACATCGTGTGTTTAAGGCTCTCGCCTAAAAGTGCATATTGTTTTGACATTGTTATAGCTCCTTATTCGTTGTTTTCAAATGCGTTCCCAAGCTCTGTTAATGCTCCGTCGCCTGTGCCGAGATCATCGTTTATATAAATGCTCCCGTCACTTTTTTCAAGCATTAAGGCTTTTGTGTACATAGCATGATCGTTGTCGTTGCGAAAAGCTGTAAATGTGCCGCCGTCGGGAAGTGTGGTCTGCGTCTGCACTATGTATTTATCATTTAACCTGTCTGCCGCTTCTTTGTCGGCAGCTGTCAGGTCATATTCAATATAGTCGTTATACCCCGGGTCATCGCTCACCAGCAGCCCTATACGCATTTTGTCATAGTCTATCAGCACGCAGGGGCACGTTTGCTCCTCTATGCCAAGTATCCCCGAGGGGTATTGATAAGTTTTGTTATAATCGAGCCTTACCTCAGCGTTTTCATACATTCTCTGCGCCTTGTGTTCTTCTATTGATTTTTTTATCTTCGGCATGAACAGCTTTACAAGTATGGCGATCACCATTACCGCAAACAGCGACACGGCAATTATGCTTTTGGTCTTATTGCTGAGCCTGCTCGTGAGTAAGGGTATGCTCTGAGCCTCCTGCGCCGTTGTTTCGTCGGCGTTTTCCTGCGCATGAGCATCGTTTGGAAGACCCTTCGGCATCTTGAACAGCAGCAGGTATACAGCCTGATATATCAGGCAAGCAGGCAGTATCGGTATATAGCACATAGCAAGACCGCCGAGCATCAGCGTTGAGATAAATGCGTCAAAGCCGTACTCCTTGCTGAAAAACCACGTCGAGCCTGTAAATATCGACATGACCGCCGCCATAAGCAAAAGCCCTGCCGGCACAAAGGAAAGGATAAACAGCAGCTTGCTCAGCTTCATTAAAGCTCACTCCTTTTATAAGTCTAACGATGCTTTGTGTATTGTACTATAATGTATCATCATGGTCTGTCGCCTATCCCCATACCTCGGGGAATACCAGCCTGCTATAACCTATGACCGCTGCCGCAAGTGCTGAAAACAACACTGCGGATATTATCTCTTTTTTGTTATCACTTATAATTACAGGGCGTATAAGCAGCGGAAGGTCATCGCTGTCGGGCTTTTGTTCAGCCGCTGCGCTGTTCTTTTCAAACGGAGGACCAAAGGTGCGCAGATAAAAGATCTGATATATCATACACGCCGGAAATACCGGTACAGCAACGATCATACCTACCCCGTTGAGCATAAAAAAGGTATATAACGCCTCTATCCCATATACCTTGTGAAACACTCTGAACCCGGTAAACATTGATACCACCGACCCTGCTATGAGCAGCACAGCCGGCGCAAGGGAAAGGATGAACAGCAGCTTGCTCAGCTTCATCAGGGGCACCTCCCATTATACGTCAAACGTTACCTCTCTGCCGGAGGGGATATATTGCCGCAGCGTCACGCCTGCCAGGCGGAACATCATCTCGCTCGCCTTAACGCCGTCGGTGTCCTTATATTTGTTGTGCCAGTAGACTACCTCTTTTATGCCGCTTTGTATTATCGCCTTTGCACATTCGTTGCACGGGAACAGCGACACATATATCCTTGCGTTTTTAAGGCTCACCGTCGGGCGGTTGAGTATGGCGTTAAGCTCTGCGTGGGCGACAAAGGGGTACTTGGTATCTAAATACTCTCCCTCTCTGTCCCACGGCATGGTGTCGTCATCACAGCCGAGCGGCATACCGTTATAGCCGACGGAGAGTATCTTATTATCCTCCGAAACTATACACGCTCCGACCTGAGTATTAGGGTCCTTGCTCCTCATAGCCGAGAAGAGCGACAGCCCCATGAAATATTCGTCCCACGAAAGATAGTCCTGTCTTTTCATATGAACCTCACTTTCTGTTATATGGTCTTCCCTTAACACACCAAAGACTGATAGTCATAATATAGCTTGCTTTGCAGGGGAAAAGCGCCCCCTCCCCGGGGAAGGGGCTGTCATAGCCCGAGTGCCGTCTTTGCTTTTTCAAGTGTTGCAAGGTTTTCTATGTTCACAGCGTTTGCGCCCTTTAAGGTCTTTTTGACAAGTCCTGTCAGCACCTTGTTGGGGCCAAGCTCTATGTAGTTTTCATATCCTGCCTTATCCATTGCGGCAAGCTCGCTTGTGAACTTCACAGGCGACACGATATGCCTGCTCAGCATATCCGCCATGTCGGAGAAATCCTCAAGCTCAGCGCCCAGCACATTTGAGTAAAATTCCTTTTCGGGAGTATTGTATGTCACCGTCCTTGCAGCTTCAATAAATTCATCAGCCGCACTCTGCATCAGCTTTGAGTGGAATGCAGATGCTACATTTAATTTTATCGCTTTTTTCTTCATAGCGGCAAACTCTGCTGCTGCCTTTTCGCAGGGCTCGCTGTCGCCTGCTATGACCGTCTGCACGGCGGAGTTGTAGTTTACAGGCACTACATATCCGTCTATGCTCTCGCAGACCTTTTCGACTTCTTCGGCATCAAGCCCGATTATGGCGTACATCGAGCCGTGCGAGCTTTCTGCTGCCTTCTGCATAGCTGCCGCACGGGCTTTTATCAGCCTGAAGCCGTCATCTATGCTGACAACGCCTGCTGCGACCATTGCAGCGTACTCGCCCAGCGAATGTCCCGCAACGCCGTCAAATGTAATGCCGCTTGCCTTTGCAGCCTCGAATGCTGCGAGCGAGCACGCCATTATCGCCGGCTGGGAGTTGATAGTTTTATTAAGCTCCTCCTCCGGACCGTTAAAGCATATATCGGCTATATCTGTGCCAAGTATCTCCTGCGCCTTGTCAAATACCCTCTTAGCGCCGTCAAAGCTGTCATACAGCTCTTTTGCCATGCCCACATACTGCGAGCCCTGCCCGGAAAACATAAATACATTCTTTGCCATTGTCAGTTGTCCTTTCAGTTATTTGGTCTTTTTGCTCTTAGGCTCGCTTATCACAAGCACAGCCCTTTCCTCGCCGCTCTCGGCTTTGAGGTAGTTCTCTATCGTTTCTTTTTCTTCGTCTGTGAGCTTGCGCTCGCTTGTCGCTGTCATCTGTATATATTCGCCGTCTGCGCTGCTAAGCACACCGCAGTATATATCGGAAAGATATGTAAACACGCTTTCCGCCTTTTTACTCAGCTGCGTTGCCGCCTCTGATGAGGTCGTGGCGTTCTGATAGTCTTCAAGGCTCTTTTCAAGCTCGTCTATCTTTGCGTTTCTCTCATCTATAAGCGCCTGCATATCGTTTATCGTCTTTTCCTGTATCGCCATTGTCACCCTGTCACCGTTCTCACCGTCGTCGGGTATGATAAAGGAATTCTGCGTTACTTTCAGCGTGAAATTTTCAAGCCCGTAGTCGCCGAGCAGATCCTCGAGCTTTTCGATAGTCTCCTGCGGTATGGTATTTCCGACGAGCGACACTGCTATGGTGCGCTCACGGTTATCTGTCTCGGTCTTGACGACCGTTGTGTTGTCAAAGGAAAACTGCTCGTTTAAATACCGTGTGACGTTTGCGCTCAGCACCGAATCATACACTGTCCTTGCGCCTATGAACGCACTCGGGATAATGACTATCAGCGACACTGTGAAGATTATGCGGTTTATCTTCTTCTGACCCTTTTTGGTTATCATTCTGTGATACGGCACACGCATAATGAGCGTCATTATCATAGTCGCCAAGGATATGAACATGGTATTTATCAAAAACAGATACCCTGCCCCCAAAAAGAAGCTTGACTGCAATGTGGCTATACCGTACCCTGCCGTACAAAGCGGCGGCATGAGTGCCGTAGCGATAGCAACGCCGGGGATAACGTTCGACTTTTTGTTTCTTGTATTGCCGATAGCGCCTGCGATACCGCCGAAGGAAGCTATCAGTACGTCCCACAGCGTCGGGGAGGTCCTTGCTATCATCTCGCTTGTGGCTTCACTGAGCGGTGAGATAAGAAAGTAAAGCGTCGATGTCACAAGGCTTATTATCACCTGTACTATGAATCTTCCGAGCGCCCTCAGAAGAAGCGAGACATCTCTCACCGCAAGAGCGTACCCCATTGTCATGATACCGCTCATAAGAGGGGATACGAGCATAGCACCGATTATGACAGCGGTGGAGTTTACATTAAGACCTATCGACGCTATGAATGTCGCCATCATCAGTATCCACATATTAGGACCGTGGATAATGGTGTTTTCATACATCATCTTATCTATCTCGTCATAGCTCATCTGGTCGTCCGAGATATTGAAGATAGACTTGAAAAACTCCCTCACGCCCGAGCGTTTTTGCTGTATCTGCCTGCCCTGCTCTGTTTCGTAGAAGTCATTTCTCAGATTTATCAGCTTTTCCTTTTCTTCCTGTGCCTTTTGTCTGATGTCTGCCATATATTATCCTTTGAGTATGCTGTTTGTTATAAATGCTGTGAGCTGTTCTGCCATTTCATACTGCTCATATATCCTCGGGTGTCCGGGGGTAGCCTTGCCGGTGCGTGTAAATCCAAGATAATGCACACGCTCACTGTCAAGCTCCTCTGTTACCTCCTGCATCGCTCTGTCCCACTCGGGATCGTGCATAAGCACTGTGAGCAGGAATATAAACTGCGCCTTCGGATATTTTCCCATAAGCTCACTTGTTATCTCTTTATACTTATCCTTCCATTTTTTACGGTAGCCGGGGTCTTTTATATCCCTGTCCTCGCCGCCTTCAAAATGCGGATCGTTCTGACCGACTGCCATTATAACTATATCGGGCGTATAAAGTGAAAAGTCCCACTCGCTGAAAGGACCCTCGGGGTAGTAGGAGAGCTTATCCCATGTCGTTTCAAGCCCTATCGCATCGGGCAGATGGAAATATCCCGTCTTGTCAAACAGAGCTATACCGCCCTGTGCGTTATTATGTATCTCGGCGTTGAGATTCCTTGCCGTGATAGTCGGGTATGCGTAGTAGGCGTTGTCAAACTTACCATTATGCCCCTCGGGGTCACAGCTTGCGGTATTCTCGACCGCCTCGACCACCTCGCCTGCCGACACGCTGTCGCCGTAGACTTCAAGCTTCAGAGAATAGTCCTTTTTATACTTTTCGATCCCCTCAAGCTCATCTATCTCAAAGCCGTAAAACTCAAAATAGTGGTAGGCTGCCTGTCTTTTAAAAAGCGTCACGGTATGCAGCTTATCCTTATCAAGTCCGGAGGCTATAAGCACCGTCTGCTTATCGTGGTTATCCCAGCCGTTGTCGAAAACGCACTTTTTAAGCTCGCCGTCAACGACAGCGCCGAACGACATCTCGTTTGAGCTCATCATCGTATTTGCGATCACTGCCGAGATACTGCTGCCCCTGAAAGCCACCGTCACCTGCGAGCCTGCGTAGATGAACCTGAAGCTCTCAGTCTTAGCTTTATCTATCCTGCCCATATACCGTAGGGCATCATCTGTACAGGGAATGAATGTTATAGACATATCCTCATCCTTTCTGTTGTTTAGGGCAACACCGCACGACCATTGTGTGTCAGATGCGCCGTCCGGATTTTCGTCAGAATGCCCATTTTTGCCAAAGCTTACCTGGCGTAAGACAAGGTAAACCAGGTATTATGACGGAAATCCGGCAAGCAGATGGCACACAAAGGTCAGAGCCGGTGGTCGTGCGGTGTTGCCTTAATTGTTATCTTCTTTATCACGGCGTTACTGGAAATATGGAGGATAATCGCCAGCACGACTGCTATCGACATCGACATAGCATACACCAGCGGCTCATTTATATCAAGTGAGCCCTCTGCGGTGATGATACCGTTTGTCGTGACATGGCACATATAAAGCTCGAGCGATATACTGCCGACCTTTATCAGGAATTTATCCAGCCACTTACATTTGAGCAGCGAAAGGATAAGTATTATCACAAAGATATACCCCAGTGAGAACACCGCCGCTGCCATTCTGCTGCCGAAGCTGCTGCCAAATACGTTTATGACTGTCTTAACGCTGCCGGGGACAATGCTGAATTTCTTTTTGATCTGAAACAAAGCAAGCAGCGCTTTGGCGGCGAATATCCCTGAAAAAGTTATGATATGCCATACCTGTATCTTTCTTTTTTCATATATCAGCCGTCCCATATATATGCCAATAAAGAATATAACTATCCTTGAAAAGCCTACCTCGCTTATTTCGTACTTTTTCTTTGCCTCGGTATATGCACAGAAAAGTGTCAGCAGGAAAAAGCCTGTGAGCATTGCACTCCCGAGCCGGTAGTGCTTTGAGGTGACGACTGCATAAAGCAGCGGGAACAGCGCATAAAACAGGCATATAGCGCCTATGAACCATATCAGTCTGTTGCCGCTTAGCCAGAAGGAGCCGAGCGACAGGTCATAAAACCACTTTGTAAAGGGCTTGCCGTTTATTATACAGTCCTTTATCAGCCAGACTATCGGCGCATACATCAGATACGGTATGAGTATACGGGTAAAGCGCTTTTTATAAAACTCGTTGGTATTGCTGTTTTTTGTATATGAAAAATACAGCCCCATTCCCGAAAGGAACAAAAATATCTCGACGCCTATACTGCCCACTATATTCACATAGGAATACGAGATCATATAGAGCGTATCCTGCTTTTCATGCAGCTCCAGCACTCCATTGAAATAGTGGAATATCATTATAAGTATTATAGATGCCCCGAAAAGCTGTCCACGGTACTTGCTTACTATCGAAAAATCAAATCCGGCTTTCCTTTCGGGCGGCTCTTCCGCAGCAGGCGGATGAGGTCTTTTTTCTTGTTCGTTTATCAGCTCAGCTGTCAGCGTCTGCCAGCTAAGCTCATTATCGGCTGCCAATGCTCCTTTGCACCTTCCTTACACTTGATCTGTCTGCCCGAGCAGCAGCTCTCTTATCTGTGCTGAGGACTTTAACTCCCTGACACGGGAGAACCACTGTGCGTTCTCAGCGCTCATGTCTATGCTTGTACTCAGCTTGTCCGAAACAGACGGCTTATATGCGAACACCTCATCAAAATACTGCGAGATATTGCTCATAGCATCAAGAACATACCTGTCGTTTTCAAGTATCTTCTTTATAAGCTCGTTATTGAGGTAGAGATACTTCCTCTTAGCCTTCTGCATCGTCATTGAGATAAGCTGCTCTATATCCGATACATCATATATGAAAAGCACATCGAACTCACAGTTTCCGAAATTCGCCCTTGCATTGAGGCAATAGTCATATTTGATAACGTCAAATATCTCGTTATACTCAAATCTTCCCTCTTTATACATTTCAAGGAGCTGGTTGCCTTCGTTTGAGAGCTTGACATTGTCCCTGTACCCGAAAGCAGGTGTCTTGAACAAAAACGGATAAACGCTCTTGTCCCTGCCCGTCCTCTCCTCGCTGGTAGCTATGAACAGGTCGAATTTGTCGTGGTCATAGTCAAGCGCTACGTTCCTGAGTCTTTCAAACTCAGGTGTATCTGCACAGCAGTCTGTAACTGCAAGTATAGTGCGCTTGCCTGCCTTTTCTATATCACGGATAACTATATCCTGTGTTTTCTGCCTTTTGTCCTCCCGGTCGGAGCGGTTTTTCAGCCCACGGTATATCCGTGAATCCTTTATGCGCTTTATGCGCCCGATGTCATCTGCCACATTGTTATACAGCTTTGCCTTGCCCTTTTTCTTTGTGCGGATAAGAGCGCACAGTCTTTTTGCGTTCTCACGGCTGTCATACTGGCAGAACTGCTCTCTTACCTTTGTATCATCATATGTCTTGCCCTTATTGAGCGCCTGTATTATCTCTTCTTTATTATGCGCCATATCAAACGGCAGAGTGAGCATATCCATATAGGTGCCCCTTGCACGGACATAATGCTCTACGTCCTCAACGTGCAGCACTATCTGCTTGCCAAGTGTCAGATAATCAAAGAACACGCTTGAAAAGTCGGTCACGAGCGCATCGCTCACCGCCATGAGCGCATAGCTGTCCACCAGCGGAGGGAATTGCTTTATATGTTTATATTTCTCATAATCTATAACGTCTGACACCCTATGGTGGAGATTGACATACATTATCTGCTTATCCGTCAGGTTCTCATCAAGATAGTCAAGCAGCTCACGGCTCTCCTCAACGACTGCTTCGTGCGAGATATAGTCCTTGAAGGTCGGCATATACACAAATATCTTCTCGCCGTTCGGGGCAAGCTGTCTTATAAGCTCTTTATTATCCTTTTCGGCTGTTTCGAGCAGTCCGCCGCACCTGGGGTAGCCGAGCATAAGCGCCTTGCCGGTCAGCAGCTCACGCACCTTATATGACTCTATCATATGCTCATAAGTATACTCATTCGGGTAGAGCAGGTAGGTCGCATTTATAAAATTCTTCTGCGTATTGCCGTTGCCGGGGATATTCTTTGTGTTCTTTGCAAGACCTAACTTTTTGAGCGGCGTGCCGTGCCAGATGTTTATATACACCTGCTCGGGCTTTTTCACCCAGCTCTCGGGGAAAAACGTTTCTGTGATAAGGTACTTGCAGCTTTCCATTTTCTTGGCGTACTCATTATTTGTCTTTACAAGGTAAGTACGCTTCCAGCCGTTTTTACGGATATAGCCCTCAACGGTATCAATAGTTTCCACGCTGACTCTGACGTATATCTTATACCCTTCAAAATCGGGGCTTAAATTAAGCTCATCAAGGATATACTGCATATTGCCCCTGACATTCTTGCCAAGTCCTAACAGGAGAACTGTGTTGGGCATTACCTTTGATGTATAGTAGTAGGAATAAATATTAAGATGCTTTTGAAATGTCACTTCATGCTCCTGGCAGAAGTTTGTGAGTACAGCACGCCTTTCCCTGCTGTTGAATGTAACTGTTAGTCTTTCCATGAGAGCCTCCTGATGATAGATTTGGTATGATTACAGAGTATTACTTGCCGAGGTCATTCTTTATCTGTGTGGTGGAAATATCAGGCGTTCTGGGGAGATATACCACATCGCAGTATTCTTTGAGGAAGTCAAACTTGCCCTCCCAGTCATCGCCCATAACAAATGTATCGACTCTGAACTCCTTTACGTCCGAGCTTTTCTGCTCCCAGCTGTTCTCGGGGATAACAAGGTCTACATATCTTATAGCTTCGAGCAGCTTCTTTCTCTCCTCGTAGGTGAAATAGCATTTCTTCTGCTTTTCATTCCAGTTGAATTCATCTGTCGAGAGTGCGACTATAAGGTAGTCGCCCAGCTCCTTGGCTCTTCTTAAAAGATTTATATGCCCGTAGTGAAGAAGGTCGAAGGTCCCGTAGGTTATTACTTTTTTCATGTCAGCTTTTCTCCTTACTTTTTATTAGCGTCTATGACGTTCACCTGATACTTTATCATCTCAGAGTAGATACGCTTACAGTTATCGTGGTCATCAAATGCAAAGAACCTGTCAGCCCTTGCCCTGTATTCATCTTTCATCTTACAGCCTGTTGACATATACTCTGTGAGCTTGTCTATCAGCTCGTCGTTTGTATGCACTATCTCACCGAACGCCATCGTATCGTAGTGATATGCGCCCTCCTCATAGTGCTGAGGTATATCGTTATGGTGCAGATACACAAGCGGCTTTCTCATATACGCAAAGTCAAACTGTATGCCTGAGAAATCCGTCACCATAAGGCTTGACTCGCAGAACATCTTCTCATAGCTCATATCACCGATCGCCGGGATAATATCAACATAGTCGTTTTGGTCAAAGTCGCTTGCCTGCGGTGAAACTATCGGGTGCAGCACGAACGCTATCTTATAGCCGTATCTCTTTGCAGCATCAAGCAGCCGCTCGTCGTTTATAAGGGAGTTGAACACCTTATAGTACGGAGTTTCCTTGAAATGCTCATTATAATCTCTTGCAACGCCCTCGTTTTTGGAAACGAGCATCGCCGACTGCATACGCCATGTCGGGGAGATCATTATCTGCTTCTTATCGTTATTTACAAGCCCGTCGTATCTCGGAACACCTGTGAGTTTTAGTGCATCATACCCTACATAGTCATATACCGGGCGTGAGAGGTTCTCTATCTCGACAGGAGATGCGCAGAAATACAGTCTTGTGTTATCACGCAGTCTGTTCTGTGCGATAGCTATTTTCTGCACCGACAGACCGTGCTGGACGCACACTACATGGAAATCAACTATATCACGGAAAAACGACGACCCCTGCAAGGTCAGGTCGTTGAAGGCGAAAACCGTCGAGTTTGAAACTATCATCATCTGGGCGTTAAAGAACACCAGTCTGTGCTTTAAGCTCCCCCTTACGAGCGGCTTGAAGCCGTCTGCCTTTATACGCTCATAGTCTGCGGCGTTCTTATCTATAAGGTAATACTTTGTTATGCCGTCGTCCATTTTGGAGGCGTAGCGGTAGAGATATTCAGAGCTGTCGCCGCCCTTATATATCTTATCGTAGAACATCCATATCTTTTTATTTTTGAAAAACGGCTTTGTCAGCCAGTATGCCGCCCTTGCTTTGAGCGCACGCTTATTGAGCTTTGACTTTCCGCTTATCAGCTGCTTGAACATCCTCAGCTGTCTGTAAAGTCTGCCGCCCTTGCCCATACGCTCTATGATCATACCGCCCGATTTATGGTAAAGCACATACTCGCTGGTCATAGGCCAGTACATCCACACCAGTCTGCCGGATATGCGTGAGGTATGCGATTTGTACTCGGGATACACATTATAATACTTATTGCCTGCCTTTAATGCAAAGCGCAGTCTGTATTTATCCGAAAGCTCATCTATCGGCACGGAAAAGTGCATCGAATGTCTTTTATATGCAGAGCAGCCGAATATCTTGGTAAGCGTATAGCGCTCATTATAAACGGGGAGTATCTCGTGGTCATCAAGTATCGCCACGAGCGTACACTTGCTCTTCGGGAATATCGAATTTATGGTAGCATCAATTTCAAGCATACCGTTTACATAGTTCATAAACAGCACATTGACCTTGATCTGGTTGCTCTTATACAGCACCATATTCTTATACGCCATATAAAGCGTACCCGTACCCTTGATCATATGCTCAAAGCTCTCGTCAAAGTCGTTTTTTATCCTTATCATGAGAAGTCTCATCTCAACAGTACGGTTTGCAAGACCTGTGCCGTCGATATTGAGTATGACCTCGTCCTCAAACTCCTTTAAAAGCGTGGACACTTCTCTTTCAAACTGATAAGCCTCTTGCTCGTCAAGAACGTGCTTATTGCGGTTATTTATATTTGCGTCTATCCTCGCATACAGCATATACAAAAAGAAATACTGCACGAATCTCGGCATGATACCGAGGTTTTTATTAAGCTCTTTTGAAAACTCGGTAAAGCGGCGCACGCTGCCGAAGTACCAGTCCTTATCATACACGCCCTGGAACAGTCTGTACTCGTTGTCGTGCGGCGTACAGTAGACATACTGGCAGCCTGTCGCATAGCTCACCATATTGTTTAAAAGCGACACACGCAGCAAAAAGAGCTTCTCTGCATCAACGCCCAGCGTCACATCAAAATTGACCGCCGCCAGAACATTGGTCTGCAATACAGTACCCTCCATGAACCAAGGGAACTTACCGAATCTCTTCGTCAGGTCGATGACCGGCGGGAGCGACTTTTTGCCGGCAGACAGCTGATCTACGCCGTTGAAGGACTCATAGCTGAAATACTTCTCACACATACCCACAGAGCAGCCCTGCTCCTCCATGATATTGATGACCCTCTCATAGTAATCGGGATCGAACCTGTCGCCGCTCCTTACCACTGTGAAGAATTCACCCTCTGCAAGAGTGAACGCCTTTTTCATAAGTGCAAGCTCGTCAGGCATGGATATGTACTGAGCTGACTGGAATTCCTCCTCATGCTCATTGTAGTATCCCTCTCCCTGTCCGGTGGGGTCTGCAAATATAAGCTCTATATTATTCCCCAGCCAGCTCGAACCCCTTACAGACTCAATACTGATGTCTGCCTGTTCGGTCAGACCGTCGTAAATAAAAATAACCGAAAGTTTCAAATGTGTTTGCTCCTTTTATATTAAAGATCTGTGTCAAGTGAAAGTCTTACTATCTCGTGGCTGATATGCCGCTGTGATACCGGCGGAAGTGTCATATAGTCACCATAGAGGTAGGAAAGGTATTTTTCATACTCAGCCACCACCGGGAAGCTCTCCCCCTCAAACTCAAGCTCGTCAAACTCATAGAACCACTCTGACGGGAACGCACCTCTCCCGAGGTTTTGCCCCCAGCCGTCATACATATAGCCCGTGTCCTCTTTATAATGGTCTATGACCGTGCGCTGCAAACAGCAAAGCACTCTCATAGGCAAAAGCGTTTTGAGTGCCGTTGCCGTCCACCTTATCACAGGGTTTACATGAGTACCCTTTGCCCCACGCACTCTCGTGCCGTTCCATTTGTTGTATACCAGGCTCCTTACGCACTTTGTAAGAAAGCGGTGCAGCCTTCTTGGCAAGCCATACCGTGACGTGTAGCTGTGCCTGAAAACATCAATGAACACGCCGTTGTGTATTTTGAGCTTATCTGTCATCTCGGTGGTCATGAGCGTACCATTCAGCCTGACCTTTGTAAAGAAATAGTTATTCCTGTCCGTCTTTGGCGTTTGCAGGAAAAACTCCGGTGAGAATTTATCTTTAAGCTCACAGAACCTGTCAAAGTCATCAGGTGACATCATAATATCTATATCATAATCCCACGGTATGAACCCCTTATGCCTTGCAGCGCCTAAAAGCGTACCGCCGGCAAGGGAATAGCGTATGCCGTTTTCTCTGCACACACGGTCAGTCTCTCTGAGTATTTTAAGCTCTGCCTGCTGAAGCCTTTTAAACTCCTGCGTCCTTGCATCGCCGAACACGAATACCTGTGCGTCATCACTGTCAAAGCCCTCATAAAGCTCCCTTGAATCCTGCGGTGATACCGCCCTTTCAAAGCCGGAGCGTACAAGGCTCTTTTCACTGTATACTTTACCCTCTCTGCCCTTGTCAAGCACTATCAGCGCCATTCTGAAAATATCAGCGGCGTACAGCTCTTCATCATATATGTCACAAAGCAGTATCTTCGCAAACGGATATGCACGCAAAAGCCCTGCCGATGCTTTTTTGGAGGGTATTACAAACACCGCCTGCGTGATGCTCTTATCAAGCAGCTGCGTACCGAATGCTATCACGCACTTTGCATTCTCATCAAAGATGCCAAGCTCATTCGCCGCACCTCTTGCAAGTGCCGACACAGTACCACTGCCCTTTATATTTATTTTTTCGGGGAGGGCAAGACGCTTGTCCGCCCTCACCTGATATGCTAAGTCTTTAAAAAACTCGTCCTGCATTTATTTTTCCTCTAACACAGCGACCGAGCGCCTTATGCCCTCTTTAAGATCAACTGCCGGCTTCCAGCCAAGAGCGTTCAGCCTGCCTGCATCAAGTATCTCCGGTGTCGGTGCGCCGGGTGCAGGCACAGGCTCTGCCTCGTCTTCTTTGTTTGCAAAGCTAAGATGAATGTCCCTCTCCGGGAACACCTCGCAGGCAGCTCTCGCAAAGCCCCTGATAGTAACGTCAGACGCCTTGTTTGCGATATTATAGGGGACTGCCCTCTCGCCGTCGAGCATTATTTTAAGAAGCGCCGTGCAGGTGTCCGTCACATAGCAAAATGATCTTAGTGCCGCACCGCTGCTTTTGAGCAGTATGTCCTGCTTTCTTACGATGTTCGCTATAAACTGCGCCCACACCCTGTCATCCTCAAGGCTCGATGCGCCGTAGATATAGCTGGGGCGTGCTATCTTGACATCAGTGCCGTACTGCTTGGCGTAGCTTGCCGCAAGTGTCTCCGATGCACGCTTGCCGACAGCGTAGCAGTTTTTATAGCTCGTATGGTCAACATAGCCTATGTCAGTTTCATATATACACTCGTTGCCTGTATGCAGCGTGCCGTATACTTTCAGCGACGACACGATAAGAGCGGTAGCGTCCCACTCCTTTGCAAGCTCGAGCAGGTTCTGCGTGCCGGAAAGATTTGCGCTTATCGTACCCACCGGGTCGTTTTCAAACTGTATGCCGCTCGCCTGGCTCGCAGCGTGTATCATAAAGTCAGCACCTGCGACGTTTATACCCTTCGTAACGTCCGAAACATTGAGAGAGAGGTCAAATCTTTTGAGCGCCTTGCCGTATTTTGCCTGCGCACGCTCCCTGTTCCTCACCAGTGCGATAACGCTTATGTTGTCGCCGTAGAGGTCATTTCTCACAAGCAGCGCCATTGTAAGATAGTACCCTATAAAGCCGCCTGCGCCCGTTATCAGTATAGTCTTGTCCCTGAGCCTGCCCCAGTCGATGCAGTCATTGTCTGCGATCTCCAGCAGATCGGAGTATATGCTCTTTTTGACCAGCCCTTTTATATCATAAGCCATACTTCAACTCTTCCTTTGCAAATTTCTTGTAGTTCTCATAGTAAAACTGCGACCTGAGCGTCGTAAGATCCTCGGGGGTAGTCACCTTTATGTTGAATCTCTCACCTATAAAGATATGCACGCTCTCGCCCAGCTCTATAAACAGCTCGCTTGAAGAAACGGGGTTTAGGATATTTCTCTTGTATGCTTCATCATGCGCCCAGAGTATACGCTCCATAGTGTAGCCCTGCGGTGCCTGTGTGATATACATGGTGCTTCTCTGATAGCTCTTGGCACAGTTCTCGCCGTCCTCGGAATACAGCAGCGAATCTATCGCCGGTGTCACAGGAACGGCAGTGCCGTATTTCCTTGTATCGTTTATGCAGTTTGTGATAAGTGCTTCCGAGAGCATCGGGCGCACGCCGTCACAGATAAGGATAATATCGTCGTCATTTTTCTGGAACTCCGCCGTAGCCACAACGCCGTTATGGATAGAGTCAAAGCCGTTGGCACCGCCCGGAACGATAGCCTTTACCTTCGGGATATTGTACTGCTTTATAAGATCCTTCAAATAATCTATCCAGTCCTCCTTGCAGGCGATGACTATCGCATCCACCTCGGGGTGACGTGCAAAGTGACCCATCGTGTGTATTATTATCGGCATACCGCCCACCTCTAAAAACTGCTTGGGCATATCCACCGATTTCATTCTTGCGCCGATACCGCCGGCAAAAAGCATTGCTGTTATCATTATCCATCTTTCCTTTCTTTTATATAAGACCTATCGTTTTTAATATCCTGTCAGTTGAATCTCCGTCGCACATTCCCATGTGAAAGCGCTTAAATTCAGAAAGCTCTTCCTTTTTTCTGTGATAAAGCTCATTCTCTGCCGCCTGCAAAAGATCACAAGCATCTCTCACCACCGTTGTCGGGAACGACCGTGGCTCTTTATAAAAGCCCACCTCTCTGACATAGCTGTCATAGTCGGGTGCGAATATCACAAACGGCTTTTCATACAGACAGTAGTCAAAAAGCACCGACGAAAAATCCGTTATCAGAAGATCCGCCACGGGCAAAAGCCGCTCGCACGGTATATCGCAGCTGATACTCCCGGGGTGCTTGTTCTCATAGTGAGGGTGCAGCTTCTTTACAAGAAAATACCTCTTATCATTTTCAAACGCCGCCGTCACATCATCATCACCGCAAAGCCCGGGGTCGTCCGCACTCCCCCTGAACGTCGGGGCGTAGAGGACTATCTTCCTGCCCCTTGCCTCCGGGTACTTCTCAAAGAACCTCTCACGGCAAAGCCTTATGTACCTTTTGCTTAAAAGCACATCGCTGCGTGATATGCCCGTAGCCCTGACCACGCCCGGCGGCTGGCGCATCATGCGCTCAAACACCGGCACGCAGCATTTTGCGCTCACCGTCAGAAGATCGTAGTTTGCAAAGACATTGCCCTTGTAATATTCCGGCACGCTGTACGGCGTATCGTAGCCCGACTTTTTGAAAAGCCCTCCCGAATGCCACAGCTGCACGACCTTTGTGCTGCTCCTCTTTTTGCAGGAGGACACGGGCAGGAAGTTATCGCATATAAATACATACTCAGCTCTTGCATATAAAAGCATGAACCTTACAAGCCACACAAAAAGTGATAAAAACGACATCTTCTGAAAATCTGTGCACATCACTTTTATTTTGCACCTGTCTTCTTTTTTTATCCGTGCGTACATTTTTTTCATAGAGAACGGTATGCTGTCATGGTGAGCGTCGGCAAATACCACAAGACCCTTCTGAACACGCCGGAGCGCCCCCAGCCTATACGCCGCCGGGAGCATAGTATGCTGCAAAAGCATTTTAAGCTGTTCCTTGACAAAGCGCTTTGCGCCCATGACCTCACCGTCCTTAAAACATAGCTCTTTTGATTATATCATATTTACGTCAAAAAGTCAATTAAAAAGGACAGAAAGAATAAATTATACCCAAAGCACGCCTGCTTTTAAAGGGGTTTTTGTCGATTTTAACTCAAAATGATTAAAAAAAATTACAAGAGCTTGAAAATCGTCATTTAATATAGTATAATAATCTCTATAATAAATCAGGAAGATAAGGAGGAACATCAATGGACACAGAAAAAGAAAACACGACCGAAGTTACCCCCGACATTACAGATACAAAGACAACAGACAGTAAAACAGATACCGAAAAAACCACTGACAATGACACACAAGAGGTAATAGAAGCATCACAAAGTATTCAGTCCGACAAACAGCCGAAGGAAACAAAGGAGCGTTTCCCGTTCGTTTTCCCGGGGGCGTTCTTAGCGCTTGCGATATGGGCATATATACTGCTGCTCGGCAGCTCGGGCTTTGCGGATTTTGCCTCACTCAATAACGATAAGTTCGCATGGCTCTCAGGGCTGCTGGCATTTTTAGGCTTCGGCTGCGCTGCTGTATCGGCAGTCGTATGCGTCAAAAAGGGCAGACCTAAGATGAACCGCTATTTCTACGCACTGCTGCTCTCGGCGAATTTCTATTTTATAAACGAATTCTGTTTATACCTTGTGCCGTCCTACATAGCAAACGACGGCGCTAACCTGAGAAGATTCATAAAGCCGTACTTTCCCAATATCCTGCTCGGGATATTCATGTACTTTATATTCTTCTTTATAGCAGTCGCATTCACAAAGCACAAGCTGATAACACGCATACTGATAACGCTTTTCTCGGCGTTCTTTGCGTTCTATGCGGTGCTGCAATACTACATCGTGCATTTCCGCGGCGGTCCTATCCGATTTGCAGACCTTGCAAACGTCACGAGCGCCGGCGAGATAAGCGACGAATACCAGTTTGGCTTTTCCTACATGGTGCTTTTTGCAGTTGCCGATACGCTCATCATCATAGCACTTACCTTCATCATCGAGCTTTCACCGCTCGAACACCCTGTAAAGAACCGCTCGATAGGCGCAGGCGTGCTGGCTGCTATGTGCGTCAGCTTCTACTTCTCGGCTGAGGCTGTTTACAGCTACGGGCTAAACAACAGGATAGTGAGGCTCAACTTCTCCCTCGGCGAGGACACCGACACCTATCAGGACGTAGGCGGACTTTTATGCTTCTACTACGACGGACTTAAAAACCGCATCAAGGTCCCCGACGGTTACAGCAATGAAGAGGCAGTCAGCAGACTTGAAAAGTTCGAGACCGACCAGACTGTGACACGCAAGCCTACGATAATAGCCGTACTCAACGAATCCTTTGCAGATGTAAAGCATCTTGGCGATATAGAAGTCAATATGGATTATATGCCCAACATCCGTGCCCTCAAGGAGGACTGCATAAAGGGCTATGTTACGGTATCCCCATACGGCGGCTATACCTGCAACAGCGAGTTTGAGTTCTTATCGGGCAACTCCATGTACTTCCTGCCTTCGGGAAGTGCGGTGTACACGCAGTTTATGGATCAGCCGCAGGACAGCATGGTAAGCCATTTAAACGACCTCGGCTATCATACGGTAGCGCTCACCTGCTGCCGCAGGGGTCTGTGGAAGATAGAGAACGCCTACAAGCAGTTAGGCTTTGACACGGCGTATTACAGCGACAATGTACATCTCACCAACGTGACCGAGATAAACGGCAACATCTCCGACGATTCCATTTACAGAAGAGTTGAAAAGGAATTTGAGAGAAAGCCGAAGGACGAGAGTATGTTCGTATGGGTGACTACCATGCAGAACCACGCCCCATATAACTCACTTCTTGAATCCGACCATACACCGATAGACCTTGCCTCCCCTGCAAACGATCAGGCGGATATCTACCTCAATTCTATCTACCAGGCAGATAAGGCGATAGGCGATATGATAGAGTATTTCAAAAACGTTGACGAGGACGTGGTCATAGTATTCTTCGGCGACCACTATCCGCACATAAGCGGCTTCTATGATGATATGCTGGGCTCTAACCTTGACAGCCTGCCGATAGAGGAATTCTGCAAGTCGCACCAGACGCCGTACTTCATCTGGGCAAACTACGACATCGAGGAAAAGGAAAACAGCAATGTGAGCCTTAACTACTTAGGCATCGACCTTATGGATGTTTGCGGTCTGCCGAGGAGCGATTATCAGAATTTCCTTGACAGCCTGCGGGAAAATCTTCCGATAATCTCATCCTTCGGCTATATGGACGGCGACGAGCAGTGGCACAAGCGCAGCGATGACCCTGCCCACGACACCGACGAGATGAAGGATCTCAGATACCTGCAATACTACAAGATATTCAAACAGCACGAAAAGTAAAAAAAGCGCCAGAGGGCGCTTTTTTTACTTTCTTTAAGGCAACACCGCACGACCATTGTGTGTCAGATGCGCAGTCCGAATTTTCGTCAGAATGCCCATTTTTGCCGCAGTTTTACTGGCGTAAGACAAGGTAAAATTGGGTATTATGACGGAAATCCGGCAAGCAGATGGCACACAAAGGCGTATGCCGGTGGCCCGGCGGTGTTGCCTTAATCTCTGCATATTTTACCTCCACCCGTCAAGAAATTCAAGCGCTTCCTTCATGCTGTCTTTTCTTGCCTTGTTGCAGGCGTTCTGATCAGCATATTCTGCCTGCAATATCTTACGCATCGACCTGAGATACTCAGGCGAGCCTGAAAGATCGCCGCAAAGCAGGTGGCTGCCTTTTTTATATACCGTCGCCCTGACTCTGTAAGGATAGGCACATTCTTCGAGCTTCTTTTTCATTCTCGGAACAGCCTCGTCTGACGGCCAGCAGTCGTCATAACCCGGACACTGCATAAGAATATCAGCGTGCATATTCTCGACCTTTATCCTTGCTTTTTCTGTCTGCACGTTCTCATCATAGCAGCCACGCAGCATTCTTCTCATTCCGTATTTTTTAGAAAACGCAGTGCGCAAAAGAACGCTTATGATGTTGCGGTGGAGCGTTACCGTCTTATCATACGCAAGAGGCTTGCCCCTCCATGAAAAGGTAGACTTGTTAAGCGCCTTTGTGCCCTTGAACGCTTCTGTCGTATAGTCAAAGGGCGAGCCTGCTATCACAAGGCTCACATCGGGGATAAGCGACGCCGCCGTTATCGCATACTTTGCCCCTGCGGAGATGCCGTACATGGCAATTTTTTCAAAGCCTGCGCTTTTAAGTACCTTCACTGCCCTTTCTGCATATTCCACAGGTGTCAGCACAGGGTCCTCGGGCAAGCCCTCCCAGCCTGCAAAGCCTACTATCAGACAGCTCCACCCGGCTTTTCTCAGAAACTGCGAGCCTTTCCTTGTCAGCTCATAGTCCGCACCAGACCCCGGGAAAACGATTATCGCTCTTCCCTTATGGTGATCTGACGGGTGCCAGTATCCGACAAAGCCGTCATCTGCAAGCGTGTATTTTTCTTTCATGTTGTATTCTCCTTTCCGTTTCCAGGTTAAACTATACTGCATATCCACGCCGCAAGCGCTGACGCTGCCGGGAATATCACAAGCAGCTTTAAAAGCTGACTTTTAAGATTGTAGCCGTATTTTCTGCCGTTATAGACAGGCTCTATCTCAGGGTAGTAAAACTGGAAGAAATGAGATCTGCACAAAAGGAACCAGTCAAAGAATATCATGTCGTATGCCTTATAGATAGTGAATATCATCAAAAACCGCACAAAGAACTGCCAAAACGAATAGCCGCTCTTAAAGCCGTCCCATATGGATACGACACCTACGCCCAGTATCAGCGATATGCTTATTATCATAAGCACCCAGCCCATAGCCCTTGCGCCGTAAAACACCTCTTCTGTCCTCGGCTTTAAAAGCTCGAGTGCCTCCTTCGGGGCTGATGAGAGGAACCTCTCATCCTGAATGAGCGTTACGGCAGATATGAGCATAAGCGTTATCGCCGCACAGAAAACTATTGCCAGAAATATCGTCAAAAACATAAGATCCACCTCAATGTAACATAAAGCTCAGCCCCAGAAACATCGCTGCGTTGGCGATGTTGCCCTTTGCAGGCAGCTTTGTCGGGGCAAGTATCACAAATACCGGCAGCGTGTTAAAGCAGCACGCCCACATCGGCAGCTGCGTTTTGCCGGAGATCGTCAGCACCAGAAGTGTCGCCGAGAAAACTAACAGTCCCACATATGCAGCGGCTGCGGCGGCTGTCCTTTTAAAGAACAAAAGCACTGTTTCAAGCGCCTGCTCCGTCCTGCCGAGCTTTACAAAGAACCACTCCACAGCTGCGCACAAAACATGATGCGCCGTTATCGGGACTATGAAAAACATTCCCGAGATATACATTATGACCCCTGCCGTTTGTGAATACCCCTCCGCCCAGCGGCTCAGCTTTATATAGCCAAACGACGCCATAAAAAGCGCAAGCACGCCTGTGAGCATCGACGCTTCTATCTGGCGCAGCGGCATTTTTTCAAACAGTCTGCTCATCCTCTCGCTGTCACCGGTGTCCTTCGCCATATCAAATCTCCCGTCCGGGGTGTAGGCGAGCAGACAGTCGGTAACACCGCAGATGATATGCCCTATGCAGGCGATAAAAAGCGGCAGGCTCATGCCTTGTCACCTCCGCCGAGCGCTTTAAAATACTCCTGCCTTACCGCCCTTGCTTCCGGGAAGAGTTCAAGCAGTGCCCCTGCATTTCGTCCTCCGCCGCAGCCAATCTCGGCTATCATCTCGGGGGTCAGGTCTTTTATCGCACCCATGCCCCAGTCTGCCATTTTAGCGTGACCGCTGTTCATGCCTTTTAGCATCATCTTGCCGAGGAACCCCTCCGGCTTTCTTGTCTGACTTAAATAGTTTTTGAATAACCCCATTACTCTGCTCTCCTTTTTTATCTCGTTAGTTATTGCTAACCGGTGCTGATAATATCACTTAATGTTATTTGCATCACCACTTACCTGACCGGCTTTCTTGCTACGCAATGCAGACGAAAGAACCCACGCTTTTCAAACGATTCGATCCGCAGACCTGCATTTGTGCAAAGGCTCTCGACCTCTTCTTTTCCGTAGACATGGACATCTCCGTGACCTGCAAGATTGATGACAGGCATCTCGATATTGTTCATAAACCAGCGTGCAGCATCTGAGTCAGCGGTCATGTCACGAAGTATCAGCCTGCCGCCCGGTCTCAGCACACGGTAAACGCTGTCAAAGAAATCCTGCACATTCGGGTAATGGTGGAAGCTCTGGCAGCATATGACCGCATCAAAGGAATCATCATCAAACGGCAGCTTTTCGCAGTCGCCCACCACAAGCTCCACACCCTCCATGTTTTTAGCTTTTGCAGCTTCTATCATTTTCGGGGTAAGGTCGATGCCTGTGTAGTGCTTGTCGGGGTATTTGTCGTGCAGAAGCGTCAGCATGGGCGCTGTGCCGCAGCCGCAGTCGAGCAGGTCCGTGAACGGCTCTTTTTCAAGCTCTGCCAGCACATCGGGATAATCCTTTTTGCACATCTTGTAAACGCCTGCCTTGTCAGTCTCGTAGACCTCAGCAGCCTTTGTGAATTCGTTGAGAGTAAGCTCCTTGTATCTCTCATCTGTGATACGGCTTTTACCGACTGCGAACCTGAACATATCAGCGCCGAGTATCTTCACACCTGTGCTGTCGGCGGTCTGTTCAAGCGCTCTTATCTCCCTGTCCGAGAGCGTCACATTTGCCGCCGCATCAAGGTCTGCGACCTGATAGGGCTTACGGCAGCCGCACACCGGGACTATCCCCTTCGAGGTGCAAAACGCCACTGCTACCTGCGCCGGGCTTATCCCGTGGCGCTTGCCTATGATGTGCATTTTCTTGTAAAGCGGCAGCAGTTTGCTCTGACGGTTAAGATAAAAGAGCTTCATGGCAGACATTTTGCCGCCCTTTTTCGGCGGAACGAGCAGTCCCTCTTCAAGCACCGCCCACGCCCAGAACTGCACGCCGTTTTCCCGGCACCAGTCTAAAAGACCGTTTTTCTCCCAGTCTCTTGCAAGTATGCTGTAATGGTTCTGCACGCCGAAAAGCGGCACTCCTGCCCTGTCAAGCAGCTCCTTTGCCTTTTTGCATTCGTCAAGCGTAAAATTCGATATGCCTATGCTGCCTATCCTGCCCTCCCTGTAAAGCCCGATCATCTCGGAGAGATTCTCTTCGATGCAGTTTGGCAGATGCAGCCAGTAGATGTCAACAAAGTCACGCCCGAAGTCATCAAGGTCTTTTTGGAACGAGCGCCTTACCTGCCCTGCGGCATACTTCTTCCCCGGGGTATACTTTGCACTTATCTTTGCGTGTCTCGGGCAAAGCCTGCCTATCAGTCTCTGCCCCTCGCCCAGTCCATAATCACGGGCAGTATCAAAAATGACAAGCTCACGCTTCATAGCCTCTTCCACCGTGCTGCGCAAAGTATCCTCGTCAACACTGCTCCCCCTGAGGATCTTTCCGTAGGCTCTGCTGCCCCATGAATTTGTGCCTATCACTGCCCTGTAAATGCTCTTATCACTCATATATATCACTCCTTAAATCTGTTTTCTCCCTGAAAACAAAGCCTGCTCACGCCACTTATCATAGTTCGTGATATTCGATTAGCTATGGCTAACTCATATTTATTATATCACATTTAAACATATCCGTCAATAGATTTTTTTCAAAGCATAAGGTCTATGACAGTCGATACGGTAAAATAAATACCACCACTTTTCCTGCGCTTGTTGACGCAAATGGAAAAATGGGATATAGTATCAGTATATAAATGCACGATACTTCCACTTTGGGTCAGAGCTTTGCAGTTAGCCAACTGAGCTTGTTCTCTGAAAAAAGCTCTATATACACCTGAAACGATGCCCGGTGTGTGCTGACACAAAAAACGGAGGTATCACCGTTTTTCGGCGATACCTCTCTTTTGCTTTGTAGATCTATCAGAATAAAGCGGTCTGTTTTCGACCCGATGAGCTGCCTTTCCGGTCTTACATGACACTCACTCTTCCCCTGCTTCGGCGAGCTTGTCCTTCAATGTGCTTTCAAGCACGCAAAAAGCCGGAGTAAAGCTGTCACGGATAAGCAGGAGCAATTCATCTGTCTCGTCTTCATCATAAATATGGGCAGCGGAGTTTCGCTTTTTGAGCATTGTTAGCCATACGGTTTGATCATCAATAAAGCCCGTTTTAAATCCAAGCTGCAATATCTCTCTCGGAGAGCCTGTTTCGGCACCCTCTGCACCGTGTATCCTGAGCACCGCCTGCAAAGCCTTCCAGGCAAGCTCAAAGGTCAGGTTGAACTGACCGATAACGCCTGTTCTGTATATTTCATTGTTACCCGCAAATCCAAAGTCAGCCCCTTTAAGAACATTAAGACGGCTAACAAAATTACCAAGCTTTTTCATATATAGTAACACCGTCTCTTTCAAGCTCATTCATAAGCTCTTTTGATGTGCTCTTATCAAGAAAAACAACATCAAAGGACAAAAGTGAATGGACTTTTTCTTTTATATCCCAATAAAAAGCATCATGATCACCGCCGCAGACAGCAATATCTATATCACTTCTTTCTGTATGCGTTCCTCTGGCACGAGAGCCGAACAGAATGACCTTATCAACATTATGCTTAGCTGCAAACTCGGTGATCTCTTTTAACACCCTGTCGGGGATATTCACTTTCATTTTCTCACCACCGGACTGTGATTTAAGCTTATTATACTATATTTTTGGGGAGGTGTCAATATATAGGTTTTTTAATTCTTTCATTCAGATGCCCTTGCAAAAAAGCTGAGGCTATGCTATAATATACAAAACTATGAACGAGGTTTAGTATGAATAGAACTTACTGTCCTTACTGCAACGGGGAGATACCGACGGGTATGAAGTTTTGTCCGCACTGTATGACAAGCCTTAATAACGTGACAACACTTGAAACTCCTCCCATTCATAAAAAAAGAAGATATATTGTATTTATATTATTGTTTGCCTGCGCTGCTTTGGTGGTGGGCTTTATATACTATGCTGTAAGTAAAAACGCAGTAAAAACACTAAAAAGCAACAGCCCGATCAGCTCGCAGCAAGAAAAAAACAGCTTGCCCGAAACGCAGGCAAAGCTTTCAAAAGAAAGCTTTATAGGTGCAATAAATGATTATTGTACCTATAAAGATAATATTTACTTTGGCATAGACGAAAGCGGTAAAATAAGCTTTGACGATGATAACGGGCTGAAGATAAACATGACTGATAAGTCAGGGGCTGTCATTGATATAAACGCTGACAAAGATCTGACGGAATGTGATATAATAGTAAGAATAAGCCATACAGACTACACCAAGAACAAAGAGCATTTTGATGAAATAGCCAAGGCTGTTGTACTAATACTATTTGACATCGATCTTAATGAAACAGACGGCAGCTTTGATCTGGACGGATATAGCTTTGAAATAAGCAGCTATGATATAGGCGAGCTAAACTACTCGCAGTATCTGATCAATGTGAAAAAGAGCCTATAGTGTCGGCTCACTGTGTTCGTATAGTTCTGCATTTGTATCAAGCACCGATCTGCCCTTCCTGATACAGTATATTATTATAGAATCCCGTTTTATTTTAGGATAAAGGGGCGCAAAGCCTGCGGTCTTCAATACGCTCTGTATTTCGTCAAGGTCAAGGTGCATGGCCATAAGTAATGCAATTACCTTGTCACGTTCAGGGGAAGTCTTAACACCTGAAAAAAGCTGATAAGCATATATTTTGTTTACCTCAGAATTATTTATTACATCTGCTTTTTTCAGCCCCTTCCGGACAAGCAGACTCTCTAAAATACCTGACAGCTTTTTAGCCGATACTATTTCCTTATTGTCATTTAAATAATCATCTATATCTGCTGTTTTTTCGATCTCCTCAAAAAGTTCATTTGTGCTTTTCATATATACCTCCTGTTTTTGAAATTATAGCATAGTTTTATCTGTTTTTCAAGGGGTGTGATATTATAAAGTTTGCCGATATACTAAAAAACGAATACAGCCTTGTAGCATTACTGGGGAAAAAAGAGGGTAAAGAGGTTTTGCTTTTCAGGAACAAAAGGCTGCAAAAAAGCATTATAATAAGAAAACTGCCGCCGGAAAGCAAAACCGGGGTTTTTGAAAAGCTTGCCGGCATACGGCATATCAATATTGCAAATATTTATGATGTTGTAAAAGAGGAAGATGCTGTTTATGTAATAGAAGAATATATTGACGGGATCTCAGTAGGAGAGCTTATCCCGCTTGACAGCAAGGGTGCCCAAAAGGTAGTAATGCAGCTTGCATCAGCACTTTCGGCACTTCACTCTCTTGACATTATACACCGTGATATAAAGCCTGAAAATGTTATGATAACCGAGGAAGGAGTAACAAAGCTTATTGATTTTGATATAGCAAAGCTTTACAAACCTATGCAGACAAGAGATACTGTTTTGCTCGGTACCGCAAGCTATGCACCGCCCGAGCAATATGGGCTTGCACAAACAGACAGGCGAACCGATATATACTCGCTCGGGATACTTGCAAACATACTTGTGACGGGCAGGCACCCTTCCGTACAGCTTTATAAAAAGGGAAAGCTTGGCAGATTTATCAATAAGGCAACCGATATAAGTATGGATAAACGCTTTAACTCAGCCGAGGAGATATTAAAGCACTTTAGTTAAAAATAAAAATTATGCTGACAGCATAACAAAAATAAATTCTCCTATGATATAATTGTCATAGGAGAATTTTTCATAATTCGTCAATTTTTTCGGCAAGGATACTTACCAGGTTTAAAAACTTCTCCGCCTGCGCCTTATCGTGATTTACAAGATCGGCGGATATGGCTTCAAGCACACTGCTGCCGGTTCCTTTAATATCAAGTAAAAGGTAGTCAAGTGAGATATTCAGCGCCTCGGAAAGGCTTATAGCTGTATTAAGCGATAGCTTGCGGGAACCACGCTCTATATGCCCGATATATGACGCAGTAATACCGCACAGTTCGGCCAGCTGCTCCTGACTAAGCCCAAGACTGACACGTCTGTTCTTGACTTTTTCGCCTATGGCAGTAAAATTTATATCCTTTTTGCTGTCATTCATAAACACATCACCACATTTTATTATACATTATGCACAAATATTTTGTAAATATACTGTGAGTCATAATATTGACATACAGAACATTTTAGTGTATAATATGAATTGATAAATAATCATAGGGGGGGATTCTATGGCATATTGCAGAAATTGTTATAAGGAACTGGGCTTTGGAGAGATCGTTTGTACCGGCTGTGGGAAGAAAATTGATACGCCGCTGTTTAGCCTGCCGGATGATGTGAGAGCAAATATCAGCTATACTGCAAATAACAGAGATGTTTCACAAGGTAAAAACGCAGGTGTGCAAAATCGAGAAACAGCAGGTAATTCAACTTCGCAGAGTACACAGGAACGAAAAACGGTTTATTGCAGAAATTGCGGCGCACAAGTACCAGATAATGCGGTGGTGTGTATGAACTGCGGCTGTGCAATTAATAGTACAAAAACTGTAACAAGTGCCGCAATAGTGCAACCCAAAACAAGCAAAGGCTTTATAATATTTGTTATTATTGCTGTTGGTTTTTTAGCCATAATTATAGGCTTTGCAATTTTTTCAAATATATCTGACCCCGAAAAATATGCTGTAAACTGTTGTAAGGACTATCTTGAAAAGGTAAGCAATAATAACAAAGGCAGCGCTTCCAGCTTTTCGTATTCCGAACCAGAGTTTCTTGACAGCACAGGAAATATCTATTATTTCTATGTTGAGATGTCATCTACCGTTATGAGTTCTACAATCAACAGTGGAACAATAATTGTTATTCGTATTGACGGAATGATAAAAGCAAATGACTATACATATATAGCTGATGTGCCGTTGGGAGATACTGACAAATCAAAGCTCGATGAACGTTTAAAGGTTATTAAGCAAATGTATGATAACCGATCTACAAAATAATGCTTATGAAAGTGAGGGATAAAAATGGCATATTGCAAAAATTGCGGAAAAGAGATAGATGACAAGGCGGTCATCTGCGTTCACTGCGGGGTGCCGCAATCAAGTGTACACCCGGCACAAAGTAATAACCCGGATGCTGAACGAAAGGCAACCGGTGCAGAGATCGCCGCATCAATACTTATACCTATTGTCGGAGTAATAATGGGGATAGTTTATCTTGCACAGGGCAAGAAAAAAGCAGGTACTACTGCACTTATTGCAGGAATAATCGCATGGTTAGTTTATTATGTATTAATATTAGGAGGTTGAGATCAAAATGGCTGCAATTATTATTTCATTAGCTACGTTAGTTTTGTTTGTTGTACTTGTACTGTATGTGGAAAAGATCCATACCACTCTTGAGGAGATCAATCGTACCCTTTACAGTATGAACCAAAAAGAATCTAAAAATTCGGGCGGTTATAAAATGCGTAACTTTGAGGAAGAATACTATATATCTGCATTGCCGGAAGGATTTGAAAAAACAGAAGATGAAAGAACCGAAAATTCTATTGATATTTCTTATTTTAGGGAAAATGATTATATTCTGTTTACACAGTATACAAAGTCTTATTATGAACAAAACTATGATAACGAATATACGGAATACAAAGAGCATATTGACGGCGACGAGAAATACTTGGTAATTGAAAACGAATATGATTCAACATACATATGGGATAATGGCAAGTACATATTTACAATTCAAAGCAATTTAAACAAAGACAGCATATTAAAGTTGTGCAAGTCTACAAAAATCAAATAATTAGCTCACATAATAGGAATAATTATCATCATAAAGTGTAGAGTCATTCTATTCTTGATGAAATGAATCATACTCTATTAAGTATAAAAAAGATTAATAAAGATTCTTTGGATAAAAACCCAAATGATTGACAAAAGGCGGTGGATATACAATGGCATTTTGCAGATATTGTGGAAATAAACTAAATGACGGAGATACAGTATGCGCTAATTGTGGTAATGAGGTTAGGCCGCCTGTGGAGCAAACTCCACAGCAGAATACGCCTTATTTGCAGCAAACACAAGAGCCAAGAAGTATTGGCATCAGCAAACCAAGTGGAAATAAGAAAACAGCAATAATCATCATAGCAATACTTGTAGCTATTGCTATAATAGCAAGTGTTTCCAATAACATCAATCAGATTGCTCGCAAGGCTAATGAAATCAACAGCATTTTTGCCGAGGATATGCAAAGGATAAAGGCGGCACAGGACGATCTTAGCAGCATACTCACGAAATTCATTTGCAATTCCGAGTGGAATGATGTGTAGGGAAAAACATAAATAGATAACAGAACAAAAGAATTAAGACCCGACATCTTTGTAATAAAAAGTTTTCAATTCGCTTTATTGCTTTACAACGTGAAATAGTGTATAATGATAATTACAGAGATGTCAGAGGTACTGATCAATGTTTGTCCTGACGGACAACCATAGGAGGGATCAGACATGGCAAATATCAGAAAAAGAGGAAATACATATCAAATTCGAGTATCGTGCGGGTACAAGCTCAACGGTGAGCAAGTCGTGCAGACGATGAGCTGGAAACCGCCAGAGGGCATGACACCCAAGCAGGCAGAAAAGGAAGTTCAAAAGCAGGCAATCTTATTTGAGGAAAAATGCTTGCGAGGGCAGGTCACAGCGAATGTAAAGTTTGAGGAATTTGCGGAGCAGTGGTTTGAAGAGTATGCAAAACTCAATCTTAGGAACACATCTTTTGAGCGAATGAAGAACCTCAAAGCGAGGGTATATCCTGCGCTCGGGCATATGCGGATAGACAAGATAACCGCAAGGCACATTCAGCAGTTTATCAATGATCTGTCGCAGAACGGCAAAAATCTCCGCAGCGGCAAGCCGCTTTCACGCAAGACGGTCGTTCATCATCTTAGCTTTATCAGCGATGTTTTTGCGTATGCGGTAAAAATGGATATGCTGTCGGACAACCCGTGTGCTAAGGTCAGCGTGCCGAAGGGCAGCAAAAAAGAAAAAGAGATCTACACGCTTGAAGAGGTCGAAAAGCTGTTTGAGCTGTTGGATGACGCCCCTTTAAAATACAAGGTGTTCTTTACATTGGCGATATACAGTGGCTTTCGCAGGGGTGAGCTTTTGGGCTTGGAGTGGAAGGATATTGACTTTGATAATAATATCATAAGCGTTTGGAGAACGTCCAACTACACCGCAAGCAAAGGCACCTACACCGACACCACAAAAACGAAGAAGTCGCAGCGCTCGCTTAAATTTCCCGACCATGTAATGAACTTGCTGAAAAGCTACAAGTCAGAGCAGGACGCTTTCAGGGCGCTTATGGGCAGCAAGTGGACGGACACCGACAGACTTTTTGTGCAGGAGAACGGCTTGCCCATGTATCACACCACGCCGTACATCTGGTTCAAGAGGTTCTGCGAGTCGCACGATTTCAAGTTCTGCGACATACACTCCCTACGTCACTTCTATGCCAGCTCCCTTATCAATGAGGGAGTTGACCCTGCGGCGGTATCGAGTGCGTTAGGGCATAGTGTTATTGGAACAACAACTTCCATTTACTGCCATACCTTTCAGCAGGCGCAGGCGAGGGCAGGTGATGCTATCGCAAACGTGCTTGACTTTAAAAAGAAAAAGCCCGATGCAAGCTGAATAAACTTACATCAGGTCACACAATGGACAGCCAAGTTACAATAATGGACAAGTAATGGACAGCGGCTGATTTTGGGCATAAAAAATCTCGCAAACGCTGTGTTTACGAGATCTTTTCTGGTGCGCCCACCCCTCCACTATCCGAACACCCACCCGTCAAAAGAACGCTCGCACTCATTTTTTCACGGGTATTAAAGCACACCACCAGCCTATCATCATAAGCATTGATAGAGCTAATAAAAGTATCAATAAGTATCCGCTTGTTGTCATCATTTGTAAGGTCAAGCTCCTTGCTTTTTCTCAGCCAGAATATGATCTGGTCTTTGGTGAGTATCTCGGTTTGTATCTGCTCACGCATAATGTCAAGCTCTAACTTTTCCTTTTGCGCCTCTAATTCATCAAGGCGCTTTTTTGTTGATTTCGTAAGGATACCGGCCTGCATAGCATTGAGCATATTTTCGATACCCTTCTCTATATCAGCAAGCTGCCTTTGCAATAAAGGTACGGCGGTATTCTCACGCTGCTGAAGCTTTAAAAGACTTTCTGCAATATCCTCTATCATATCATCGGTAAACATCTCTGTCATTACCTTTTCAAATACAAGTTTCTCGGCAACGCTCTTTCTGATGGACGACTTGTGACAGCCCTTGTGCTTTTTTACATTGCTGCATTTGTAATAGTTGTAGATCGTACCGCTTTTGCCCGTTCCGCTTTCACCTACCATAAAAGCTCCGCAATGCGAGCATACAAGCTTTGTCGATAAAAAGTATTCTTCCTTTGCCTTGAATCTTGAACGTGACTGCTTGTTCTTTTCAAGCCTTTGCTGTACCTTATGAAAAAGCTCGTCAGACACTATCCTCGGAACACCGTCCTCTATGACTACATCACGGTATTTATACTGCCCCCTGTACTTTGAGTTGTTAAACATAGCAGTAACCTTGGTTTTAATGATAGGCTTGCCATGCTGAGATCTTATTCCTTTTGAATTAAGATATTCCACAATATCCTTGATCATCATGCCGTTTGCATACATCTCAAATGCGTCCTTTACATAAGGTGCTGTCAAGGGGTCTATCTGATAATGCTTGTCATCATCTATTACATATCCTATAGGAACAAAGCTCCCGTTGTACTTGCACTTGTAAGCATTTTCTTTCATTCCCCTTATGACCTTTTCCGAAAGCTCGGCCGAATAGTATTCCGCAAAGCCCTCCAGAACAGATTCAAGTATTATCCCCTCTGCACCTTCGGAAATGACTTCTGTTGCCGATACTACCTTGACACCATTCTTCCTTAGCTGTGCTTTGTAATGTGCAGAGTCATATCTGTTTCTTGCAAACCTGTCAAGCTTCCATACGATTATTGCATCAAACAATCCCTTGCCGCTGTCCTTTATCATCTTCTGAAACTGCGGTCTGTTGTCTGTCTTTGCAGACATCGCTCTGTCGATATATACATCCAATACAGTAATGCCTTTCTTGTCGGCAAAGGCCCTGCATTCTCTTAGCTGACCCTCAATGCTTTCTTCTCTCTGATGATCGCATGAGTACCTCGCATAAATAACTGCCTTCATTTATTACCTCCCTTTGCTCATGTGGTATATACCCACCTCTGTCCCGCAGACCATTCCTGCTGCTCCCTGCTGCCTCCATTATACCACACTTTTAGTTTTGTGTCAACACTTTAAAGCGTAAAAGTATTCTATGCAGCGCTGTTATCATTATCATTCTCTTTTGCCGATCTGGCGACATCAGCTTTTTTATCAAGGTATTTCTGATACTCCGCCTTACCCTCCTCACTTTCAAAGTAAGCTTTTATCACAGGGTAAAAGCTCGCTGCAAGCATCTCGATCTGTTGTTGTGTAAATTCTGTTTTTGTTTCTAAAACCTTACTCAAATTTTTCCTTACATAAAACTGCGGACTTTAGCTGATCTGATCTATTTATGACTATCATAAAACAGGCGAATACACAGCGTGGCGAAATGCTGCGAAAGATCAGCCCGTCCTAAACCGGTTGCTTACTGTAATGGTGAATATATATTTTTGCATGGTGATGACGCATCAATTAGAAATGCAGTTGGCGATACTGCGATTTTTGTTATGTTTCGGAAACCTCTGAAGCTGACGAGATATTGGAAAGCTCACTTTCAAGCTCGTCTATTTTCTCAAACAACGTACTATGCCCCTCACGCAGCTTGCTGATTCGCTCAGCCTCCGCTACCTCTATCTGCTTAACACGTTCCTCCTCAAGCTGCCTTAGTATATTTACAGCACCCTTATTGCGGTCACTGTCCATTATCCACTTGAACTTTTCTGCAAGCTCCTCGGGGGAAATGTTTATCCCGAAGTATGGGACAGCAGCATCAAACAGCGTTTTCATCAGAATATCCTGCCTGCGCTTTTCTCTCGCTTCAAGCTCGGCAATGGTTTCGCTGTACTTGTCATTAGTTTCTTTCATATTGTGCTGATTCAGTCTGATCTTCATCATGCACAAATCACGTCTGTTTTTTAGATCATCATTTGTTATCTTTCTTGGCATAATATTTCCTTTCATAGTTTTAGTTTTGTTGTCCACAAGCTGTTCCTATCTGTTAGAACAGCAATAAATAGCACATAATAATCACCCCATATATTTTTTCTTTTACCGCCCGTGTTTTTTCTTGGGCGGGTTTTTCTTTTCTTCGGACAATTTCTTTTCAGGCGGATAAATATCAATATTGCGTACCGCTTCTATCAGATCATCATAGTCCCGACTTCTGCGCAAGAATGATGCTCGCTTTGTAAAATCATTGGCATTAGCAGCAGAGATTTTCATTCTGCCCGAGAGTGTGTGAGCTGTTTCTATTGAATCAATTTTATCAATTCGTATGATTGCAAGCGCCCTTATGACTTGCTCTATCTCATAGGGTTCGACATTCATATTCAAAAGCTTTTTGAGTTTATCCCTCAGCTTTTTCTCCATTACCGTCATAGGATATGATATGTTTTTATCAAGCTCCGAAAGAATTATTGACCTCTGCTCGTCTAGCATACTGTTCCATTCCTCCGAGGTAGTTCTGTCCTTTGCCTCTCTAACCAGACGGGATATGTAGTCTTCTTTGGTAGTCATATTGTCATAGATGTCATTCAGCACCTTGTACTTTCTCACCTCACCGCCTGCGGACGATAGCTGTTCGTTTAATACTGCAAGCTCAGTTTGATATTTTTCAAGCTGTTCCAACAATACAGAAATATCTTCTTTCTTTTTGAAACTATGCTGCTTTACGATAGCAACAGCAGCCTTGTCCTCGTCCTTCTTCGGAAATCTCCTTTGCATAACACCCATATCATTGAAGTAATGCTCTGCAAGCTTTATCTCCTCGGTTGTAGTTTCAATTTTTTCTTTCAGCTCCTGTACCCTCTGAGTAAGGTCAGCATACTTTTTTTCCGCACCTGAAAGCTTTCCCTGCAGCACACCGAAGCTATTGATCTTTTCCTGCATGATAATCATATATATCTGCATAAACTTACCATTTACATGGTTTAAAGTTGAATTATTGCTGTAAGCCCCTGCGATTTGATTTATCTGTATTGCAACAGATTGGAACTGCTCTGCAAATATCGCCACACCTGTCTGCTTGTGTTCAGCAATACGCTTTTCTATCCGTTCGGGAGTGTAATTATCACCCAGCGTTTTCAGCCTCACATTTCTCTGCTGACTGGGAGCTTTAACACAAATATACTTTCCGTCCTTGAAGGTGAAACCCTCTTGCTCCATACGCTGTCGAAGATCATCAAAGCTGTCGGCAATGGTGATAAGCTCGTCGATCTTATTACGAATCATCTGCTTCCAAGACGTACCACGTTTCAGATTTATCCATTCGTGATAACCGCTGATTATTGGTTTACGGACATAGTTCTCACGATCAAAAGGCTTGATACCGTACTGCTTGCAAATCTCGTCCGACAGCTTTTTTATCTTATTAAGCGAAGCCTTGTCGGAGCTAAAATGCCTGCCTTTTAGGTCATAGACGTTGATCTCGATATGATTGTGAATCTTCCCCGTATCGTCATGTGTTGCAATAACCGCCTGCACATCTTCTCCAAACATTTCCTTGACTAAGTCAAGACCTATCTGCTGTGCAGTTTCAATACTGACATTGTCCTTCGGGTCAAAGGCTTGAATGTAGTGGATCAGCTTGACCTTTGCCTTACCGCTTTTGGGCATCGGCTCATTAAACTTGCGATTGGAATAGTATTCATACACCTGCTTCATATCAAGATAAGCGTTGCGAGCGTCGGGCATACAATTTACCGACACGATATTCAAACCATTCTGTGTTTTTGCAGGGTCGCAGATATATCTCAGGCTGCGGTTCGGCGTAACATGGATATTTTTTGTTTTAATAAAAGGCAAAGGCTGCTGTACTCCTTTCGCATATGCTCGTAATCCTCGGCATAGATGTTGTTTATCGTGTTCGCTTTCCTTGCAAGCTGGTTTATGTTTGTTCCTATTTTTGAAAGCTGACTAATCAATCCCGCAAAATCAAAAATATCATGCGGCATATAATTATCACTAAGCGACATCTTCACAATGTATCTTGTTGTGGATAAATTCATTTTAGCAGCGTTCGCTTTTACTATTTCCCACTCGTCGTCTTTGTACAATACCTCCTTTCTGTGTCCCTTGCGTTTGTACTTTTTCTCATGCTTTTGTTCCTCAATTTTCAATAAGCGTTCCTCCTTGCGTTTCAGGGGTTTGGGTTCTCCCAACGAGCCGCTGTTCGCAAAAGCTGTAAGGTTTTTAGCGCCCGACAGACAGAGGTCTGTCGGAACAGCGTGATTTTGTACGTACAAAATCTATGGCTCGCTTGATATTGTCACAAACCACTATTTACAATTATCTTACTGTCAGCCCGTATGGGCTGAAAACTTTTCACATCATCTACAGCCAGGTACAAAACCACAAAAATGTACCATTTGAGATTTTTATGTGTCAGCTTTAAAAAGGTACAAAACCCGATCTTTGTACCGAAGACATTTTTCTCACCTCCCAGGTTTTTGCTCCGGAACATTTGTTTGAGCTCATCTTTATTATATCACCCACTTGACAGAATTGCAATAGTTTTGTACAATAATTATTAGAACTACAATTATTGTAGATTAAGTTTTGAAATTATTATTGTCCAAAATCGGAGGTACAAAAATGAAAAGAGAGTCCTACGAATACACACCGTTGGAGATTTATCATGCGATTCGTGCTAACCGCCCCGACATTTCATTTGACGGATTTAACAACAAGGTCTTCCTTGATGATGAGGAGCGAATCTTGACTGTGCGTGTTACAAGCCGGTACGAAGTCAATGAATATGATGATGAAAACCGTGAGCCAATTGCGCCTGTCGATGAACGTGACATCATAAATGCTGAGGGAGATTTTGTTTACCGTGACGCATTTATTCTCAGTTCAAGAAGCAGCAGAGCGCCCTCGTGGAAGATGTATGCTTTCACGGGGCTTGATGTTTCGTTCACTGTCGGTGAGGGAATACTTGACTTTTGCTACACCGATTTTACAAAAGAGCAGGACGGTATTTTGCTTTTAGGGGCGTTATTCAGCTGCGGCAAAAAACGAGAGGACATAGTCCGTAACCAAGACGAGGTACTTGAAGCCGAGAGCAGCAATATGGAGCGCACGCTATCAAGTATGGACAGGTATCTGTACCAATCTGTTTACAGCAGCATTTTTCCGCCGTATATTGAGAACTCTACAAAAAATTCGATCCCGATGTATATTCACTACATCACCGAGATACAAAAAGAAATGCTGCGGCGAATTGAGTTTGTATTTGATGAAGAATTCTACCCCGACGAGCTGTCAAAATTCTTGCCATGCGAACGGTATTCGCTTTACTCCGATGTCTATGGAACTCCGACAGATTTCATAAGAGAAGAGCGTTTTACAATGAACGGCAATCTCAATCCGAGGTACTTGAAACGGGGAAATATTGATACGTCCGAGATCGCTCAAAGGCTCACAAGCTATGAGCCCACAAACAAAAAGAGCCCGCTTGAAAAAGCGCTGGGGCTTGAAGCGGACAGGGTGCAATTATTCTATCACGCCCCGAGGTTTATGGCTGTGGAGTACCGTGTCAGCACCATTCACGATATGCTGGAGCTTGAATTTACAAAGATGTTAGAGTATGGCACAAGGCTGCACAAGTGCAAGATTTGCGGTAGATATTTTATCGTCAAGGGCAATTACGTTTCCGATTTCTGCAACCGAATTCGTGAGGGGCAGACGAGAACCTGTCAGCAGATCGGAGCGCAGAGGAAATATGACGAGCGACTGAAAACTGATGAAGCTGTTGCGCTGTTCCGCAAGTATTACAAGAGATATTATGCGAGAACGAAGGTCAATCAAATTAAGCCCGACAAGTTCAAAGAGTGGAATTACAAGGCAGTCGAGATGAGGGACAGGTGCCAGAATGGGGAGATTACACCTGCGGAATTTGAGGAGTGGCTGTATGAGAGCTTTAGGAATAGGAGGAAGAAGACCTGCAAATAAAAGTCAAGTCCGAAAATGAATGATTTACAAAATCTTAATAAATGAAAAAACAGGCACACCAAAAAGACCGCAATGAATGATTTTTCAAAGCAGTCATTCGAACAATATGTAAAAATGTTATG